>JAFSYO010000088.1 GCA_017449925.1 Stomatobaculum sp.
CAGAAGTGCCTGAAACCAGAACAGCTTGTAGCACTCCGACTTATTGTCAAATAAGCGGGATAACCCTGCAATATTGAGATGTTCGGATAAAGGCAGCTGCATGGTTTACCTGCATCCTTCCCTGAAAGATCTCTTTTATCATCAACCCTATTGAGACTATTATATTACTTTTTCACACAAAGGCACTCAAAACTAATACCATTTCATGATACCTAAAAGTTTACGGCTGCCGGATCCTGGATTTCATCTTCTCCACAATATCCCAGATCTGTCTGTCCAGCACGAACGGCTCTGTAAAGGCGTTCAGAACGATCCCCGCGAGGTCCTTTTCATTGTTTCTGGCCAGCGGGATCACTTCCAGCATATGCTTCTGCACCTTTGAAAAGTGATTGCCGTATTCCCCCATGGCTTCCACAGTGGAAAACACCGGGAAGAAATAGTTGTCCCCGTTCTGCAGAATATCCGGAATCAGCCTTGTCTCGCCCTCCATCCGGAATGTTTTCCCGATGAGCTCGCTAGGATCCGCGTCCGGATCGTTATCCAGCTTTTCCGCGATTTCTTTCCAGCGTTCCTGGTCTGCCTCACTGAGAACAGCGGTGCATGGAACCCATACATAGCTGTCGCGCAGGATCTCCAGGATATCGAAAAGATGCGGTTCCGTCCTCTCGCGGTTGAACACCGTTACCGCCGCCTCGAGCATGCTTCCGTCCTCCAGATCTTTTTCGGTGATCTTTTTGCTCGGGTTCATGTCCGAACAGCAGATGATCTTGTTATCGTCCGTTTCCCTGACAAAGAAGGCGATCTCCTCTCCCAGGTGATACCCGAAGTCCTGACCCGGTTCGTTGAGAAGTTTCCCCATAATGCAGTGATCTCCGAGGCCAGTGATCCTTGTCCAGCATCCTTCCGGTTTCAGTCCGTCCCTGAGCAGGTAGACAAGCACGTCATCGATGCAGGTTCCGTCCCTGCTTTCGTCAAGGAACGCCATGCCGCGCGTCTTTTCCACTTCTTCCGGGGCGTCATAGCTGTGCAGCATGCCGAGCTTTCCCGAATACTTTTTCGCCAGGCTGCCGTCCCCGTCCTTGAAGAAAGCGGCATCATCCTCAGCGACTTCGCTGATCCGGATCTTGGAGCTGACGCTGTCATTCCCTTCCGCGAATCTGTAACCCTTCTCGCTCTCTGTTCCCGCGGCAAGGACCTCAAGCGTCAATCCGGCGTCCCTGTCCAAATATCCGTAGGTCAGAACGCAGTTGGCCGTCTCCGCCTCCGGAAAATCAGCCAACGCCGCCTTCAGCTCCTCCTTCAGCGGGACCGCTGTAAAATGACGGTAAAACGCGCGAAAACCTGTGTCTTTGTACTTCATCCTCTTCATACTCCTCGCCGATCCTCGGATATTCCTTCAGATCATCATAATATTGGTCAGTCTGCCCCGGGAACGATCATCCCGTGGCTTCCCTTCCGATGCTTTCAGTATATCCTGCCGCGGCTGAATCCCGGTCGCCTATCAGGCGACCGCTTATAACCCAATTTCCTGCATTCTCTTTTCCACACCCGATGCGCGTTTTTAATGGCAGCGCTGTGCTTGATATAAGAAACGCGGGCCCGAATATCCGGACCCGCGCGGACTGTATTGATTTTACATCAGCTGACGGAACATTGCCTCGAAGTCCTGAAGCGTGGCGTGTCTCGGGTTGCCGGGTGCGCACGCGTCGGCAGCTGCGGACTCGCACAGGAAAGGCAGGTCCTCCTCTTTCAGCTTCTCCAGCTTGGTGGGGATGCCCACATCCACGGAGAGCTGCCGCACCGCGTCGATCGCCGCCTTGCGGTAGGCTTTCTCATCCATTCCTTCGGTATCTACGCCGAATGCTTCCGCGATGGCTTTGAACTTCACGCCGGTGTACTCCTGGTTGAAGTCCATGACGATCGGCAGCATCATGGCGCAGGCAACACCGTGCGGCGTGTCATAGACGGCGCCGAGCGTATGTGCCATGGAGTGGGCGATACCGAGACCTACGTTGGAGTAGGCCATGGCGGTCACGTACTGTGCGAGAGCCATGCCCTCCCTGCCGTCCGGGTCATTGGCCACGGCCGCGCGCAGGTTCTTCGCGATGAGCTTGATCGCCTCGAGGTCCAGGCAGTCGGCCAGCGCCCACGCG
>JAFSYO010000089.1 GCA_017449925.1 Stomatobaculum sp.
ACTTTGTCTTTGAGGATGAGAAGACAAAATGCAGCGAAAAGGATAAAGAGAAGCTGGCTGCTTTGCCGCCGCAGTATTCTCATCTGTATCTGGCCATCGGCGGCCGGCTTGCGGCGGTGATCTGCATTGAGGATTCCCTGCGTCCGGAGGCGCCGGAGGTGCTGAAGGAACTGCGGAAGCTGGGCATAAGCCGCGTGGTTATGATGACCGGCGACAATGAACGGACCGCTGAGGCAGTTGCTTCTATGGTCGGTGTGGATGAATTTCGGGCCGGCGTGCTTCCGGAAGACAAGGCAGACTTTGTGCGCCGGGAACGGGAAGCGGGCCATCAGGTGATCATGGTGGGAGACGGTGTCAATGACAGTCCTGCGCTGTCGGAATCCGACGCCGGCATCGCCATCAGCGAGGGGGCGGCCATCGCCCGGGAGATCGCGGACATCACCATTTCCGAGAACGACCTGCACCAGCTGGTGGTTCTGAGAAAGATCAGCGCCGGTCTGATGCGCCGCATCGACTCGAACTACCGCTCCATCATTTCCTTCAACCTGCTCCTGATCCTGCTGGGCGTGGGGGGCTTCATCGACCCGTCTCTCTCCGCGCTCCTGCACAACATGTCCACGCTGGCTATCGGCGTGCACAGCATGACGGACTTGATCTGAAATACGAGAATATATATTAACTGAGAATGGGCTGCCGCATCCAAATGATGCAGCAGCCCATGTTTTCATAAGGGTTTGCTGTTATAGTATAGCTCATCAGGGCAGAGATCCTGTCCGTTTTTCCATTCTACGGTATAGCCATTGGCGAAAACTGTATTGAAAAGGTCTGGATCCTTTAGTTCCCCATACCAGCTTCCTGATATATATGGTTTTACATCAAAGATTTTTTTTTCGCCATTATCAAATTCAAGCTGAAGATGATAATCGGACAAAGGAAAAACTGATATGACAGTTGGCCTTAAACGCATAACTCCTCTGCTTTACTGAAGAGGATTAATGCGGAAGTGTTTTTCGCCATGATTCAGTAATTCCCAATTGGCGTACAACTCTTCCCGATGAAGCTCAATCCATGCGGCTACAAGCTTCATTTTGGATTGAGGCAGTTCTCCTTCCAGTACATTACCGTAAAAATCGACAGTGGCTTCGTATTCACTGTAAACGCAGTGAATGTGAGGAATTTTATGACGTTCTCCGGATTCGTTGTACATACGAATGATAATACCGAAAAACATTGATAAAACTGGCATGAACGACATATTCCTTTCTCAAAAGTTTACTGCAGGCTGGGAACTTCCGTCAATGTTTCATCTCGTTTATTTCACAAATCTTTTCCGGAAGACTGGGGCAGAAAGCAGACCGAAACCGGACAAGAAGTTGATTAATCAGTATTGACAATGTTTAAAAGGAATTATATACTGCATAAAAATCACAGCGGCCGGGGGAAGGTTCCCGGACCTGGAAAGGAGAACGGCGATGAGAGCAGCAGACAGACAGAGCGGACGCTTTTTCGGCTTTACGTTTTTTGGCGGCTTTTACTTTAGCCGCTTCTTTCCCGTGTCCCGGAAAACGTGCCCGTAATGGAACAGCGCCGCTGATATCAGATGCTGAAGGAAACTGAAACAGCAACGGCCTCGTCCAGATGGGCGGGGCCGTTTATATTTTCCTTTGCTTTAAAGCGCGAAAGTGATATACTGGATTCCAAGTGTACCGTGCCCGGCCGGGATCTTCCGGATGCGGGGCGGACAGCAAGTTTCAGCACTGAATAAATATACAACAAAGGAGCGCGACATTATGAGACAGCTGATGCTGGGCAACAAGGCGGTTGCCCGCGGTCTCTTCGAAGCGGGATGCTGCTTTATCTCCAGTTATCCCGGAACTCCGAGTACGGAGATCACGGAAGAAGCCGTAAAGTACGATGAGATATACTGCGAATGGGCACCGAACGAGAAAGTGGCCATGGAGGCGGCTTTCGGCGCCTGCCTGGCAGGAAAACGTTCTTTCTGCGGGATGAAGCATGTGGGACTGAATGTGGCGGCGGACCCGCTGTACACCATGTCCTATACCGGCGTCAACGCAGGCATGGTGGTCGGCGTCGCGGATGATGCAGGCATGCACTCCTCCCAGAACGAGCAGGACAGCCGTCATCACGCCATCGCGGCGAAGCTTCCCATGCTGGAGCCGTCGGATTCCGCCGAAGCGATGGAGTTCACGAAGCTGGCCTATGAGATTTCCGAGAAGTTCGACACGCCGGTCCTTTTGAAGATGTGCACCAGAGTGGCTCATTCCCAGTCTGTGGTGGAGACCGGAGAGCGCGTTGTCCCGGAGAAGGCTTACGAGAAGAACATCGGAAAGTACGTCATGATGCCGGGCAATGCCATCAAGCGCCATCCAATCGTCGAGGCCAGGACCAAAGCCCTGGAGGAGTACGCTGAGACGGCCCCGGTGAACCGGGTGGAAATGGGAGGAACGGAGCTTGGCATCATCACCCACTCCACTTCCTACCAGTATGTCAAGGAAGTGTTCGGAGACAGCGTTTCCGTGCTGAAGATCGGCATGGCGAACCCACTGCCGGAGAAGCTGATCCGCGATTTCGCGTCGAAGGTTCAGAAGCTGGTGGTGGTTGAGGAGCTGGATCCCATCATCGAGAACTTCGTGAAGCAGCTGGGCATCGAGGTTTCCGGCAAGGACCTGCTTCCCATCGAGGGTGAGTTCTCCCAGAACCTGGTGGCGAAGGCCCTGGGCAGGGAAGTGCCCCAGGGAAGAAAGCTGGAGGATGCTATTCCGCCGCGGCCGCCGGTCATGTGCGCGGGATGTCCCCACAGAGGCCTGTTCCACACCCTGAAGAAAAATAAGTGCACGGTGCTGGGCGATATCGGCTGCTATACCCTGGGTGCGGTCCAGCCGCTGGGCGCTATCGAGATGACGCTCTGCATGGGCGCTTCCATCAGCGCGACCCACGGTTTCAACAAGGCTCTGGGCAAGGAGAGCGAGGGGAAGACCGTCGCAGTGATCGGCGATTCCACCTTTATGCACTCCGGAATGACCGGCCTCGCGAACATCGCTTACAACCAGTCGAATTCCACGGTAATTATCCTGGACAACTCCATCACCGGCATGACGGGACACCAGCAGAATCCCACCACCGGCTACAACATCAAGGGTGATCCGGCAGGAAAGATCGACCTCGAGGCCCTGTGCCGCGCCATGGGATTCAAGCGCGTCCGCGTGGTGGACCCCTACGACCTGGCGGAGTGCGACAAGGTCCTGAAGGAAGAGCTGGCAGCGGACGAAGCTTCCGTGATCATCTCCCGCAGGCCTTGTGCCCTTCTGAAGTATGTGAAGCACAAAGCGCCGCTGGCGGTGGATCCGGATAAGTGCAGAAGCTGCAGAGCCTGCATGAGCATCGGATGCCCGGCCATCTCCTTCAAGGGAGGCAAGGCCCATGTGGACAATACGCTCTGTGTCGGCTGCGGCGTCTGTGAGCAGCTCTGCAAGTTTGATGCTTTCAAGAGCACCGGAAAGGAGGCCTGAGCCATGGCAGCATTGACTAAGAACATTATGATCGTCGGCGTCGGCGGGCAGGGAAGCCTTCTGGCCAGCAAGCTCCTGGGCCATCTCCTTCTTTCCCAGGGCCTGGATGTAAAGGTCTCTGAAGTACACGGCATGTCCCAGCGCGGCGGCAGCGTTGTCACCTATGTGCGCTGCGGCGAGAGGGTGAATTCCCCGGTCATCGACCAGGGCGAGGCGGATTTCATTGTCTCCTTTGAGCTTCTGGAGGCGGCGCGCTGGCTTTCCTTCTTGAAGAAGGACGGTCAGATCGTCACTAACACGCAGCAGATCGACCCGATGCCGGTCATCACCGGCGCGGCTCAGTATCCGGAGGGCCTGGTGGAGAAGATGAAGGCCGCCGGCGCGAAGGTGGACGCCATGGACTGCCTGAAGCTCGCGGAGGAGGCCGGCTCCTCCAGAGCGGTGAACCTGGTTCTGATGGGACGCCTGTCCCATTACTTTGATCTCCCGGAGGAGGCCTGGATGAAGTCCCTGGAGGCGAACGTCCCGGCGAAATTCCTGGAGATGAACAAGAAAGCGTTCCTTCTCGGAAAGAACGCGTAAAGATTTAATCAGTTCAGTACGGGCCCTGCTGACGCGCGACGGCAGTCCCCGGAGAAACATGCGGCATGAGTTTCTAAATCAGGGACTCCGTAAACGTATTCAGCAAAGAAAGGGTATCAGCTATGGAACGTTACTATCAGCAGGAAATCGAGTGCGCTTCACGGGAGAAGATCATTGAGATCCAGAATGAAAAACTGGTGAAGCAGGTGAAGCATGTGTGGGACAATGTCCCCTACTACCGCAAAAAAATGGAAGAGAAGGGCGTGACGCCGGAGGATATCAAGACCATCGACGATCTGAAGAAGCTTCCCTTCCTTTCCAAGGCGGATCTGAGGGACGCGTATCCCTACGGCCTGATGGGCAAGCCCCTGGAGGACTGCGTACGCATCCAGTCCACTTCCGGCACCACGGGAAAGCGCGTCGTGGCGTTCTACACTCAGCATGACATTGATCTCTGGGAAGAGTGCTGCGCCCGCGCCATCGTGGCGGCAGGCGGCACCAAGGAGGACGTGTGCCAGGTGTCCTACGGCTACGGACTCTTCACCGGAGGACCGGGCCTGAACGGCGGAAGCCACAAGGTCGGCTGCCTCACCATCCCCACCAGCTCCGGCAATACCGAGCGCCAGATCATGTTCATCATGGACCTGCAGGCGACGATCCTGTGCTGCACCCCCAGCTACGCCGCGTTCCTCGGAGAAAAAATGAAGGAACTGGGTCTTGGCCCGGACGACATCCCGCTGAAGGCAGGCATCTTCGGCGCGGAAGCCTGGAGCGAAGAGATGCGCCATGACATCGAGAAGACCTTGGGCATCAAGGCCTACGATATCTACGGCCTCACCGAGCTGTCCGGCCCCGGCGTCTCCTTCGAGTGCTCCGCCCAGCAGGGCATGCACGTCAACGAGGACCACTTCATCGCCGAGATCATCGACCCCGACACCGGCGAAGTGCTTCCCGACGGGACCCAGGGCGAGCTGGTGTTCACCTCCCTCGACAAGGAGGCGTTCCCGCTGCTCCGCTACCGCACGAGAGACATCTGCACCCTGACCCGGGAGAAATGCTCCTGCGGACGCACCCATGTCCGCATGGCGAAGCCGAAGGGACGTTCCGACGACATGCTCATCATCCGCGGCGTCAACGTATTCCCGTCCCAGATCGAGACGGTGCTCCTGAAGCACGGCTACGCTGCGAACTACCTGATCATCGTGGACCGCGTCAACAACACGGATACCCTGGAGGTCCAGGTGGAGATGACGCCTGAGATGTTCACCGACAACCTGGGCGAGATCTCCGCCCGCCAGAAGGCGCTGGTGGAGGGCATGAAGTCCATGCTCGGAATCAAGGCAAAGGTCACCCTGGTGGCGCCGCGCACCATCGCGAGAAGCGAAGGAAAGGCAGTCCGCGTCATCGACAAGAGAAAGATCTGAAAGAAGGAGGAGAAGCAGATGAGTGTCAAGCAGATTTCCGTATTTCTTGAGAACAGACCCGGAACCCTGAATGAGATGACAAAGGTCCTTGCCGACAACAAGATCGACATGCGCGCGCTGTCCGTGTCCGAGACCAAGGACTTCGGCATTGCCCGCGTCATCGTGGACGATGTTATCCGCGCCGTGAACGTCCTGAAGAAGGAGGGCTATGTGGCCAGCCTCACGACAGTGCTTGCCTACGCGGTGCCGGACGAGCCCGGCGGGCTGAACACCCTGCTGTCCGTCTTCGCGGAGGAGAACATCAACCTCGAATACATGTACGCGATCCTCGGCGGAAAGAGCAGCGAGCACGCCTACATGATCTTCAACGTCGCCGACACCGTGAAGGCGGAAGCCGCCATGCGCGGCCGGGGCTACACCTCCGTCAGCCAGGAAGATATCAGTGTGATCTAAAAGGAACTGAAGGGCTGTCTACGCTCCGTAGATCTTTCATGAGTAAATAGTCTTCAGATGCAGCCGCCTGTTCGCTATAATAGGATGCGAATGGGCGGCTGTTTTTTTTGCTTTAGTGCTTTTGACATCTGAGGACCCGGATGAGTATATGTGCACAAGTATTGCTGTAAATAAGAAAAAGACCATCATCGGCTGGAATCTGGATATTCTGGATATGGAGTACCGGGTCCGGCCTTCGGAGAGCGGCGTTTTCATTGAGATCAACGACCCGAAGGAGGGATGGCTCCCGCTGTTCGGGGCGAACGCCAGGGGCGATTTTGTGGGAATGCCGACTTGCTGGCCCTTCGACGCGAGGAGCGACCCGCCGGCATTATTTGCAGGAGATGCGGCAAAAGACGGGGCGGGAAACGGCTCAGGTGGGGCCGCGGGAAGCGGCACGAACATCATCATGCTGGATATCGACCTGCTGCTGCAGAAGAAGACCCTGCAGGAGATCCGGGACATTGCGGACAAGGGCCCGGTGTACAGCATCCCCGGCGTCACCTTTATGGGTTCCCTTTCTGACGCGGAGGGGAATGTGCTCCATATCATACCGGGACAGGGCTGCCTGTATTATGAAAGACCGGAATACAAGATCATGACGAATTTCTCTCCCTTCAAGCAGGATTCGGAGCAGCATCCCTGGATGGGCTGGGACAGGTACCAGAAGGCAGATGTCATGCTGCGGAACGCGGCGGAAGATTTCGACGTGAAGGACTGCTTCGCCGTCCTTAAGGAAGTGGCGCAGGAAGTCTGTCCCACCGTAGTCTCCATGGTGTACGATGTGCAGGAGAGGACAGTATACTGGTGCGAAAACCGGGAGTGGGATATAATACAAATGTGGAAGTTTGATTAAGACGGGAGGAATATAGAGATGAAAGATTTAATTGGATACTGCGGACTGGATTGTGAGGCCTGCGATGCCCGCATCGCAACGGTGAATAACGACGATGAACTGCGAAAGAAGGTCGCAGAGCTCTGGTCAGACCTGAACGGCATTGATATCGCGCCTGAAATGATCAATTGCCTCGGCTGCCGTGTCGACGGCGTGAAAACGGTCTACTGCGATTCTCTGTGCCAGATCCGGCAGTGCGCCCTGGGCAGAAAGGTCGAGACCTGCGGAAGCTGCGGGGAGATGGGAACCTGCGAAAAGCTCGCCATGGTCACCAGCAACAGCGAAGAGGCGCTGAAGAATCTGAAGGGTTGAATAACAATTGTTCGCAGAACTGAAAGAGGGCATCGCCCCAGTTAAGTAAGATCAACTGGGGCGACGCCCTTTTTTTGTATTTTACGGTCTGATGGGGCAGGCCTGTCAAGTCTCCGCCTCGCCGCACAGAATATCGTGATTGATCTGATGGTAAAAACCGCGGCGGATGCTTTCATAGTCCCCGGGGTATTTCTTCAGCAGCCACATCAGCTTGGTAAGCGTTGCCTCCAGCGTCATGTCATAGGCTTCGATGATCTTGAAATCCTCCTTTACACGCTTCCCCACCTGGTAGATTTCCATCCCTGAGCCTTCATTCACCACCTGGGTCGCCATGACCGTGAACTTCCCCTGCTGAGCCCATTTCTTCATCTCTTTGTAGAACTGTCCGGAAAGTTGTTCAGGCAGGCCTCCCACGCCGAAGCTTTCAATGACGATGCAGTCATAATTTTCAAACAGGTAAGAGAGCATTTCCGGACGGGATCCGGGGATCAGTTTCATGACACAGATCGAGCTGCTTAATTCCTCCGAAAAACGCACGCGGCTCCTCATCGGCTCCTCCGGAATATACCGGATAATACGCCCGTCCTGCAGCCGGGCCAGAACGGGGAAATTGATGCTGTGGAATGCGTTGAAATTCCGGGACATCATTTTCTTTGCCCTCGTTCCCGCAATGACGTTTCCGTCAAATACCAGGACTACATTCTGCGAATCCTCGTCGCAGGCGTAGAGAATACTGTCCCGCAGGTTCCGCCGGGCATCTGATTCTTCTCTTTCGATCGGTTTCTGGGATCCGGTCAGGACGATGGGTTTCCTGGAATTCTGCACCATGTAGGACAGGGCCGCCGCGGTATAGGCCATGGTGTCCGTTCCGTGGGTGATGACAAAACCGTCGTACCGGTCGTAGTTTTTCCGGATCGTCCCTGCGATTTCCGACCAGACAGCCGGCGTCATATTGCTGCTGTCAATATTGCAGACCTGAAGGAAATCAATATCGCAGAACGCTTTCACGTCCGGCACAAAGGACAGGATATCCTGCGCCGTAAGGATCGGCTTCAGGCCCTGTTCTGTTTTCCCTGAAGCGATGGTGCCGCCGGTTCCGATCAGCAGGATTTTTTTCATAAACTGTTACTCCTTAGTGTTCAAAGAAGCATGCAGATGAGAGGGATGGTCAGCATGCACAGCAGATTCTGCATGAACAGAAGCTTTGCGCCAAGCTCCGTGTTTCCATGGTACATTTCCGTGAGCATAGCCGTGACGCCAGGCGCGGGCATGGCGAAGAGCAGTGTCGCGACCGGGGTGATCAGCGGATTCTGGATCGGCAGGAGCCGCAGCACGAACAGGATCAGTATAGGCCACACCAGGAGGCGGATAAAGGAAGAGGAATAGACGTCGCAGTCTGTGAACAGCGAGCGGCCGGAGCTCTTTCCCAGGGCCATGCCGGCGACGATCATGGAGAGAGGCGTCGTGATGCCGGAGAGATGCTGAAGCGGGATGATCAGGAGATTCGGCACCTTGAGGCGGCAGAAATAGAATATCAGGCTGAGGACCAGCGCCAGGTTGATGTTCGAGAAGAGAACCGAACGCATATCCAGAGGCTGTGCTTTCTCACCGCTGTCTTTGCTGATCTCCATCGCCCCGTAGGAATAGGTATATACGTTCAGAGTCATGTTGATCATGACGGCAAGGGCCAGGCCCTCCGGGCCGAAGAGATTCAACACTACGGGAAAGCCCATGAAGCCGGTATTGCAGAAGGCTGCGCAGTAGGACCAGACTCCCCGGCGGCCTTCCGGAATCTTCAGAAGTATGGAGAGCCGGTCGGAGGCAAAGAGCATGAACGGAAAGTAAATCAGGCCGATGGCGGTGACGATCAGGCAGTCGCGGAGGAACGTGGGGTCATATTCCCGCAGCGCCAGGGAAACAAAGATGGTGCAGGGCAGAGTCACCTTCAGGAGAAGGGCAGAGAAGGGCGCCGAGGCCTCGGGCTTCAGGATCCCGGTCCGGACCGTGAGCCAGCCCACGCCGATCAGAAGAAACAGACCGAAAAGATTTGTTAAAACAACGTTGAAATCCAAATTCAAGTGAAACACCTCCAAAAACATTCCGGACAACAAATGTCAGTTCAACTTGTATGTTAACAGCTGTACAGAGAAGATGCAATTCCAGAGCAAAAACTCAAAAAATACTGTTTTACAGTTGTTGTCGAAAGCCATATGATAAGAATACAGACAGCAGAGTCCGAAAAACTGAGGAACCGCCAGGGACAGGAAATACTTATGGAGAAAAATTATCCGGAGATGCATTTTAAAGATTACAGGAGCGGTATTCTGACCAACGGGATCGAGCGTTCTGCCCACCGTGCATTGCTTTACAGCACAGGGCTTGACACAGATGACCTGAAAAAACCGCTGATCGCGGTGGTCGACTCCTTTACGGAAATGGTTCCGGGACATATTCACCTCCGCAGCGTCGCGGACAAGGGCGCTGTGCTGAAGCGCCCGGAGGAGATGGAAAAGGCCTGAAATGGCAGAACATGACATAAAAACAGGAAGAACTGATATGGATCTGAAGGAAGCGAGAAAAGAAATCGACCGTATCGACCGGCAGATGGTGGAACTCCTCCGGGAGCGGCTCGGCGTGTGCGATGAGATTGCGAAATATAAAGGGGAACACGGTCTTCCGCTGACGGACGCGGCGCGGGAGAGGGAAAAACTGTGCGAGGTCTCCGAACTGATTGGGGAGGAACTGAGCAGCTATGCGGTGGAACTCTATTCCGTAATCTTTGAGATATGCAAGAAAAGACAGGCCGATTACTGCACGGGAGACTCGAAAGAAACATGTATTTGAAAAAAGAACAGCGGAAGCAGGCAATAGCCGCGCGGCGCGCCCTGACTTCCGAAAAAAGAGCAGAAAAGAGCCGCATCATCTGCAGCCGGTTTGCTGAATATATAGAAGAACTGGCAGCAGAGCGAAAAGAGGCCGGCCTTCCTCCAATTAAAACCATCTTCTCCTATGCAGCAGCCTGGGATGAGGTCGATCTTACAGAGTTCCACCAGTGGGCAGAGACCCGGGGAATACGGATCGCGTATCCTTTGTGTCATGGCAAGGGGATCATGGAAGCGGTCCTGCCGGGAAACGCCTGGCGGACCGGCGCTTACGGTATTCTTGAGCCGGTGCCGGAATATGCGCTGCCGGTAAAGCTGGAGGAAATAGACCTGTGCATCATCCCCTGCGTGGCCTTTGACGGTCACGGAGGGCGGCTTGGTCACGGCGCAGGATATTACGACAGATACCTGCCGAAGCTTCGGAAGGACGCGGCCCTGGTCCTGGCGGCATTTGAGGAGCAGCGGCTGGAAGATGTGCAGATGGATGAGAATGATGTTGCCATCCCGGTCAGTATTTCAGATGGAGACTTGTGAAAAATCGAAAACCGTTGTATAAATAGCTGTAATTATCCGAAATAAAAAGTTGTAAAAAGGCAGAAAACATATGATACGAATCAATAGAAGGAATGTGATAAAGCTGCTGCTGGCGGCTGGAATGACGGCGCTTCTCGCGTCCTGCGGAGGCTCCGGAGCAGCAGGCACCACGGCAGGCAGCACAGAGACAACTGCCGCTGCGCAGACTGGCGGCTCCGAAACAGCAGCGGAGAGCGCCGCACCGGCAGCTGCGGCGGTGGATTATCCCAAGAAGAGCATCACAATGATCATCCCCTACGGCGCCGGCGGGACCACGGACCTTGTGGGCAGGCAGCTGGCCATTGCCCTGGAGAAGCAGCTGAAGCAGTCCATCGTGGTGGAGAATGTGCCGGGGGCTTCAGGTTCCGTGGGAACGGAGACTGCCCTGCAGGCGGAGCCGGATGGCTACACTTTGCTTCTCACGGCAGACAGCCTGGGGACCCAGCGAGTGATGGGCATCAGCGAAATGAGCTACAACGATTTCTCGCCCATCCTGCCCATTGCCAACGATCCGAAGGTCATGGTGGTCGCGAAGGATTCCGAATATGAAACAATCCAGGATCTGCTGGACGCGATGAAGGAGAAGCCCGGGAAGATCAAGATGAGTTACACAGGCCCCGGCGGTTCCGGCCATATCCAGGCACTGCTCCTGAACCGGTACGGTTATGAGCCCTCCATGACCGCCTACAACAGCGGCGCGGAAGGCATTACCGCGGTGCTGGGACATCAGGTGGACTTCACGAACTCCAACTACTCCACGGTCGCTTCCTATATTGAAAGCGGCGATCTGAGGCTTCTGGCGGTCTGTTCCGTGGATCCGCTCCCGGCGCACCCGGAGGCGGTCACGCTGGCTTCCGTGATGGAGGGCAGCGAGGAAATGATGAGCATGCCCTACACGCCCCTCAGCCTCATCGTGAACAAGGATGTGCCGGAAGACGTGAAGGAAGTGCTTCGCACCGCGGCAAAGGCGGCGGTGAAGGATCCTGAGTTTGAGAAATACATGGATGACAACTGCATTGAGAAACTGTACGAAAAGTACGAGACGGTGGAAGATGCGGAAAAATTCTTCGCAGAGTGGGAATCCGAGATTTCCTGGATGCTTTACGATGCCGGCGCGGCAGTGAAGAGTCCGGAGGAGTTCGGGATCCCGAAGCCGTGACCGCGAAAAAAAGCGCCCGGGAGGCACTGTTCATCGGTGCCTGTTCTGCGGCGCTTCTTGCCTATTCGCTCTATCATCACCATTTCGACCGTAACGTGACGGAGTGGAAGACGTCCCCGTTCCTCTTCCCGACGCTGATCTCAGTGTTCGGCCTGCTGCTGATGTTCCTGCTCCTTGCGGAAGCAAAGCGTGAAACAGAAAAAGCCGGAGAGGAAACAGAACTAAAAGCCGGGGAGGCGGCAAAACCTGCTTTCCTGAAAGGGAACGTCGTGCCGGCCTTCATCGCGGTTTCCGTGGCCTATGACCTTCTGATGCCGCATCTGCACTTTATCCCGTCCACTGTTCTTTATCTTTCCGGCCTGCTACTTCTTTTGGGAGAGCGAAAGCCGAGGAACATCCTCCTTCTGTCTTGTATTGCGACGGGAGCGGTGTGGTTCCTGTTCGGTATGCTGCTGCATGTGCGGCTGCCGTGATTTTAAGACTGCATTAATAAGAGAGAGCTTATGCATGCGTTGATTGAAAGTCTGAAATATTTCCTGGATCCACGATTTGTACTGCTCTGCGGCGCGGGAAGCGCTGCAGGGCTTTTTGTGGGTTCCATTCCCGGACTTTCCGTCTCCATGGCGACAGCGCTGCTGGTCTCCATCACCTATACCTGGTCCGCGGGCGATGCCCTGGCGGCTATCATGGGAGTCTATGTGGTCGGGGTGTTTTCCGGAGCATTGTCCGCGATCCTCCTGAATATCCCCGGGGCTCCGTCTTCAGTGGTTACCACCTTGGACGGCTACCCCATGGCAAAGCGCGGCGAAGCCTTTAAGGCGCTTAAGTACGCCACGGTCTATTCCTTTGTCGGTTCCGTGTTCGGCCTCCTCATGCTGGCGCTGCTGGCGGAGCCGATCACCGCGATGGCGCTGAAATTCCAGCCCATGGACTATTTCCTGCTGGCACTTTTCGGCCTGGCCACAGTTGGCGGTTTAAGCTACGGAAGCTTTTCCAAGGGACTGGTCAGTGTGGTCTTTGGTCTCTTCTTTTCCATGATAGGGATGGTTTCTGTCCTGGGAACGCCGCGGCTTACCTTCGGCATCCGGGCTCTGAACGCAGGCGTCCCGACGGTGCCTGCCCTGGTGGGGCTTTTCGGCTTTGCCGAGGTGCTTTGCGTGGTCAACGAGGGCCATATGGAGGCCGAGGTAAATGAGATCACACACCAGACGGTGCGGATGAAGGAAATCCTGAAGGAATTCGGGCGCAGCATGTACTACAGCCTGATCGGTACCGTGGTGGGGGCTCTGCCCGGGGCCGGTGGCCCGGTGGCTGCATTTCTCGCCTATTCCCAGGCAAAAAACATCGTAAAAAATCCCTCCAGGCTCTTTGGGGAAGGAGCGGTGGAAGGAATCGTAGCATCCGAAAGTGCGAACAATGCCTGCATCGGCGGAGCGCTGATCCCGATGCTGACCCTGGCGGTGCCGGGGGACGCGGTGACAGCCATCATTCTTTCTGTTTTTTACGTCCACGGCCTGCAGCCAGGCCCCATGTTCTTGAGTAAAAGCCCGGAAAGCTTTCACGCGATCCTGGGCGGCGGACTGATCAGCTGCGTATTCCTCCTGCTGCTGGGGCTCCTCATCGCGCCCCACCTTGCGGGGATCATCAACGTGCCGAAGACCTTTCTGATGCCGGTGGTGTCGCTGCTCTGCGTGATCGGGGCCTACGCCTGCCGGGGGCGGATGTTCGATGTGGGACTGATGTTCTTTTTCGGAATCCTGGGATTTGTCATGCGCTCCCGCGGCTACTCCGTGGCGCCCATGACCCTGGCCCTCGTGCTCGGCGGCATGATGGATTCCAACTTCCGCCGCGCCGTGTCGCTGGCTTCCTCCGAGGATCACATGCTGGCAGCCATGTTCGGGCGGCCCATCACCATCGTGCTTCTGCTCCTCACCATCATTTCCCTCGCCGCGAACCTGACGGGGGCGGGGAGGAGAATAGGCAAGTAAGATATTGGCTTTTTTCGTGCTGGAAGCAGAAGGGCAGAAGAGTGCATGAGCGGAAGTACGGATGTGCGTGAGGGTATTCTATGAAGTCCCAAGTTGCACTTCCTTGTCGGAACCTGTTTTTTCTCTGCTTTGCTTGATTTCAAGCATTTTTCCCGCTTGGTTGGGGATATGCAGGTATGTGCTGAAATGCACTCCCTTGTTACCGAAGGATACAAGGGAGTGAAGCAGAGGACTTAGGCTCTATAGCCCCACGACTCTCATAATTCAGTCTTTATTAAGTCCTCTGAGCAGGGGACGAGGGAGTGCGGACTGGAAGTTTCGTATATAGCCCCAATTTTTGAGCTCATTTTGATGGGACGAGATGATC
>JAFSYO010000090.1 GCA_017449925.1 Stomatobaculum sp.
CGAAGATCTTGTTGTTCTTCGGCTGCTGCCACTCGAAATCCATGTTGTAGGAAGGATCGATTGTCTTCAGGTAATCGATGAAAAGCGGAAGAGCAGATTTGCCGCGGCTGGAGTTGCCGACGCCGTAGAACATCTTGCCGTTGGACTCTTCAATGGCTTTTTTTGCCAGCTCCTCGAGGGTCATGCCCTGAGCTTCCTTGATGACCTTCTGGACCGGGCTCATCTTGGATTCGTCTACCTTCGGAGCTTCCGTGCCGCCGCCTGCTGCCGGAGCCGCAGCTGTGGTCTCAGCTGCTGCCGGAGCTGCTGCCGGAGCCGCGGTGGTCTCTGCGGGCTTGGAGCCGCCGCAGGCCGCAAGGCTCATGATCATGGCCGCTGACAGAATGACTGATAAAACTTTTCTCATAACAATTCCTCCTTTGTTAAATATGCTGTAAAAACAATCAGGGACCGCAAGGATCCTGTCTAACATTGATTTTATATGAACAGATTATGAATGGAAACGGGACAAAACTGATTAAATTTTGAAAATCCTGTCTTTCTCCGAAAAAGCTGCGCCTGTGCTATAATGGTCTGAAGATACGGTCCTGTATTAGAAAAAAGGAGGGCAGGAGGATGCGGTTTATGAGATGGATAGCGGCAGTCTGTGTCCTGCTGCTGGTTTCCTGCGGCACGGCGGAAAGTGCCGGTCTCCCGGAGTACTCCCTGCCGCCGGAGGAGAAACGCCTGAGTATTTACACCTCCCACAAGCGGGAGGTGTGGTGGCCCATCGTAAAGGAATTCGAAGACCGGACCGGCATCTGGGTCGAAGTCACAGAGGGCGGAACCAACGAGCTTCTGGAGCGGATCTATGAGGAACGGGAGCATCCGGAGGCGGATCTTATGTTCGGCGGAGGTGTGGAAAGCCTGCAGTATTATTCGGGGGTGTTCACCCCTTACCGGGCGGAAGGATCGGACAGGCTGGACAGGCAGTTCGAAGCAGAGGGCGATTTCTGGACGCCCTTTTCCGCGCTCCCGCTGGTGCTGATCTACAATCCGAAACTCGTGGAAGCGGAGGAACTGGAAGGCTGGTCTGACCTGATGGCCCCCATGTTCCGGGGAGAGATCGCGTTTGCGGATCCGCGCAGGTCCGGGTCCTCTTTGACGGCGCTTCTTACGATGATCCGGGCGAGGGGAACGGGTGAGAGAGTGCTGGAGGAGTTCGCCCTCCAGCTGAAGGGAAAGCAGCTGGAGGATTCGGGAGAAGTCCCGGACGCTGTGGCGGACGGTACAGCGCTGGCGGGCGTAACGCTGGAAGAGACCGCCCTGAAAAGGATCGCAGCGGGGCAGAATCTGACGATCGTCTACCCGGTGGAAGGCACCAGCGCGGTCCCGGACGGAAGCGCCCTGGTGGCAGGCGCGGCCCACAGCGAAAATGCGAAACAATTCCTGGATTTTACATTGACTGAGGACGTACAGAACCTGATCGTGGAGCGCTTCTGCAGAAGATCCGTCCTGAAGGACGCGGCGGCGTCGGAGGATCTGCCGCCGCTTAAGGATATCCGGCTGATCAGCTACAACGTTCGGGAAGCCAGCGGGACAAGAAACGAGGTGCTCATGAAGTGGACTGCCTGGCTTAACAGGGAGGGGACGGAATGAACAGATTTTCAGGAATGTTTCGAAAATCCTTCCGTATGCGTCTCCTGGCGACGTTCCTTGCTGCTGCGCTGATTCCTCTTACGGTGAGTCTGTGGATGACGGGCCAGATGTTTCGGTCCCAGGAGAATCTCAATATGCGCCAGGAGATGCAGGAAGAACTGGAGATCGTGACGGAAGTACTGGATACGATGCACAGCGGATTCCTGGAAGCGGCCGGGAGTCTGTGCTCAGACAGAATGGTGGCCCGGTCTCTCCTTCAGCAGGGACATTCCTTCACCGGGACCTCTGTGAACAATGTGCTGTTCCAGGCGACGGAACAGTGCAGGGCAGCTGCTACCTTTGAACTGTACGACCGGGAAGGGAACCGGCGGTATTCCACGGCGGGATCCGAAAAGACCAGGACACGGAAGACGGACTGGGGGCTTCTGAAGAGAGCGGAGGAAGCAGACGGACTGGTCTATGTCACGACGGAAGATCCGGAAAATACGGAAGAAGCGCTTCTTTCCGGAGCCGCCGCGATCCGGGACGGAGAAGAACTGGCCGGCTTTTTTGTGCTGAACGTATATTTTGAGAATTTTGAGTCTCTTCTGGAGGGGAAATACGGCGCCAGGAATGAACTCGTGCTTCTGGATCGTTTCTGGCATGCGGTGTACTGCATTCAGCCGGCGCTGGGAGCAGAACTGGGAGAAAAGCTGCATGCCGCGGTGCTTTCCGGCGGGAGACCGGAGAACCTGGACGAAGAATTCCGGTACAGGGCAGAGGAGCATCCCGGCACAGGGCTCATCGCTGTGATCCGGAGTCCCGAGATCTTTACCAGGGAGACTATAAATGTGTTCCGGCGGGTGATGCTGTTCATCATGATTCTCGGCGCCGCAGCCGCCGTTGTTCTCGGAACAGGCCTCAGTCTCCAGCTGGTGCGCCCGGTGGAACGCCTCAGGAGCGCCATGAGTGAAGTGACTCTGGATCATCTGGACGTCCAGGTGGAGCCCGGAGAGGATGAACTGGGAGAGCTGGCGGTGCGGTTCAACCGCATGACAGACGCGCTCCGGGAGCACCGGGCCGCGCTCCTGAAGAACCAGGAGACGCTGATGCAGAATCAGAAGGAACTGAATGAGACCCAGATCCGCATGCTGCAGGCCCAGCTGAACCCCCATTTTCTGGGAAACACGCTGGACACCATGAAATGGATCGCCAAGATCAACCAGG
Organism: Stomatobaculum sp.; assembly: GCA_017449925.1. The sequence continues at coordinate 2,845 of JAFSYO010000090.1, forward strand.
TCCCGGAGGTGGCGGTGATGTCCACCGACCTCGCCGACATCCTCCGCTTCGCCATCTCGCCGGAGGAGTTCGTGACCCTCAGGAGGGAGACAAAGGCGCTGGAGCGGTACATTGAGATCCAGAGGATCCGCCAGTCCGGGGGCTTAAGCTTTACTTTGGACATCCCGGAAGAGCTGCTGGACTGCATGGTGCCGAAGATGATGCTGCAGCCTCTGACGGAGAACGCGGTGATCCACGGTCTGGACAGCAGTGCCGGCGGCGAGATCGTCGTCCAGGCGGAGCAAAAGGAAGGATCCGGCGGGACAGAGCTCCTGCAGATCACGGTGACGGACAACGGCAGCGGCATTCCCGAGGAAATGACGGGACCTTACCGCCGTCCGGAGGGTGAGGCAGCAAAGCATCATCTGGGGCTTTATAATGTGGATACGATCCTGAAAAAACACTACGGGGAGATTTACGGTATCTGGCTGTCGAACCGCAAGGACGGCTGCAAAGGCGCGGAGGTGACCGCGCTGCTGCCTCTGGATCGGGGAAGCGGCAAAGAAGAAGAGATTATCTCAGCGGAAGAAAAGGGGGCCTATGAATAAGGTACTGGTCGTGGAAGACGAGGAACTGATCCGGAAAGGGATCGTCCTGACGGTGGACTGGCCGTCCATTGACTGTATGGTGGTGGGAGAGGCCGCCAACGGAGAGGAAGGTCTGGAGGCGGCGGAACGTCTGAAGCCGACGCTGATCGTCACGGACCTGAAGATGCCGAAGATGGACGGGCTGACGATGCTGCAGAAGCTGAGGGAGCGGGGAGACAACACGGACGTCATCATCCTGACCGCCTACGACAGCTTTGCCTATGCCCAGAGCGCCCTGCGGCTCGGAGCGGTGGATTTCCTTCTGAAGCCCTTCCACGACGGAGAGCTGGAGGAGGCAGTGCGGCGGCTGAAGAGCCGCCAGACGACATCCTCCGCGGGAGAGGAAAGCGGCATCTCCATCCCTGAGGTAAAGCGAGGAGACAAGAGCCGATATGTCCGGATGGCCATGGAGTATATCCTGGAGCATTACAACGAACCTTCCATCAGCGTGCGGAGCGTGGCGGAGGCGCTGGGAATCAGCGAAGGCCACCTGAGCCATACCTTTAAAAAAGAAACTGACCTTACGCTCCTGAACTATCTCACGAGAGTCCGGATCAGGAAAGCGATGGAGCTGCTCCGGACCTGCCGGTACAAAGTCTATGAAGTAGCGGAAATGGCCGGATATCGGGATATCACCTATTTTTCCGCCACCTTTAAAAAGGTGGCGGGCGTCAGTCCCAGCGAATACCTGGACGCCCAGTAAAGAGCAGGAGGAGAAAAGATGAGCCTGAAGATCACGGACCAGGTGGCAGAAAAGGCTTTTTATATCAGTAAAGAACTATGGGAACACCCGGAACTCAGCGGGGAAGAGGTCCGCTCGTCGGCCTTCCTGGCAGAGAAGATCGCGGCGGAAGGTTTCCAGGTGACGAAGGGGATCGCCGGTCTTCCGACGGCTTTCGCTGCGGAGTGGCCGCCGGTCCAGAAGCCGGACTACGGCTGTGATAACCCTGCCGTCCCGACGGTGGCTTTCCTGGCGGAATATGATGCCTTGCCGGGGTACGGGGACCTGAGTCCTGACGGCAGCGGAAACGGCCACGCCTGCGGCCACAACTGGATCGCTGCGGCAGCATTTGCCGCGGCAGTCACGCTGAAAAATGCCCTGGAGGAAGAAGAGAAGAAGGGGAACCGGGAATCGGTGCGCATCCTTCTGATCGGTACTCCGGCGGAGGAGACCTGGGGCGGAAAGATCAATATGTGCCGGGAGGGGCTGTTTCGTCAGCTTGCCCTGGATGCGGTCTTTGAAGCCCATCTGTCCGGACAGCCGAAGCACTGTTTTTCGAATTACCTGCTGGCTCTGACAGATATCCGCTACACTTTTCACGGAAAGTCCAGTCATGCTTCCGCCCATCCGGAGAACGGCATCAATGCCCTGGACGCGCTGAACCTGACCTTCGCGGGGATCGCCTGCCTCAGGCAGCATGTGCTTCCGGGCACCAAGCTGCACGGAAGGATCGTGGAGGGAGGAAGAGCGTGCAATATCGTGCCGGATACCGGCGTGATGGAGTACTATGTCCGGGCGCCGAAAAAGGATTATCTGGAAGAGGTGATCGAACGGGTCAATAACTGCGCCCGGGGCGCGGCCCTGATGACCGGCTGCACGGTGGAGATCGAGCGGAACAGGAATACTTTTTACGACATGAGGAACAACACGCCGCTGAACAGAAGGGCGGAGGAGCACTTAAAAGCCCTGGCGGCGGAGGATCAGGCGGATGCCGCCGCGGAGGGCAGAAATATCGTTATGTCTTCGGAGGTACGGAAGGACGATCTTTTTACCGCGCCCTCCGGCGATATCGGGAATGTGAGTTATGAAGCGCCTTCCTTCTACGGTGTGTTCAGCACGGCTCCCGTGAGCGGCGGCGCGGATATCCACGACCGGGCTTATCTCCCGGTGACAGAGTCGGAGTACGCCCACCGTCTTCTCCGCCTTGCGGCGGGAGTGATGGCCTCCACTGCGCAGGATGTGCTGAGGGACCGGGAGTTCCGCAAAGCCTGCCGGGATTTTTTGGACATTTGACCCCTGATTGACCATTGAATCCTGCCCTTCGGACCGATACAATCCATACTGTCAAAATATGTTCGCGAAAAGGAAGAAGAAATGAAACGACTGTATTTTGCCAAATATGGATATATGATCATGTCCGTCCTGTTCTGTCTGACCGGACTGGCGTATATGTTCCTGCCGGATCTTTCCATGTTTGCGCTCTGCATCGCAGGAGGGCTGTGCCTCCTGGCCTACGGGGCCATTAAGCTGGTGGGATACCTTTCACCGGATCTGTACTGCCTGGCATTCCAGTATGACATGGCGTCCGCGATCCTGCTGATGATCACGGGAGTGCTGGTCATCTTCTGCAACACGCGTCTTGCCGGACTCATCACGCCCGGCCTGGGGCTCCTGGTGCTGTTCGACAGCGTCCTGACCATCCAGATGGCAAAGGATGCCGCAAAGTTCGGGATCCGGAGCTGGATCCTGCTTCTGGTGGTGGCCATTATAACAGCCATCCTGGGAGCGCTTCTGATCGTCGGTCCCTTTGAGAACCTGCGTCTGAAGCATATCCTTACAGGGTCTGCGGTGCTGATGGAAGGAGTCATGAAATACTGTGTCGTGCTTTGCACGGTAAAGTTCAGGCCCGGAGGGAGAAGAGCAGCGGAACAGCCCGGAAGGGCAGCAGATTGAAGGAGGGCGTCATAACACGCGCCGGATATCAGGGGGAGTACAGATGAGTACAGCAGTAGTAACAGATACAAACAGCGGGATCTATGAAGAAGAAGGAAAAAAGCTCGGCGTCCGTGTGGTGCCGATGCCGGTCCTTGTAAATGAAGAGACCCATTACGAAGGAAGAGGTTTTACGCTGGACCAGCTGTTCAGCGAGATGGAGAAAGGAAGCAGCGTCACGACGTCCCAGCCGTCTCCGGCGGATCTGACGGAGATCTGGGACAGCGTGCTGAAGGAATACGACGACCTGGTGTACATTCCCATGTCCAGCGGGATCAGCGGATCCATGCAGACTGCGGCTGTGCTTTCCCAGGATTATGAGGGAAAGGTGCAGGTGGCGGACAACCACAGGATCTCCGTGACCCAGAGACATTCGGTCATGGACGCTCTGAATATGGCTGCCCAGGGCATGAACGCCGCCCAGATCAAGAATCTGCTGGAGCAGACAGGCAGAGAGTCCGTGGTGTATCTCGGCGTTGAGACGCTGGAATACCTGAAGCGGTCCGGAAGAGTGTCGGGAGCTGCGGCAGCCATCGGTTCGATCCTTCATATTAAGCCGATCCTGGTGTGCCGGGGAGATAAGTTCGAGCCCTTTGCGACAGTTAGGGGAACGAAGAACTGCAGAAAGAAGATCACCGAGGCTTTGCAGAAGGAAGCCGTGGAAATGCAGGAGAAGGGCTATAAGATCCGGGTGGCCTGCGCGGGAAGCTTTACAGATCCCGATGAGGGAGCCAGGTGGAAGCAGCAGGTGGAGGAAGCCTTCCCGGGAGAAAAGATCTGGTATGATCCGTTGTCCTTAAGCGTCTGCGCCCACACGGGACCGGACGCCTTCGGCATTGCCGTGAGCATGGCTTACGAGCCGGCCTCAGACTGACGGAGCATCGAAGAGACGCGGACAAGGTCAGCCCCCAGGTCGTAGTCCATATCGTTTTCCAGCCAGGTAAGCAGGCACCCGTAAAGGGAGGCGCTGTAGAAGCGCGTCAGGGCGGCATGGTCCGGCCCGGAAAGACCGCGGGAGCCGGAAGCAACACTTTCAGCGGCAGCCGGAACGGCTGACGCTTTCATATGCCGTGAGGAAAGTTCCCGGCAAAGCACTGCCATATGACGGAGAAGAGAAGGCCATGCGGCGGAGTCCCGAAGATTAAGGACTGCCGGCCGGCTGTTTCTGAACTCTCTGGCTGCCGGGACCAGCGCCAGGAAGGGATCGCTGCAGGTTTCTGTTTCTTTCAGGAGCTCCCCGATCCGGAAGGACAGGTAGTGATCCATCAGATCCGGAATACCGCTGAAATGATAATAGAAGGTATTCCGGTTTACATGGCAGCGGTCCACGATATCACGGACGGTTATTTTTCTATAAGGCTTCTCCGCAAGCAGCTGCCGGAAGGCAGAGTAGAGAAGTTCATCCGTTGGATTCATAAAAATAATTTTATCAAAAAATTTCAAAAAAAGTGAAGGAAAATGCCTGCTTTCGTCGTCCTTATATATAGAGGGTCATGAAGGAGGGGAGACATCTCCCCCGGACCCCGGATCAAGGCTCAAAGGAGGACGAAGATGCAGAAAGAATACAGCAGGCTTTTCAGGGAAACACGAGAGGAGAATGGGAGACAGCTGGTCTCAGGTCTTTCGGCGGTAAGGCTCGGAGCGGGAAGGAATCCCAGGATGGAGACGTCGGAGGGAGTAGTGATCCTTCCGGCGGAGGCGGGGGCTTCCGGCGGCGTCAGACTGAGAGACAGCGGGAACCGTCATCTTCCGGAGTTTTATCCTGCGGATCCGGAGGAAGCCTTCCGCATGGCGCGCTCGGCGAGTCTTTACGCGGACACCTACCGGACGCCGATCCTGGTCCGTCTCGACTACGAGGTGCGCTGCGGCATGGCGGAGATCGGGCCTGTCCGGCCGGGAGCGGCGGAAAAGAGGCGGGACGACTACCAGCACACTGCATCAGCCAGGCTTCCGGAAGCTTTTTCCGATTCCGCCTGGAACCGGGTGTCAGGAAGCGGGCGAAGGGGAATCATCGTCCGAGGTCCGGCAGCTCTGAAACTGCCGGAGATCCTGAACGGGTATCCGGCAGGCAGGATCCTCAGGCTGGGGACGCCCTGGCCTTTTCCGGAGGAGAGGGTGCGGGACTATCTGACGAGTATTTCTGAAGTCCTGGTGCTGGATGAAGAGCGGGACAGGCTCCTGACTGCCGTGTATGCCGTAAAAGGGAAGTATGATCTTCATGTGCGCGTGCACCCCTTCTACGGGGAGGAATGTTCAGAAAGAGATCTGAGGGAAGCACTCCTGAGGTTTCTCGGAAAAGACGCGGAAAAACAGCTCCTGAAGATCGGAACGCCGCCGGAACGTTCCCTCTGGGGAATGCCGGTGCTTCCCCAGGTCCTTATCCCGGAGAAAGCTTTAGGGGAAGGGAGTGTGTAGATGAAAACGTGTCTCAATGTGATCCTGGCCGGAGGGAGCGCGTTCTTTCCGGAGAAGGCAGGAAGAGAGATTGCAGCCCTGACGGCAGCGGAAGGGTACGGTATCCGGTCGGTGCTTCTTTCCGGAAGTAAAGCCGGAGGAGGATATGCGTATCACCTCAGGATCGGCGGAAGAAGGATTTCTCCCGTGATCCCGCAAGGGCACGCGGATCTGCTTCTGGCGGAAACGCCCGGGGAAGCCCTGCGCCAGCTTTCATGGCTGAAAAGGGACGGACGGGTAGTGACGCTGGTAAATGACTGCGGGGAACAGGGCGGTGATCCGGAAGGACCGTACCTCAGATTCCTGCGCCGCCGTGTCAGGAACCTGACGGTCCTGAAGCACGAGAGTGCGTTGCACATCAGTGACATTTTTACTATAATCGAAGAGACCGTGACGTTTCAGTGCGCGGCGGGAGGAATATAACTATGCCGTATCCATGCAGAGTCCATATCAGAAAAGGGGAGGCGCGGGCCTTCAAAGGCGGCGGCGCCTGGATCTTCGACAATGAGATCAGCGCTGTGGAGGGTCCGGTCGAGAACGGCGGCCCTGTTACGGTGCTGGATTTTGACGGATATCCTCTTGGAAACGGGTTCCTCAATCTGAATTCAAAGATCCGCGTGCGGATGATGACCCGCAATGCGGACCAGATGCTGGATGACAGCTTCCTGGAACAGCGGCTCCGCGCCGCGTGGGAATACAGGAAGGCAGTGACAGACACTTCCTGCTGCAGGATCGTGTTCGGAGAAGCAGATTTCCTGCCGGGACTTACCGTGGATAAGTTTTCGGACGTCCTGGTGGTGGAAAGTCTGGCGCTGGGCATGGACCGTATGAAGGAGCGGGCGCTTTCCATCCTGAAAAAGATCCTTCTGGAAGACGGGATCACGATCCGCGGGATCTATGAGCGAAGCGACGCGAAGGAACGCCTGAAGGAAGGAATGGAGCGCCGGAAGGGGTTCATCGGCGAACCCTTTGACACCAAAGTGCTGATCTCGGAAAACGGCGTCCGAATGATGGTAGACGTGGAAAACGGTCAGAAGACCGGCTTTTTCCTGGACCAGAAGGTAAACCGTGTCCTCATCCGGAATCTCTGCTCCGGGAAAAAGGTGCTGGACTGTTTCACGCACACCGGTTCCTTCGCTCTGAACGCAGGGTTCGCCGGAGCTGCGTCGGTCCTCGGGGTGGATGCCTCTGAAACGGGGATCCGCCAGGCGGAGGAGAACGCCGCATTGAACGGCCTTCAGGACAGGGTGAAATTCCAGACGGCGGATGTGTTTGAGCTTCTGCCGGAACTGGAAGCAGCCGGAGAACGGTACGATGTTGTGATCCTGGATCCGCCTGCCTTTACCAAATCCCGGGAGACGATCCGGAAGGCGGTGAAGGGCTACCGGGAGATCAATCTCCGGGGGATGCGGCTGGTAAAGGACGGAGGTTTTCTTGCCACCTGTTCCTGTTCCCACTTCATGGATCAGGAACTGTTTGCGAAGACCATCCGCGAAGCATCTGTCGGGGCGAAAAAACGCTTGAGACAGGTCTCTTTTTCGACCCAGGCGCCGGATCATCCGATCCTCTGGGCCGCCGGGGAGACTTATTATCTCAAATTCTTTATCTTCCAGGTGACGGAGGAGCGGTGAGAAAGCAGAGATCCGCCGCAGGAGGTAATACATGACAGCTTTGATCGATTATGATGCCGGAAACATGCGGTCTGTGGAGAAGGCACTCCGGGCGCTGGGAGACCGTCCGGTCATTACCCGCGACCGGGATACGATCCTCCGGGCGGACCGGGTGATCCTTCCGGGAGTCGGCGCTTTCCGGGACTGCAGGAACAATCTGGAAAAATACGACCTGGAGCCCGCTATCCGGGAAGTGATCGCAAAGGGAACTCCGTTTCTGGGGATCTGCGTCGGAATGCAGCTTTTGTTTTCCTCCAGCGAGGAGGGGAATGAACTGAACAGCGGAGAACCGGTGCCGGGACTCAGGATCTTCCCGGGACAGGTGCGGAAGATCCCGGATACGCCTGGACTGAAGATCCCTCATATGGGCTGGAATTCTCTGACGATCGCGCCCGGGACCCGGCTGTTCCGGGGGATCCCGGATGGAAGTTTCGTCTATTTTGTTCATTCCTACTGCGCGGCAGCAGAAGGGCAGGACTTTCAGGCGGCGGAAACAGAATACGGGATGCGCATTCTTGCGGCGGCGGAACGGGACAATGTGTTCTCGACCCAGTTCCACCCGGAAAAGAGCTCGGAGACCGGGCTCAGGATCCTGAAGAATTTCCTGGAGATTTGAAGAGATGTTTACAAAGAGGATTATTCCCTGTCTTGATGTGAATGACGGACGGGTGGTCAAGGGCGTGAATTTTGTCAACCTGAGGGACGCCGGGGACCCGGTGGAGATCGCGGCAGCCTATGACAAGGCGGGCGCCGATGAGTTGGTGTTCCTGGATATTACAGCCTCCAGCGACCACAGGAACACGGTGGTCGATATGGTGCGTCAGGTGGCGAATCAGGTGTTTATCCCCTTCACTGTGGGCGGAGGAATCCGCACTGTGGAGGATTTCCGCATGCTGTTAAGAGAAGGGGCGGACAAGATCTCCGTGAATTCCGCGGCGATCGACAATCCGCGTCTTTTAAGCGACGCCGCGGAGAAGTTCGGAAGCCAGTGCGTGGTTCTGGCCATCGACGCGAAGCGCCGTCCGGACGGCAGCGGCTGGAACGTGTACAAACACGGCGGACGTCTGGATACAGGACTGGATGCGGTGGAATGGGCTGCCCGCGGCTGTTCCCTGGGGGCTGGGGAGATACTTCTCACTTCTATGGACTGCGACGGTACGAAGGCTGGTTACGACTGCCAGCTGACCCGCGAAATAGCGGAGCGCGTTCCCATCCCCGTCATCGCTTCCGGCGGGGCAGGAACGAAGGAACATTTTTATGACGCTTTGACAGAGGGAAAGGCGGATGCCGCCCTGGCCGCGTCTCTGTTCCACTACAAGGAGCTGGAGATCCGGGATCTGAAGGAGTACCTGAGAGACAAAGGGATTTCGGTCCGGCTTTGAACTGACGGAGGAGACGCAATGGCGGCGATCAGCAACGACTGGCTTCCGGCCCTGAAGCCGGAATTCGGGAAAGATTATTACAAAGAGCTGTACCGTTTCATTAACAACGAATACAGGACCGCAGTGGTCTATCCTCCTGCGGACCGTATCTTTGAGGCCCTGCATCTCACACCTCTGCACAGCGTAAAGGTAGTGATCCTGGGACAGGACCCGTACCATGAACCGAACCAGGCCCACGGTCTATCTTTTTCCGTGCCGCCGGACCAGAAGCAGATACCGCCGTCCCTGGTCAACATTTACCAGGAGCTGCACGATGACCTGGGCTGCTATATTCCGAATAACGGATACCTGAAAAAATGGGCGGACCAGGGGGTCCTCCTGCTGAACACCTTGCTGACGGTGCGCGCACACGCGGCTTTTTCCCATAAGAATCACGGCTGGGAGCAGTTCACAGACGCGATCATCCGCGCGGTGGACGCGGAAGAAAGGCCGCTGGTCTTTCTTCTGTGGGGGCGTCCCGCCCAGATGAAAGCAGAAATGCTTCACAACCGGAAGCACCTGGTGCTCACTGCTCCGCATCCTTCGCCGCTGTCCGCGTACCGCGGCTTTTTCGGCTGCCGCCATTTTTCCAAGGCCAATGATTTCCTCCGGGCGAGCGGCGTCGAGCCCATTGACTGGCAGATCGAAGACATAGATATGGAATAAAAATATGATCGAATTATTAAAAGCTGTTGTCCTCGGCATGACGGAGGGCTTTACGGAATGGCTTCCCGTCAGTGCTGCGGCACATCTTATGCTGATGACAGGGATCCTGCGCCCGGAAGCGGGCGCGGAGATGCTGGCGGCATTGTACGCGGCACTCCAGCTGGGGGCTGCTTCTGCCGCCCTCTTTATGTACTGGCCCAGACTGAATCTCTGGAGCGGGAGCACAAAAAAGCGGAAGACCGCGGCCCTTCTTACCGCGGATCTGTTCGCGGGGACCGCACCCACCGCGATCCTGGGGTTTCTGCTGTATGACTGGATCCAGGCCCGTCTGAGAAACGGGTATCTGATCTCTCTCATGCTCATTCTTTTCGGAGCAGTGCTGCTGGTGGTGGAGAGGGGAAGAAGATATCAGAAGCCGGAGACAGATCTTCTGAGAAAACTGGATCCGCACATGGCGCTGTACATTGGAATGTTCCAGGTCCTGGGGCTGATCCCCGGTGTGTCCCGGACAGGGGCGGCGATCCTGGGAGCGCTTTTGTTCGGGTGTTCCTCGCGCACAGCTGCTGAATTCTCCGTGATCCTCGGGATCCCGCTGACGGCGGGAGCCGCGGTGCTGACGCTGGTCCGGAAGGGCATTCCTTCCGGCAGCGGGACGATCCTGTTCCTGGCGGCAGGCTTTATCGCTGCGTTCATCGTTTCCTTAAGCGCGATCCGCTTTCTTGTGGTGCGCGCGAAGAAAAAGAATTTTGCGGTCTTCGGGTGGTACCGCATCAGTCTGGGTGCAGTGTTTTTTGTCTGGACCTTCCTGACCACCCTTGTTTCCTCATGACGGGCGGGCAGCTGGTATGTGCGGGCGTTCTGGCGCTGCCGGTCCTCCTGTATTTTTACAAAGCTGAAGGGACTGCCGGGCGGCGCCCTTACGACAGGAGCCGTGAGACAGGGCTCCGGGTCTATCTGGCGGCAACAGTCCTGTTCTTCCTGTACTACATGACAGTCGTCACAGCGATCAACCTGAGCGGCCTTCCGGGGAAGGATGCTGCTTTTCAGGCAGACTGGGGAACGGGAGCCTTTACGCCTTTGCTGCTTGTTCTGTGGGCTGTGGTGCTCTCTCCGGTGCTGGAGGAGCTGGCGTTCCGGGGGCTCCTGCTCAGGAGGGTGGAGAACGCTGCCGGAACACTGCCGGCAGTGCTGCTTTCTTCTCTGCTGTTCGGCCTGTATCACGGGAACCTGACCCAGGGGATCGCTGCCGCTGCGGCGGGACTGCTGCTGGGCTATGCCTATGTGAAGACCGATTCGCTTCTGGTCACCGTGGTGATGCACGCTGCGGTAAATCTTGCGTCATTTCTGTTCCTGCTTCCGGGGTAAGGAGGGACAGTTAAGAAAAGAAACGTGTAATTACGTCAGCCCGGAACAAAAATATCTGGAGGAAAATCTCATGAAAGTACTGAGCATCGCGGTGCCGTGCTATAACAGTGCGGCATATATGGACCATTGTATCGGTACGCTTCTTCACGGCGGGGACGATGTGGAGATCCTGATCGTGGATGACGGGTCTGTGAAAGATAATACGGCAGAGATCGCGGACCGGTACGAAAGGGAGTATCCCGGGATCTGCCGGGCGATCCACCAGGAGAACGGAGGACACGGCAGCGCCGTCTGTACCGGACTTGCCAACGCGACCGGCGTTTTCTTCAAAGTGGTGGATTCCGACGACTGGGTCAATGAAGAGGCCTATGACAAGATCCTCGATACACTGCGCCGCTTTACCATGACAAACGAGCAGCTGGATCTTCTGGTGAGCAATTTCGTCTATGAGAAGGATGGGGCGGATCACAAAAAAGTAATGCGGTATCATCATGCCCTTCCGAAAGAGACCCTGATCACCTGGGACGAGATCGGACATTTCAGGATCGGCCAGTACATCCTGATGCACTCCGTCATCTACCGCACCCAGCTTTTAAGGGACTGCGGGCTGGATCTTCCGAAACACACCTTCTATGTGGACAATATTTTCGTCTACCAGCCGCTTCCGCACGTCAGGACGCTGTACTATCTCGACGTGGATTTCTACCGGTACTATATCGGCAGGGAAGACCAGTCCGTGAACGAAAAGGTGATGATCGGCCGGATCGACCAGCAGTATAAGGTGACCAGGCTGATGCTGGATTATTACGATCCCTACAAGGTGGAGCCGGAGAAGCTGAGAAGCTATATGATCAAATATCTGGAGATCATGATGTGCATCTGCTCCATTCTGGCGGTCCGCTCCGGGGAAGAGGAGAATCTCCAGAAGAGAAAGGAGCTCTGGAAGGAACTCAGGGAGAAGAACCTGCACCTGTTTTTGCGGCTGCGCTGGGGCTTCCTGGGCCAGAACATGAACCTGCCGGGGAGAGGCGGAAGAAAGCTTTCCGAAGTGGCTTACAAGATCGCGCAGAAATTCTACGGATTCAACTGAAAAATGGAATAAAAAGAACGCAGCCCCGAAAGGGACTGCGTTTTTCGTAGCGGAGGGGGGATTCGAACCCTCGACACCACGGGTATGAACCGTGTGCTCTAGCCAACTGAGCTACTCCGCCTTACTGTTCTGCGAACACCATGCAAGTATAAAAAATAAAGGGGCTTTTGTCAATAGGAAGTTTAGATACTTTTTACAGACAGATTTTCAGGAGTATGGTAAAATAAAGTCGCTGCCCGGGCGGAACAGGGAGAAGGGATATGCTGTACTTTATCGTGAACCCGAACGCGGGAGGAGTGAACGGCTACCGTGTCTGGAAAAGACTGGAGCGGAGGCTGATCAGAAAGAAAACGGAATACCAGGTGATACTGACAGGCGGGAGAGGAGAAGCCCGTCTGATTGCTGCGCAGCTGACAGATCAGACTGATTCTGCCGCCAGCGATGAAGAGATCGTCCTGGTGGGAGTCGGCGGCGACGGTACCATGAATGAGATCGTGGACGGAGTCCATATTTCTGAGAAGCTCATCCTGGGATACATACCCGTGGGCGGCGGCAGCGACCTCGCGAGAGGCCTTCATCTGCCGCACAGACCAGGCGCCTGCCTTGACAGGATCCTTGCTTCCGGAGAAGTGAGAAAGATCGATTACGGCGTCCTGAATTACGGGACAGAAGTGCCCAGGCACCGCCGCTTCCTGGTGAGCGCAGGATGCGGCTTCGCGGCCGGCTTCACGGAACTGCTCCGCGTCCAGCATGAGGAGGGGAGGTTTTCCGGGATCCCGGTGGTGCGCAGCGCCGCGGAAAAAGCAGCCTATCTGAACTGTCTGCTTAACATGAAGACGGTCCGGGGGAACCTGATCCTGGACGAATCACGGCGCATTGAACTGAATCATATTTTCCTCATGTCCGCCTTGATCCAGCCGACGGAGAACGGAAGGCGGCTGGCGCCGGGCTCCAGCAGCGCCGACGGCCTGCTGGCGGTATCCGTACTGCACAACGCTTCGCGGATCCGGCAGATGGGGACGCTGACAGCAGCGGGTTTCCGTATCACTCCGGGAGACGCGGGCGTGCGGATGTACAGCTGCCAGGAAGTGAAGGTGGTCCTTGAAGAAGCAATGCCGCTCCACGCGGACGGAGAGACCTGCGGAATGCAGGCGGAATTCTCGATGCGCTGCGTAAAACAGAAGCTGAACATCATCTGCTGACGGAGGAGAAATGGAGATCAGGATCGGACACGGCTACGATGTACACAGGCTCACAGAAGGCAGAAAGCTGATCCTCGGAGGGGTAGAGATTCCCTGGGAGAAGGGACTTCTGGGACATTCCGACGCTGACGTGCTGCTGCACGCGGTGACAGACGCGCTGCTGGGCGCTGCGGCCCTGGGAGATATCGGCCGGCATTTTCCGGATACGGATCCGGATCTGGAAGGGATCGACAGCATGATCCTGCTGAAAAAGGCAAAAGAGATGCTGGATGACCGCGGTTATTCCGTTGGCAATGTGGACGCCACGGTGATCGCGCAGAAGCCGAAGCTCTCTCCCTTCATCGACAGGATGAGAGACGGCATCGCCGAAGCCCTCGGAGTCGAGCCGCAGCAGGTGAACGTGAAGGCGACGACGGAGGAGCGTCTCGGTTTTACCGGGAGAGAAGAAGGAATATCAGCCCACGCGGTGTGTGTGATCATCGGCACCGGAGGGACAGAAAGGATACAGGGGTTATGAAGATATTTGATACAATGACAAAATACAAGGAAGATTTTGTGCCGCTGGAGCCCGGAAAAGTCCGTATGTATGTATGCGGGCCCACAGTCTACAACTTCATCCACATCGGGAACGCCCGGCCTATGATCTTTTTTGACACGGTGCGCCGCTATTTCCTGTACAAGGGCTACGACGTAAACTATGTCTCCAACTTCACGGATGTGGATGACAAGATCATCAAAGCTGCGGTGGAAGAGGGCGTGGATTCTTCCGTCATCTCCGAACGTTACATCAAGGAGTGCAAAAAGGACATGGAGGGAATGAACATCATGCCCGCCACGACCCATCCGCTGGCCACCCAGGAGATCCCGGGCATGCTGGAGATGATCCAGCAGCTGATCGACTCCGGGCACGCCTATGTTGCGAAGGACGGCACGGTATACTACCGCGTCCAGAGCTTCAGGGGCTATGGGAAACTGTCCCACAAGAACCTGGACGACAATATGTCCGGCCTGAGGACTTTGAAGGTGACGGGAGAAGAGGACAAGGAGGATCCCAACGACTTCGTGCTGTGGAAGCCGAAGAAGGAAGGGGAGCCTTACTGGGAGTCCCCCTGGTGTGACGGAAGACCCGGCTGGCACATCGAGTGCTCGGTAATGAGTAAGAAATACCTTGGAGAGCAGATCGATAGCCACGGCGGCGGAGAGGACGTGGTGTTCCCGCACCACGAGAACGAGATCGCGCAGTCGGAGGCCGTCAGCGGGAAAAAGTTCTCGAAGTACTGGATGCACAACGCCTTCCTGAATATCGACAACGTGAAGATGTCGAAGTCTCTGGGGAATTTCAAGACCGTGCGGCAGATCAGTGAGCAGTATGATCTTCAGATCCTCCGTCTGTTCATGCTGAGTGCCCACTACCGGAGCCCGCTGAATTTCTCCGCGGAGATGATGGAGAGCGCCAAGGCAAGCCTGGAGAGGATCCTGACTTGCATGGAGCGTCTGAAGGACATCGCAGCCAAGGCGCCGGAAAGGGAGATGAACACTGCTGAAGAAGAAACGGCCCGTTCCCTGGAAGCTCTGGTGCAGAAGTTTGAAGACGCCATGGACGACGACTTCAATACAGCGGACGCCCTGAGCGCGGTGTTTGAGATGGTGAAGCTTGCCAACATTTCCGTGACGGAGGAGAGCTCGAAGGCTCTGGTCCAGAAGATGGACGGCACCCTTCGGAAGCTCCTGGATGTGCTGGGCATCCTTCCGGACCGGAAGAAGGCAGATCTGGACGCGGAGGTGGAAGCGCTGATCGCGGAGCGCCAGGCGGCCAGAAAAGCGAAGAACTATGCCCGGGCAGATGAGATCCGGAACCAGCTGACGGCGATGGGGATCCTTCTGGAAGATACGAGAGAGGGCGTCAAGTGGAAGAGAGCTTAAAGAATACAGCGGCGAATTATTCGCCGCTTGTTCTCGCTTATATGGGAGACGCGGCCTACGAACTGATGATCCGGGAACGGATCGTCAGGAAGGGGAACAGTCAGGTGA
Organism: Stomatobaculum sp.; assembly: GCA_017449925.1. The sequence continues at coordinate 18,083 of JAFSYO010000090.1, forward strand.
ACCGGCTGCACCTGGCCGCAGTGCATCTGGTAAAGGCCGGAACACAGGCGGCTTTGATCCGTTTTCTGGAACCGGTCCTCACCCCTGCCGAACTTGCGGTATACCGACGGGGCAGAAACGCCCATTCCCACACCACAGCGAAGAACGCATCTGTCATTGAGTACCGCATGGCCACCGGTTTTGAGGCCCTGGCAGGGTATCTCTGGCTGTCCGGTCAGAAGGAGCGCCTGGAGGAACTGGTGGAGACAGCGCTCTCAAAACTGGAAGAGGAAGAAAAGAGACAGCAGATGGCCGCTGAAGGACTAAAGTAAAGGCGGCTGAAGGAAGAAAAGAATGAATGAGAACGCAATAGAAGGAAGAAACGCGGTGATCGAAGCCTTCCGAGCCGGGAAGACCATTGACCGTCTTTATGTACAGGAAGGTCTGAAGGACGGTCCGGTGCAGACAGTGCTCCGGGAAGCAAAAAAGCAGAATGTCAAGGTGGATTTCGTCACCCGGGAGCGCCTGAACCAGATGAGCACAACGGGAAGGCACCAGGGCGTCATCGCCATCGCCGCCAGCTACAGTTACGCTGAGGTGGAAGATATTCTCCAGAAGGCCCGGGAAAAGAACGAGGATCCCTTTATCATCCTCCTGGACGGTATTGAAGATCCTTATAATCTCGGCGCCATCATCCGCACGGCAAATCAGGCCGGCGCCCACGGAGTCATCATCCCCAGGAACCGGGCTGTGGGCCTCACTGCCAGCGTGGCGCGCACCTCGGCGGGTGCCCTGAACTACACGCCCGTCGCAAAGGTGACGAACCTGCAGCGCACTATGGAGGAACTGAAGAAGCAGGGTATCTGGTTCGTCTGCGCGGATATGGGCGGGACGGAAATGTACGACCTGAACCTGACCGGACCCATCGGGCTGGTGATCGGCAACGAGGGGAAGGGCGTCAGCGAGCTGGTGAAAAAGAACTGCGATTTCGTCGCTTCCATCCCCATGAAGGGAGAGATCGACTCCCTGAACGCCAGCGTCGCGGCGGGCGTCCTCGCCTATGAGATCGTGCGGCAGCGGAGGAAGAAGTAAGGCCATATCTATGTATCGCTATGTGTGCTTTACATATATATGACCTTGATTAATCTGGCAGGTATAAGGTATAGTAATATCAGAGTTAAGATTCTGTAAATCTGAAGTCTGCCGCCGGCGAGGAGGGGATGAATATGGATATGAATCATTTGCTGCACAAGACACAGGCGGTGTTCTTCCGCCTCGCGATGTGGTTCGAGGTGGTGTTCGCGCTGATCATCTTTGGCGGTGTCGTGCTCCATATCATGCACATCCCGGCGAGCATACTTGATCCGCATACGGAATTCATAGATTTCCTGCAGTACCTGCTGGAAGGTCTGGTGGGCCTGGAGCTTATCATGATGCTCTGCCGTCACGACCTGGACTCCATCATCGAGGTGATGATCTTCACGGTGACCAAGTATCTGGTGGTCAATCATGAAAGCGCCGTCGGCATTCTGATCGGCGTGGCGGCAGTGGCAGTGCTGTTCGCCATCCGGAAGTTCCTCTTCCTTTCCGCCGAGGAGCTGGCGGAGCGGAAAAAGCATGCGGACTATATCCAGAGAGACAAGTGATCTGTCTGAAAGGACCAATAATCATTACAAAAGGCTGGACCGGGATTTTCCGGATCCAGCCTTTCTTTTGTGATCGTTGGAAAAGACTCAGGAAGCATCATTCTTATTGCCGCTGTCGGCCCAATGAAGGGAGGTGCGCCGGAACAGAGGCTCCATCTCATACAGGATGCAGGGCAGGAAGAACATGGAGAAGGAAGCGCTGATAATGGCGCCGCGGGCCAGCAGCACGCAGACTTCTTTGATCAGATACAGCCGGGAGACCAGGATGACGCCGATATTCGCAGACAGCATGACCAGGGAACTGGTGATGATGGAGCGGTCGGAGGTGGTGCCGGCGATCAGGACGGCTTCCATCCTGTCGCGGCCGTTCCGGATCTCTTCCTGGAAGCGGGTGGACATCAGGATAGCGTAGTCCACCGTAGCGCCAAGCTGGATCGCAGAGATCAGCGTCGGGGCGATGAAGGAGATGTAGTTTCCCTGGAAATAGCAGATCCCGATGTTCACGTAGATCGCGGTCTCGATGGCGGTGATCAGGGCGACGGGAACAGTCAGGGAGCGGAAGGTGATCATGACGATCAGAAAAATAGCCAGTATAGAGAGACGGCTGGTGACAAGGTAGTCCTTGTCGAATACCGTTCTCAGGTCCTCTGTCATGGCGCCTTCGCCGGTGAGATATACTTCCGGATCGTAGAAAGTAAGGATCTCCGAGATGCTCCTCAGCTGTTCCTTCATCTCGTTCGTGGCGGGGCCGAAGTCCGTGGTCATCATGACCAGCTGGTACCCGTCCTTCTTGAAGACGTCCCGCAGATGCTGCGGCAGAAAGAATTCCGGGATGCCGTCCCCCAGGATGCTGTGCCAGGAGAGCACCTGCTCAATACCGGGCACCGCCTTCAGCCGGTCCTCCATCTCCTGCAGGGAAGCATTGTCGATATCATCTGTTATTATGGCCACATGCTGGGAGGCCATGTTGAAGTGCTCCTTCAGCTTTTCATTGCTTCGGATGGAAGGGAGCGTTTCCGGCAGGGAGCGGGTGATCTGGTAGTAGATCCCTGTGTGGGACTGGGCGTAATAGGCCGGCGCCAGGATCAGGAAGAAGAGGACCAGCCAGAGGCGCTTCCGTTTCAGGATCCAGCGGTTGAATCCGGAGAAGTCCGGGAACAGGTTCCGGTGCTCAAAGCGGTGGATCAGCGGGTCCGCCGTCAGGATAAAGCACGGCAGGACAAAGATGACACAGAGCAGGCCGAAGACGACGCCCTTCGCCATGACGATGCCCAAGTCCTTTCCCATGCCGAAACGCATGGCGCAGAGAGCCAGAAAGCCGGCGATGGTGGTGGTGGAGCTGCCGGAAAGGGAGGCAAAGGCTGTAGCCATGGCTGAGGCCATGGCGTCCTTCAGATCTTCATGCCGGGTCTTTTCTTCCTCATACCGGTGGAACAGGAAGACGGAATAGTCCATGGTGACGCCCAGTTGCAGAATGGCAGCGATGGCGCTGGTGATGTAGGAGATCTGTCCCAGAAAAATATTGGTCCCCATGTTGTAGGCGATGGCCAGGCCGATGCAATTGAGGAACAGGAACGGCAGCACCGGAGACTCGAAACAGATGAGCAGCACCGCCAGCGTAAGGATCACTGCGATTACGGTGTAGATCGGGATCTCGGATAATACCAGCTCCTTGATGTCCTGGACCACCGCGGACATGCCGGAGACAAAGCAGTGCTCATTTGTGAGGCGGCGGATCTCTGCCACGGCGTCCATGGTCTCGTCCGAGGAAAGAGCGGTATCAAACTGGACGATCATCATGGTGGCGTCATCGGAAAAGAAGTTTTCCTTCAAGTCCTTGGGCAGGACGCCGGTCGGCACCTGGATGCCCAGCAGGTCCGAGATCCACAGCACATTGCTCACATGATCCACTTCCTCGATGGAGCGGACCAGACTGCCGGTGTATTTGGCCGGCATTCCCTCAACGATGACCATGCTGGTGGCAGCGGCCTTGAAAGGATCCTCCAGGAGCTTTTCACCCTCCACGGAGCGGATGTCCTCCGGCAGATAGGAGAGCACATCGTAATTGACTTTTGTCCCGAGGAACCCCAGCAGGGAGGGGATCAGCAGCAGCAGCGCCGCTGCGATGATCAGTTTCGGCCGGGAGACGATACGGCGCGCAAGTTTTGTGATCATGGCGCCCTCCTCAGTGTCTCGTCCAGCCGGTGAGGAAGTTCCAGAAATCAGAGAACATCTGGCCGACCCGAGCCCCCACAGTCCGGTGGTCCCGGTCGTCCGCGCTGTGAAGATGCACTTCTTCCTTTTTCTTTTTAATCTCTTCAGTCCGGATCAGCACAGAAACGCTGGTCACATTCTTGTTCCTCGGAGAGGTCAGGGACTGGGGCGGGGCATCCGCGTCCAGTTTCATCAGGTTGTTCTTTTCACCGGTATATTCGTTCCATTTGTCATCCACCAGGTCTGTGATGCTCTTTTTCGCTTTCCGCACCTTGTCGGTGGAATCCACTGCGTCCGCTGTTTTCCGGAGGACATCCGCGGTGCCCTGCAGCGTGCGGCGGGTCCCGTCGTCCAGGGTGTCGCTGTTGCTGCGGATGATGTCCCGGGTAGTCCGGAGAAAAGCAGTGAGCGCCGCGGAACTGTCGTGCAGTCCGGAACAGACCGCAGAGGTATCGGAAAGCGCCGTCTGCAGCTCGGGAAGATAGGTGTCGATGGTGGTGTGAAGCACATCCAGCTTTCCGATAGCCTCAGAGAGGTCTGCGGTGAGGCTGTCCATCCTCACTGCGCTTTCTTCTCCGTCGATGGAAATGTCCATCATCAGGTCGAACAGGACGGAAAGATCTACATCCAGGATATGGTCAGCGAGATCGTCCATGACACTGTAAGCCCTGTTAGCAGAGGAGGAGGCGGACTGCACGTCGTTTCTGTAGTTCCAGAGGGCGACAGCATAGCTGATCTCATCCTCGTCGTAGCCCAGGGATTCCAGTTTCTCAATGGCGAATTCCTGGAAGGAGTCTTCCGGGTAGCTGACGCCTGCGGGGTCAAGGGCGCCGTTTAATCCGGCGCGGAAGGGAACGCCCGCGTTGGAAGGCGTTCCGACTCCGGCGAGACCTTCCGCATCCAGGTCAAACAGCACTTCGCCGTCGCCCAGGGCGTCAAAGGGTTCCATGCCCTGACTTTTCATGTAGGCGGAATAAACCTGGTAGAGCTGAGTCATCTGTGCCAGAGTGCCTTTGATGCTGCCGTCGACAGAATTTTTACCCTGGCGGGACAGACTCTGGATCCGGTTCACATCGGAATGCACGCGGTGGGTCTGATGGTCGAGATCAGAGGCGGTGTCGCCGAGATGGGTCATATCCTTCCGGACGGCATCCAGGGTGGACCGGGCGTTGTCCAGGTCGTTCCTGGTCTCCAGAAGGACTTCGTTCAGTTCCGTCAGATTGGAGCGGACATCGGCCACGGTATTGTTGGCTTCGTTTACATGGCCGGAGAGAGGGGCGATCATGACGTTCAGGCCGTCCATGTTTCCGAGGAACTGGTCAAGATCCCCGTAGAACCGGCTTTTTTTATTCTTTACATTTTCCCGCACTGTATCCAGTTCCTGCAGTCCGTCCGCCGCGTAATGCAGTCCGTCCTTCATGGAATCCAGGGAGTCGAGCACATCGTCCACGGCTTCGTTCATATCATCCCAGGAGGCCTGGATCTCTTCTTTCTTTTCCTGGATCTCCGTGATATCGGAGAGGCGCCCGCTGTTCAGAGGCCCCATGATAAAGGTCAGTCCATCGGTCTCAAAGGATTCCGCGCCGATCCGAAGGACGTACTCTCTGTTTTCTCCGGGGAGCCAGATAAAGGCAGCTGCCCGCAGATTGCCGATGGTCTGGATCTGGGCATCCGGCGCGTCCAGGGAAAGGATATCGTCGAGATTGAAGGGCGCGACGCAGGTCAGCATGTAGTTGTTTTTTGCATACTCAGACGCAGCGGGATTCGGGCGGGCAGAGATCCTGATCTCTATCTCACCTTTTTCTCCCGCCAGATCCTCCGCCTTTTTCGGGACGCCGTTCAGGCGGTAGGAGAGGGAAAGGATCCAGGGAAGATCGTGAAACGGCTTGTCGGTCTTTCCTTCGAAATAAAAACGGTCCGGCGCGTTGTCTCCGAAGGAAAAACGCAGAGTGCCGTTTCCTGTCACAGGTTCGGTGCGGTCTGTAAGATTGGAGACTGACGTATAAGTACCGTAGTCCGTGATCTCCCTGGCGCCATTAAGCTGATAGCTTTTGACAACACTGGCGTCAGTGGGATTTCCGTAGTGGTCAAGGGTGACATAGTATGCTTCGTCCACTGTCGGGACCACGCCGGAAGAAACCGCTGCCTGAGCGCAGGACGGGAATGCCGTCAGCATGAGGCAAAGGCTTAAGAACACGGCGGCGCCGCGTCCCGCAAAGTTTCTGTACATGGCTGGTTCTCCGTTTCTGTTCATTCTATCAATAGCCTGATACCTTCAGATTATAATAAATGCTCACTTTTTTCAACACTTTATATATAAAAATAATAGATGTACAATAATAGACATATGTTGATATTTATGTAAACAAGAATGATATACGTTCCATATAGAGAAAATCTATGCTATGATTGATTAAATAGTGCTTTTCATAGTGCTGAACAGTAAGAAACATACGTTTCGGAGGAAACAGCATGAAGATAATTATTATCGGAAACGGCAAGGTCGGAATGCTTCTGGTCCAGGAACTGGCGAAGGAAGGACACGATATTGTCGTGGTGGATAATGACCCGCAGAAGCTTTACTATACCCAGGAAAAAATGGATGTAGCCATTGTGGTGGGAAACGGCGCTTCGATCGAGGTCCTGCGGGAAGCCGGAGCAGACAGCAGCGATCTTTTGCTGGCGGTGACAAACAGCGACGAAGTAAATCTTCTGACGGCTCTTCTGGCAGGAAAGGTCGGCTGTCCCCGCACCGTGGCAAGAGTCAGAAATCAGGAGTACGACAGGGAGATGAACCTCCTGAAGACCAGTTTCGGTCTTTCCAGATCCATCAATCCTGCCAAGAGCAGCGCCAGAGAGATCTTCCGTCTGCTGCAGTTCCCTTCCTTCCTGACCCGGAGACCCTTCGCCCAGGGAAGAGCGGAAATGGTGGAATACAGCATTCCTGCGGGCAGCGTACTGGTGGGGAAACCACTGGGACAGGTCCCGGCCCTTTTAAGCAAACGCGCTCTGATCTGTACGGTGGAACGGGGCGACGAAGTATTTGTCCCTTCAGGCGCCACGGTGCTGAAGCAGGGTGATAAGATCAGTCTTTCCACGGCGACGGCGGATCTGCCGCTGCTTTTGAACAAACTGGGCATCAAGACAGAGACCATTAAGAAAGTTATGATCATCGGCGGCAGCGAACTTGCGGTCTACCTTGCCACAGACCTGATCCAGGCAGGGATCCACGTGATGATCATCGAGCACAACAAAGACCGCTGCGAGTTCCTGGCAGAGCGTATGCCGAAGCTTGAGGTGGTCCATGCGGACGGGTCGCTGCAGAGCGTCCTGGAGGAAGAGGGGATCGCGGACATGGATGCAGTGATCCCGCTCACCGGTATCGACGAAGAGAATATCATGATCTCCCTCTATGCCCGGAGCATCGGCGTCAAAAAAACGGTCACCAAAGTGAACCGGATGGAGTACCTGAAACTGGTGGATCAGACAAACCTGGACGCCATCGTTAATCCGCAGCAGCAGACGGCGATGGAGATCATCAGCTATGTCCGCGGTGCGAGCAACGCAAGAGAAGGCGGTCTTCAGACCTTGTCCACCATTGCCAACGGAAGAGTGGAATGCCTGAGCTTTGTGGTGCCGGAGACCGGAGATTTCCTGAATGTACCCATCATGAAGCTGAAACTGAAGAAGGCCATTCTTCTGGCAGGAATCGTCAGGAACCAGAACGTGATCATTCCCGGCGGCAGCGATTTCATGATGCGGGGCGATACGGTCATTGTCGTGGCGGACCCGCGGCGTATGATATCCAATCTTGCGGACATCTTCCTTGATAACGGAGGCGGCGCATGAATCACAGGATCGTAGCAAAATATATGGGCTACATCATGCTGGTGGAAGGCCTCTTCATGATCCCTTCCGTGTTCGTGTCCCTGTGGTTCGGGGAGCCGGACACGGTGAGAGCGTTCCTGCCGGCCATAGCGATGCCTTTGCTCGGAGGCTTTGCCCTCTCCAGACTGAAGACCCATGAAAGTATTTCTATGGGCGAAGGATTTGTGATCTGTTCCCTCGGCTGGATCGTGATGTCCTTCTTCGGAGCACTTCCGTTTTATATCAGCCGGCGCATCCCGCATTTTATCGACTGCTGGTTCGAGACAGTCTCCGGCTTTACCACGACGGGATCCACGATCCTTACGGATGTGGAGGCTATGCCCTTCGGCCTGCTCTACTGGAGAAGTTTCACCCACTGGATCGGCGGTATGGGTGTCCTGGTGTTCCTGCTGGCAATCGTGCCTTTGTCCAAGGGCAACGGCGAGTTCTTTAACCTGATGAAGGCGGAGAGCCCCGGTCCTTCGGTGGGCAAGATCCGGCCGAAGATCAGCGAGACGGCAAAGATCACCTACGGGATCTATCTGGGACTGACTGTCACGGAATGCCTGTTCCTTCTTGCGGGGGGAATGCCGCTTTTTGACGCGGTGGTGACCTCCTTCGGAACCGCCGGCACCGGCGGCTTCGGCATTAAGAACAACAGCATCGCATTCTACACCAGCCAGTACCTGCAGATGACCATCGCTGTTTTCATGGCGCTTTTCGGCGTGAACTTCAGCATCTACTATCTGCTGCTCACGAAGAAGATCCATGACGCCTTCGCAGACGAAGAGCTCCGCTGGTACTGGATCATCATGATCGGCGGGACGCTCATGATCGGCATCAATATCCTTCCGATGTATGTGAACAACACGGGCCAGGCTTTCCGGGACAGCTTTTTTTCTGTGGCCTCGGTCATGACGACCACCGGTTTCGGCACGGCGGATTTTGACAAGTGGCCGGAATTCTCCCGCCACATGCTGCTCTTTATCATGTGCATCGGTGCGTCAGCCGGATCCACCGGCGGCGGCATCAAGGTTTCCAGAGTCGTGCTTCTGATAAAACATCTGGGATGCCAGATGAGGAGGATGATCAATCCGCGGAAGATGAGCATCGTCCGCATGAACGGCCGCAGAGTGGAGGATTCCGTCATGGTGGGCACCACGGCGTATCTGACGGCCTACCTGATCATCATCATGGTCTCGGCCCTGATCATCTCCTTCGAAGGGAAGGGCATGACAACGACGATCTCTGCTGTCATCGCCACCTTCAACAACATCGGCCCCGGCCTGGATGTTGTGGGTCCCACCGGCAACTTCAGTTCTTTCAACGGCATTTCCAAATTTGTGATGTCGATGAACATGCTCCTGGGCCGTCTGGAGATATTCCCGATCATCTTCATGCTGTCGCCGGATGTTTGGCGCAGAAAGAGCCTCCAGAAAAAGATGCAGTGACGAATGACGGAAATCCCCGGATTTATCCGGGGATTTTCGTGGTTTCTGTGTATTGCCGATTATTTTGAAATGTGTTAAAAAGGAAGGTGTTTTTATAAAAAGGCAGCCGGCGCCCGAAGACCGGCAGAAAAAAGGGAGGAAATATATAATGATGAAAAAGGCACTGAGCTTACTTTGTGCTGCTTCCATGGCGGGTATGCTTCTGGCCGGCTGCGGCGGTTCCGGTTCCACCACGACTGCGGCTGCGACCACAGCTGCTGCTGCCGAGACCAAGGCTGAGGAGACCAAGGCGGAAGAGAGCAAGGCAGAAGAGACCACAGCCGAGGAGACCAAGGCAGCGGAAGCCGCAGGCGAGGGCATTGCCAAGGAAGACATGAAGGTCGGCATCATCTTCATCGGTGATGAGAACGAAGGTTATTCCGCGTCCCACATCAACGGCATCAAGGCTGCAGCTGAGAAGCTGGGTCTTTCCGAGGACCAGGTCATCATGAAGACCAACATCGGTGAGGACGAGTCCTGCCTGGACGCTGCAGAGGATCTTGCGGCGGACGGCTGCCAGCTGATCTTCGCGACCAGCTTCGGCCATGAGTCCTATCTGATGGAGGCTGCCCAGAACCATCCGGAGCTGACCTTTGCTCACGCTACCGGCTATCAGGCTGCCATGTCCGGCCTGGACAACTTCTCCAACTACTTTGACAACATCTATGAGGCACGTTATGTGTCCGGCGTTGTCGCAGGCATGAAGCTGAAAGAGATGATCGACGGCGGTGAGCTTTCTGCTGCAGACGCTAAGATCGGCTATGTCGGCGCTTATCCCTACGCTGAGGTTATTTCCGGCTTCACCGCGTTCTTCCTGGGCGTGCGTTCCGAGGTTCCGGAAGCTACCATGAAGGTCCTGTACACCAACAGCTGGGCTGATCCGGCTGCTGAGGCCGAGACCGCGAAGCAGCTGATCTCTGACGGCTGTGTCCTGATCTCCCAGCACGCTGATACCACCGGTGCTCCGACTGCCTGCCAGGAAGAGGGCATCCCCTGTGTCGGCTACAATGTCTCCATGCTGAGCGTTGCTCCGGACGTTGCGCTTACCTCCCCGACCAACAACTGGGAAGTCTACTATGAGGAAGCCATCCAGCACGTTATGAACGGCGAGAAGCTGCCGGTCGACTGGTCCAAGGGCTTTGATGTCGACGCAGTCCGCATCACCGAGCTTGGAAGCTCTGTCGCAGAGGGAACCGAAGCGAAGGTCGAGGAAGTGAAGAAGGCCATCATGGATGGATCTCTCCATGTTTTCGATACCAGCACCTTCACTGTTGACGGAAAGAACCTGGATACCTACGCTCCGAACGGCGTCGAGTACATTTCCGACGGCTATTTCCACGAGTCCGAGGTCATTTCCGCTCCGGCATTTGATATGACCATCGACGGCATCGAGTCCGTGACGAACTAAACAGAATCCAGTATTTTTCGAAGGATCCGGAAGTTCATGCTTCCGGATTCTTTTTTTGGACTATTGTGTTATAATGTGATATCACACAGCACCCCGAGCCGCGAAGCGACCCGAGTCAGGGGCTGGATAAATAATCTGGAGGAACTGCGGCGTGGAACATAAAAATGCCATTGAATTCCGCAATGTGTCGAAGCGTTTCGGCGAGGTGGTCGCCAATGACCGCATCAACCTGACGCTCCGTCAAGGCGAGATCCTGTCGATCCTGGGCGAGAACGGAAGCGGAAAAACGACGCTGATGAATATGCTCTCCGGTATTTATTTTCCGGACGAAGGCCATATCCTTGTCAACGGGGAAGAAGTTACGATCCGCTCTCCGAAGGACGCCTTTGCGCTGAAGATCGGAATGATCCATCAGCATTTCAAGCTGATCCCGGTGCTCACCGCGGCAGAGAACATCATTCTCGGCCTGGAAGGCAAAGGACGCCTTAACATGAAGGAAGTGGAGTCCAATGTCAAACAGCTGGTGGATAAATACGGTTTTCGTCTGGATCCGTCGGAGAAGGTCTACAGCATGTCCGTCTCCCAGAAACAGACGGTGGAGATCATCAAGGTCCTGTACCGCGGGGCGGATATCCTGATCCTGGACGAGCCGACGGCGGTGCTGACGCCCCAGGAGACGGAGCGCCTGTTCGACGTGCTCCGGAACATGAGGGAAGACGGAAAGTCCATCATCATTATCACCCATAAACTGAACGAAGTGCTGGAGATCTCCGACCGCGTGGCGATCCTCCGCAAAGGAAAATACATCGGCACCATCGACACCGCAAAGGCGACCGTCTCCAACCTGACGGAGATGATGGTGGGCCAGAAGGTGGACCTGGATATCCACAGGACCGAGCCTGTCAACCTGAAGGACCGCCTTGTCGTGGACAACGTGAGCTGTGTGAACGCGGAAGGAACCACGGTCCTGAACAAAGTGAGCTTTACTCTCCGGAGCGGAGAGATCCTCGGCATCGCCGGTATTTCCGGCAACGGCCAGAAGGAGCTTCTGGAGAGCATCGCCGGTCTGCAGGAGCATGACGGGACCATCCTTTATCTGGACGATGATGGGCAGCGTAAAGACCTGAAGGGCATGACGCCTCTGCAGATCGAGGAGCTGGGCGTCCGTCTGGCCTTTGTGCCGGAAGACCGTCTCGGCATGGGCCTGGTAGGAAGCATGGACCTGACGGACAATGTCATGCTGCGTTCCTACAGACACGGAAATTCCTTCATGACAGACCGCAAGGCGCCCAGGACCCAGGCGGAAGAGATCGTCCGGGACCTGGAAGTGGTGACGCCGGGCGTGGAGACCCCCATCGGGCGGCTGTCCGGAGGAAATGTGCAGAAGGTCCTGGTGGGGCGCGAGATCGCCGGAAAACCGAAGGTGATGATGGCAGCCTACCCGGTGCGCGGCCTGGACATCAACTCTTCCTATCTGATCTACAATCTTCTCAGCGCGCAGAAGGAACACGGCGCCGCCGTGATCTGCGTGGGAGAGGATCTGGACGTTCTGCTGGCGCTCTGCGACAGGATCCTGGTGCTCCAGGGAGGACGCGTGTCGGGCATCGTGGAAGCGCGCCACGCCTCCAAGGAGGAGCTGGGCCTGATGATGACAGGAACGGCAGGAAAGGAGAAGGAAGATGCAGAATAAAGAACCTCTTTTCCGCATGGTAAAACGAGGGCAGATCAGCTTCGCGATGATCGCCGCCATCCACATGGCGGCCCTGCTCATGGCATTAGTGGTCTGTGCCCTGGTCATCGTACTTGTGACGGGAGTCAATCCCTTAAGCGTTTATGCGGCGGTCTATGAAGGCGCCATGGGCAATGCGCGCCGTTTCTGGGTCACGGTACGCGAGACGGTGATCCTGATGCTGATCGCCGTGGGCCTGACACCCGCCTTCCGCATGCGATTCTGGAATATCGGCGCAGAGGGACAGATCCTGATGGGAGGAATGACCAGCGCCGCACTGATGATCTACTGCGGGGACAAGCTTCCCGGATTCGTACTCATCGCTGCCATGCTGGTGTGCAGTATTCTCGCGGGAATGATCTGGGGCCTGGTGCCTGCGTGGTTCAAGGCGAAATACAATACCAACGAGACTCTGTTCACGCTGATGATGAACTATGTCGCCATGCAGCTGGTGACCTTCGCCATCTGCTTCTGGGAGAATCCGAAGGGGTCGAACACCATCGGAACCATCAACCAGAAGACCCATTACGGCTGGTTCCCGTCCATCGGCGCTGAAAAGTTCGCAGGACGGCAGTACCTGTTCAGCTGCTTTATCGTCGCGCTGGTGACGGTCCTGGTTTTCTTCTACCTCCGCCGGAGCAAACAGGGCTTTGAGATCGCCGTCGTGGGTTCCAGCCAGAACACGGCGCGCTATGCCGGCATCAACGTGAAGACCGTCATTCTCCGCACCATGGCCATCAGCGGCGCTATCTGCGGACTGGCGGGAGCGGTGATCGTCGGCGGCTCCAGCCACACGCTGTCCACCAGCACTGCCAACGGACGCGGCTTCACAGCCATCATCGTCGCCTGGATGTCGAACTTCAACCCGCTGTTCATGCTGCTGATCTCGATGCTTCTCATTTTCATGCAGCAGGGTTCCATCCAGATCGCTTCCCAGTACAAGCTGAATGAAAGCTTCTCCGATATCATCATCGGCATCATTTTGTTTTTCCTGATCGGCTGTGAGTTCTTCGTGCGCTACAAGCTGGAGTTCCGGAAGAAGGAGGCGTTATGACAGTCATACTCACATTTATCCAGAGAGCCATTATGCAGGGGATCCCGATCCTTTACGGCGCCTCCGGTGAGATCCTGACAGAGAAGTCCGGAAACCTGAACCTCGGTATTCCCGGAATCATGTACATGGGCGGTGTGTCGGGCCTGATCGCCGCGTTCCTTTACGAAAAAGCGGCGGGAGAAAACACCGTCGGAGCCATCGGGCTGGTGCTCTCTCTTTTGTTCGCGATCCTGGTGGCAATGCTGGGGGGGCTGATCTACAGCATCCTGACGGTAACACTTCGGTCCAACCAGAACGTGGTCGGTCTTTCTCTGACCACCTTCGGCGTGGGCTTCGGCAACTTTTTCGGCGGCTCCCTGTCCCAGATGGCAGGCGGCGTGGGCCAGATCTCCGTGAAGAACACGGCGGCGGCCTACCGTGCGCCGGTACCGGGTCTTTCGCAGATCCCGGTGATCGGGAAGGTCCTGTTTTCCTACGGGTTCCTGACCTATCTGGCTTTTATCATCGCTGTCGTGATGACCTGGTTCCTGCTCAAGACCAGGAAGGGACTGAACCTGAGGGCAGTGGGAGAGGACGCGGCCACGGCAGACGCCGCAGGTATCGACATCGCCCGCTATAAATACACAGCCACCATCATCGGCGCCGGTATCGCCGGCCTCGGAGGCCTGTATTTCGTCATGGAATACCTGGGCGGCACCTGGGGCAACAACAGCTTCGGCGACCGCGGCTGGCTGGCAGTGGCACTGGTCATCCTTTCCATCTGGAACGCGACCAACGCCATCTGGGGAGCCATTCTCTTCGGCGGCCTGTATATCCTGTACCTTTACATTCCGGGCCTGTCCAGGTCGTCCCAGGAGATCTTCAAGATGATGCCCTATGTCGTGACGATCCTGGTGCTGATCTTCACCAGCCGGAAGAACCGTCCGGAGGATCAGCCCCCGGCAAACCTCGGCCTGAGCTATTTCCGCGAGGAACGTTGATAAGTCTGTTTTTCTGTGAAAAACGCAGAGCAGATATATAGATGCAGCAAGGAGTCATTCAAACCAAAGGAGGTATTGAACAATGGCAAAAACTTTATTTTACCGCTGCGCAGCATGTGGAAACTTTGTGATGATGATCGGGGAGAAAACTGCCTGCACGCCGAAGTGCTGCGGCGAGACGATGGAGTATCTTGAGCCGGGCAAGACGGACGGCGCAAGAGAAAAACACATCCCGGACGTGAAGATCGAAGGGGATAAGGTCCTGGTCCAGGTCGGTTCCGTCGCGCATCCCATGCTGGACGCTCACTATATTGAGTTTATTTGTCTTGAGACTGAGAACGGCGTGCAGATCAAGTATCTGAAGCCCGGCCAGGAGCCGAAGGCGGAGTTCAGCCTGAATGGCGAAAAGCCCGTGGCGGTCTATGAGTACTGCAACCTCCACGGACTTTGGGTGAATGAACTGTAAGCTGGACGGTCAGGGGAGAGAAATGACCCCGTCATCGTCGATCTGAACATCGGAAGAGAGGTTTCTCATGTATTTGAGGAGCCTCTCTTTTTCGCTGCCGGAAAGAGTGAAGACTTTCATATTCCGGCACTGCATTGGGACGAACCGCAGGGTCTCGAGCCGTTTTTCCGAGGGGCGGAAGACGGCCTGGATCACCCCGGTGTCATAGGTGCCGGAGTGGAAGAGGTAGTTTCCAAGGCTGTAGACCACGGGAACAGTCCCGACACGGCCGATGGTCTGCAGCACATGGGGATGTCCCCCGATGATAAGGTCCGCGCCGGCTTCCGCTGCGCCGCGGGACAAGGTGAGCTGTTTTTCGTTCGGCGTGGACTTCCCCTCAGATCCCCAGTGCAGGATGGCGATGCAGAAGTCCGACTGTTCTTTTGCTTTCCGGACAGCTTCGTAAAGCATTTCCGGGCGGTAACAGTCAAAGGTCCCGGACTTTCCTTCCCCGGCGCACTGGGCAGGCGGATTCGCGTTGAAAAGGATGGACTCTGCGTTGACGACAGAGATCCGGAACCCGCCGATGGTATAGACAGCAGGGCGCGACGCTTCTTCCAGATCCTTTCCGGCCCCGATCCAGGGAACGCCGACGGCTTTCAGCGCGTCCAGGGTATCCAGAAGCCCTTCCTCGCCGTAATCATAGGTGTGGTTGTTCCCAAGAGTCACCAGATCGGCCCCCATATCCGTAAGTATCCGGGCGTGGGCAGGATCGGCGCGGAAATTGTATTGTTTGGAGACAGCAGTGCCGCGGGTGGTGTAGGCAAATTCGTTGTTCACAATGAAGAGGTCAGCGTCCCGCATGATGGCAAGAGTCTCTTCGTCGAAGCTTCCTTCAGCTCCCCGCTTTGTAAGGGCGTCTCCGGCGGCGTAACCCGGATCCATCAGAATATCTCCGGCGAAGGTAATGGTGAAGGTGCCGTCAGGTGCGGGGACAGAAGGAGCTGTTTCGCCGGAGGAAGAAGCCGTGCCGGAGGAGGAAGCTGCCTCGGAGGAAGCCGCTGCGTCTTCGGTTTTTGAACTGTCAGAGGCGTTCTGATCGTCCACCGTGTCGGTGACTACCGTGATGACCGGCACTTCTTTCTGAGACGTGCCGGCCCCGGCGGAAGAGGTTTCGGAGACGGCAGTTTCACCGGAAGTAGCCGCAGAAGTTTCTGAAACCGCGGTGCCTTGGGAAGAACTGCCGCAGGCAGCAAGTGAAAGAAACGCGGCGGAAAGGATCAGGCAGCGAAAGAATCTTCTTGTTCGAATGGAAACCGGGAGTTTTAACATGGTTCTCCTCTGTATTTTCTGTTATGATATTGATGAACGAAGTCCTGAATGAGTATTATAAATACGCGAAAAGCTGAGTACGCATGAACTTTTCACCAGTATATCAGAATCTTTGGGAGGAATAAATGGAACGGAGTGCTGTTTTCAGAGTGCAAAAAAGAGTGGCAGTGCTTCTTGCTGCAGCGGTCATGACGGCAGCTGCCGCGTCCACGGCTTTCGCCGGGGCGTGGACAGCCCGTTCGCCGGAGGGACAGGTGACAGGGAAGACCTATTATGTCGGTGACAACGGATCCTATGTTCGCACTGCCTGGGTCTTTGTGAATGATGTCTGGTACTGGCTGCAGGGGGACGGAAGCCTTCCGTCTGCCTACGGTATCTCTTCCGACGGATATATTTTCAATGAGAAAGGCATCTATGTGCCGAGCATCACCGGACAGGCGGGACATTACTGGGACCAGACTCTGTATCCTGCCGGCGGCACGGCGGCCGGTTCGGCAGTCAGCAGCGGAGGATATTCGAATCCGGTGAGCGCCTCCGGCAGTTCCGGTGCGGCCGCTTCCTCCGGACAGATACAGGGAGTGTCGTACAATCCGCCCTCTTATTCCTATACGCAGAGAGGGCCGGGAGGCTATCATTCAGGGGGCGGCTACGGCGGCTACAAGCCTTCGAATTACGGTCCCGGCGCGGGCTATGTCAGCGATCCGCACCAGTGAAACAAATATCACAAGAAGCAAAGGAGAAGAAAATGGCAAAAGTGAGCGCGTTCCTGGCGACAGGACTGGAAGAAGTGGAGTGCCTTTCCGTGGTGGATCTTTTAAGAAGGGCGGGAGTGGAAGTGCAGATGGTGTCCTGCAGCGGAGACAAAGTGGTCACAGGATCCCACGATATTTCCATCGTGACAGATGTGCTGCTGGAGGATGCGGTTTTTTCCGACAGCGATGTGATCTTCCTGCCGGGCGGTGTTCCCGGCGTTCCGAACCTCACGGCGAACCCGCTGGTTGCCCGGGCCATCCGGAACCAGGCAGCTGCCGGCAAGCGCCTTGCGGCGATCTGTGCGGCCCCCAGCATCCTTGGCAAACTGGGCCTCTTTGCCCACCAGAAATTCACCTGCTATCCCGGATGGCAGAACGGCATCGACGGTGTGGACGGCGCCCGCTGGACTGGAGAAGGCGTTCGGACAGAAGGCCTGATCACCACCGGACGGGGTCTTGGCTTTGCCATTGACATGGGCCTGGAGCTGATCCGGATCCTCGTGAATGAGGAGACCGCCGACAAGATCATGACCGGGATCCAGCATCCGGATACGATCTGAAGCCCGCGGGAGAACGGTGTTGTTTTGCCCGCGATCAAGAAGCTTTATTAATGTGGCTGGAAAGCGGTGTCGGGAAGAAGGACGGGCGTTTTTTCACATTTTTGATTTTTCCGTACCCCATATAAGCAGAAAAACCTCGGTTTTTCTGCTTTTTTTTATGGTTTTACCTGTGAAATGGGCGTTTTTTGACAATTAAAGAAAATCCGTACCCTTGTTTTATAAAAAACAGGGGTACGGATTTTCTGAAACAAGCCCATAACGCCCGCCGGTTATTTCTGCTTCTTCGACTCAAGATAGTCGTTCAGCTCGGAATTGAGGATGTCCGTGATGAACATGTGGCCGGGAGCATGGGTGATGACGATGGGCGGCTTCGCGTTCTCGACGGCTGCCTGGGGCGTCACGCCGCAGGGCCAGAAGGCCAGGATCTCGCCGGGATAGATGTCGACTGCATCGCCGTAATCGGGCTTCATGGCGTCCTTGACGCCGATCTCATCCAGCTTGTCCACCGGTCCCATCCAGACGGGCGCGCCGTGGACGTTAGGCATCTTCACGGTGATGTCATAGGCCTTCTGGGCGTTTTCCGGCGTCATGGGACGCATGGAGCAGACCATGGGGCCGGAGAAAGGACCTGCCGGGGTCGTCTGGATGCCGACCTTGAACATCGGCACATTTCTTCCCTGGCTGATGTGGCGCACATCGATGCCTTCGCGGATCAGAGCCTCTTCGAAGGAGAAGGAGCAGCCGATCAGGAAGCCGACATAGCCATCCTTCCAGTACTCGCTGGCATCTGTGATTTCTTTTGTGAAGACGCCGTTCTCATAGATGCGGTAGCGGGGGATATCGGTGCAGATGTTCGCGCCTTCGCCCATGTCATGCGTATCCGGGGTCCCCTTGATGATCTCAAGGATGGGGCAGGGGAAGGGGTTCAGCTTTGCGAACTCTTCAAAATCGGCCGCGTATTCCGGAGGAAGGATCACCAGGTTTGCCTGGGCATACCCTGCACACATTCCTGCGGTCGGAAAATCGATCTTTCCTTCGCGGATCAGAGCTCTGACTTCCGAGGGTTTCATGTTGATGTACGGGGTAATATCAAATGCCATAAATTCTCCTTTCGTTAAAACAATCTGATACAGTTGCTTTTTCGGACATCAGATGTCCTTGGGCGGAAGATTAGTGTTCGAACGCGTATTTGAAGACCTTCAGGGCGCCGCGTTCCGCGATCAAAGCTTCCTGGGCAGCGGCTATACCGATCTTCTCAAAACGGACTTTGTCGCCGGCCTTCAGCTGGGCCAGAATGCGGAAGTCCGCAGTCATGATCGTGCCGATCTTTGTGTATCCGCCGGTGGTCTGGCGGTCCGCCAGCATAATGATGGGTTTTCCTGCGGAGGGAACCTGGACCGCGCCGAAGGCGATACCGTCGGAGATGATGTCGCCGCCGTTCACATGGGCGATCTCCGGACCTTCCAGACGGCATCCCATGCGGTCAAATTCGGGGGTTACAGTGTAAGTCTCAGAGAGGAAGGTCTTGATGCCTTCTTCCGTGAACATATCGTCCTGGGGTCCCATGATGACATGGAGAGTGTAGACGTCCCTCGGGACGAACTCCGGAAGCATGCTCCGCTTGTCCAGATTGAACAGTTCTGCTTTAGGATCGCGGAATCCGATGGAGTCGCCCTTTTCCAGTTTCCGTCCGTTGAAGCCGCCGATCTTCGCCTTCATGTAGGTGGAGCGGCTTCCCATGACTTCCGGGATATCCAGTCCGCCCGCAAAAGCGATGTAGGCGCGGCAGCCGGAGCGGAGTCCCGAGAAGCGCAGAGTCTGTCCCGCATTCACTCTGAAGGCGCAGTAAGTCTTGACAGGCTGGCCGTCCAGAGTGGGCCCGAGGTTTCCGCCGGTGATGGCGATGATGGTAGTCTCTTCGAATTTCAGCTGGGGACCCAGCATGGTGCACTCCAGTACTGCCTCACCTTCCGGATTGCCCACCAGAATGTTGGCGAAACGCATGGCCCGGGGATCCATGGCGCCGGAGACGGAGACGCCGAACTGCTGGTATCCGATGCGGCCGAAATCCTGCACGGTGGTCAGGACGCCGGGATTAAGAACGGTGAAGCCTTTCTTGCCGCTGTTCTCCATCACTTCGCCTCCTTTCCGTATTTCGCCGGATCATAGGGGTATTTTTTGCACTTGTATCCTGCGCCGGCTTCTTCCGCAGCGATCCGGTCGTATTCCGCCTGGTCGATGGCGCAGAACTTTATATACTGTCCTGCCTGCGGGAGAATAGGGGTCTCGCGGTCCGGATCATACATGCGGACCGGGGTGCGGCCGATGAGCTGCCATCCGCCGGGGGAGTCGATGGGGTACACACCGGTCTGCTTTCCGGCGATGCCTACGGAACCGGCGGGGATCTTCACCCTGGGCTGTTTCAGTCTCGGGGTCTCGATCTTGCCGCTCATGCCGCCGAGGTAGGTGAAACCGGGAGTGAATCCCAGCATGTAGATCAGGTACGGGACGGAGGTGTGGATCTTGATGACCTCGTCCTCCGGGATTCCGGCGTGCTCTGCGACAAAGGGAAGGTCAGGACCCATCTCCCCGCCGTACAGCACCGGGATCTCCAGCACTTCGCTGGGCGGCAGCTCCGCGGTGTCCAGCTTTGCTGTCAGTTTCTTCAGGTTCGATACAAGACGCTGGTAAGAGATGACCTCCGGGTCATAATGGATCATCAGGGAGCGGTAGGTGGGCACTGTCTCCACGATGCCCGGGATGCCGCTCTGTCCAAGCAGAATGTTAAAGGCGCGGATCTCTGTGTTGATCTTTTCGCTGATCTCGTTTCCGAATTCAGCGCACAGGGAAGTATCGCCTGTCAGCAGAAAACGTACGTCAGCCATGTAGAGTCCTTTCCTTTAGACGAAGAGGTTTTTAAGGTTCGGCAGGGTAGTAATGGCGATATAGCCGGCAATGATGACCACGATCCATCCAAGAATCTGGAGGACAGCGGGGTGTTCATACTTATCGCCGACGATCTTCTTATTCTTGCAGGCAAGCAGGATGCAGGCAAGGGACAGCGGAAGGATGATTCCGTTCAGTGCTCCAGCCAGCACCAGAAGCTTCGCCGCAGCGCCTTTGGAATTTCCGAAAATGGTCATGACCAGGGAGGAGAAGGCGATGAATCCGATGATCCAGTAGTTTTCGTTTTCTTCAATGGAGTGATGGAAAGTCTTCAGGAAGGAAACTGAAGTATATGCCGCGCCGATAACGGAGGTCACAGAGGCGCAGAGGATCACGAGGCCGGCGAAACGATAGGCCATATTGCCCGCACCCACAAGGAAAGCATAGGCGGCGGGGTTGTTGATTCCGTTGTACTCCGGAACGCCGGGGATGCCTGCGTTGGCGGAAGGATCGGCAAGGTTGATGCCGGCATACTTGGTAACAACGCCGAGGATCGCCAGGAACAGAAGGACACGGACGATCGCTGCGATGATGATGCCCATGACGGAGCTCCGCTGGGCCTGATCCAGATGTTCTTCACCGGTGACGCCGGCGTCGATCAGACGGTGAGCACCGGAGAAAGTGATATAGCCGCCGACAGTGCCTCCCAGCAGGGTAAGGATCGCGGGGACTGTGGCCG
>JAFSYO010000091.1 GCA_017449925.1 Stomatobaculum sp.
ACTGGTACCGGTTCGGCTTCGGCATGGCGATGTAATCCTTGAAACGGCCGGGGACCGGCGTAAAGTGTTCATGGATCACGCCGAGAGCGGCGTAACAGTCCTTCACGGAATCCACCAGGACCCGTACCGCGAACAGGTCCAGCACCTGGTCAAAGCTCTTGTTCTGATTCACCATCTTTTTGTAGATGGAGAAGAAATGCTTCTGGCGGCCGTAGACCGTGGCGGTGATCCCGGCGTCGTCCACGATGCCCTGGATCTCCTTCACGATGCCGTCGATAAAACTTTCCTGCAGGTCGCTGCGCTCCGCGACCTTCCGCTGCAGCTCCTCAAAGACCTCAGGCTGCAGGTATTTCAGCGCCAGGTCATCCAGCTCGATCTTGATGCGGCTGATACCGAGGCGGTCCGCGATGGGCGCGTAGATCTCCAGCGTCTCCCTCGCCTTTTCCTTCTGCTTCTCCGGCTTCATGTACTGGAGCGTCCGCATGTTGTGCAGGCGGTCCGCCAGCTTGATCAGGATCACGCGGATATCCTTCGCCATGGCCAGGAACATCTTCCGCAGGTTCTCCGCCTGAATGTCCAGCTTGTCGTTGGTCCAGGTGATCTGGGTCAGCTTCGTGACGCCGTCCACCAGAAGCCACACATCCGGGCCGAACACCCGGCTGATCTGCTCTCCCGTAAGGATCGTGTCCTCCACTACGTCATGCAAGAGTCCCGCGATGATCGTCTCCTTGTCCAGCTCCAGCTCCGCCAGGATAATGCCTACACAGAGCGGATGGATGATGTAGGGCTCGCCGGACTTTCTCCGCTGATCCATGTGGGCGTTCTTCGCCGTCATGAAGGCGCGCTCAAGGAGGCTGATGTCGTCCGAGGGATGATAGCGCCGGATGGTGTCGATCAGCCGGTTATAAAGAAGTTCCGGATCTGTAAAATCCTCAGGTTTTTCCAGTAACTGTCTGTCATGCGGCAGCTTAGTGCCGAAAACCTTTATCTGTTCCATCAGCGCCTCCTTTCCCCTTTCGGTTATTTCTGTACTTTCGCCGCACCCCCACTTGGGTCGCTGCGCGCCCTTGTAACAACGGTAAAACTAACGTGAAAGCAAGCTTTCCATTCATATTTTACTGATGTTTCCGGGGTGCTGATAATAAACAATATTATAACTTCCAAGGTATGGATTGTCCATAAAAACCAACTAACAGCGGCATTTCAGGCTGCCGGAAACCCCGGTGTGCCTGCAATGCCGCCGTTTCTGAATTCTGTCTTTACTTCCCTTCGTAGCTTACCAGTGAAAAACAGTCGTATCCGGCAAGCTTCTTCATACCTTCCAGTCCCTTCAGTTCCAGGACGAACGCGATCTTCACCACTTCTCCGCCCAGTCTCTCTACAAGGCGGATAATAGCTTCCATCGTGCCTCCGGTAGCCAGGAGATCGTCTACGATCACGACCTTCTGTCCGGGAGTAATGGCGTCCTTATGGATCTCGATGGTCGCAGTGCCGTACTCGAGGTCATAAGTTTCTTCAATAGTCTCTGCCGGGAGTTTTCCTTTTTTCCGCACAGGAACAAAGCCCTTGCCCTCTGCGTAGGCGATCGGGACGCCGAAAATAAAACCGCGGGATTCCGGTCCTACCACCACATCATACTCCACGTCTTCCAATCCCTTCCTGAGGCCGTCGATGGCCAGCTTCAGTCCGTCAGGATCCTGAAGAATCGTAGTAATATCGCGGAACATAACTCCGGGCTCCGGAAAATCCGGAATGGTACGGACATACTCTGTAAGTGCCTTCATCGCTGATTCCTCCTGAATGATTGAACAGATACTAAATACTATACCACTCAAAGCTTAGAATTTCCATCCCTGCAGCACTGCCTGAATGGTCCTTCTGCCCATATATTCGTTGACAGAAGGATAATACAAAATACTGAATTCCCTCTTGTCACCCATCTCCTTCAGGAACTTCTCCCCTTCCGTCCGGAAGGCGATGCCGTCGATCTCCGTTCCTTCCTGGTCCATAAGCCGGAGCTTTACGACATTTTTCTCCTTGCCCATGACGCGGACGTCAAGAATGCGCACTTTCCGCTGGGCGAACATGGCTTTTTCATTTCCCTGGCCGCAGGGTTCCAGCCTGGCAAGCTCCTGAAGGAACTCCTCCGTCAGGCGGGAGAAAGGAAGCTCAATGTCGATCCAGAGCTTCTCGGTCAATTCATCGGCGGTGAAGCTCACGTTCTCATTCAGCCGGCGGCGCAGTTCCTCCAGGTTTTCCCGCCGGATGGTCAGTCCCGCCGCTGCCGGATGGCCGCCGAATTTTATCATGAGATCCTTCACTTCCTCCAGGCCCCGGAACATGTGATAGGCCTCAATGGAACGGCCCGATCCCTTCAGGCAGTCCTCGGAGGCACTGTCGGTGAGGACAATGCTGGGGCGGTAGCAGTGCTCTCTCAGTCGTCCGGCGATGATGCCCGCCACGGACTCGTGGCAGTTCTTCAGGTAGATCACCTGGACGTCCTGATCCGCGTACAGTTCTTCCGCCTGGCGTATTGCCTCCTCCGTTCCCTCGTTCGTCATGCGCTTCCGCTCGTCGTTCAGGAACTTCAGGTGCTGGGCTATCTGCTCCGCTTTCTGCGGGTCCTCTTCCAGCAACATTCCAAGGCCCACCTTGGCGCTTTCCAGCCGCCCGCCGGCATTCAGGCAGGGGCCGATGACAAAGCCGATGTGGAAAGCAGTGAGATGCTCCGGGTCCAGTCTGCAGAGCTCCGTCAGTTTCCTTAGCCCAACATTGTCCGTCCTGCCGACAGCCTTCAGTCCTTCCCTGACCACCTTCCGGTTCTCCGCCTGAAGAGGCATCACGTCGCCCACAGTGGCGATAGCCGCGAAGGGAAGGAGCTTCATCCACTTCTCCCGGGAAATCCCCACACGCTCATAAAGGACGCCCACCAACTTCCAGGCCACCGCCGCGCCGCAAATATCCCGGAAAGGATACCGGCTGTCCGCCCGCTTCGGGTCCACCACCGCATCCGCCTCCGGAATAAGCTCGCTCCCGTCTTCACCGTGTCCCACCTCGTGGTGGTCCGTCACGACCACAGTCATCCCGAGGCGCTTTGCCTCCCGGATCTCCTCCAGGGCAGCAATGCCATTGTCACAGGTCAGGATGGTATCCGCTCCCTCTTCCCTCGCCCGGCGTACCAGGTTCACGTTCAGGCCATAACCGTCCTGGATCCGATCCGGAATGTCGTAGTCCGCCTCCGCACCGATCTCCCGCAGCCCCGTCAGAAGGATGTAAGTCGCGCAGATCCCGTCGATATCGTAATCCCCGATCACCCGGATCTTCTTGCCGCCGGACGTTCCATCCATACCCTCGTTGGTCTTCCCGCCAATCTTCCCGAGGAGGATGTCGGCCGCCCGGCCCATGTCCGCAAGAAGCAGCGGGTCCGGAAGATCCTCCAGAGTCCCGTTCAGGTATTCGTCAAATTCATCTTCTTCCACCCCCCGGTTCACCATCAGCCGCGCCAGGTAGGGGGAAATGGAAAAGCGGGCCGCTAATCCGTAGAAATCGGCCCGCCTGGCTCTGATCCGCCATTCTGTTTTTTTCATATTTGTTTTCCTGCACAGCCGGTCCGCCTGCGACTTTCTTTCATCCGCGCAACCGGACCGACCGCGTCTTTACTGTTAGTACAACTGCTCAAAGGATTTGTAGTGGTTCTCCGTGTAGAACACAAGCCCATCGTTGGAGTAGATGATCCGCTTCGCGTTCCTGTGGCCTCCGGTGTAATCGATATCGCACTCGTAGTACTTCCGGCCCTTCTTTGCGGGAAGAAGTCCCTCGTAGTTGCCGAAGCCGCTGCCGCCGATGCTCATGCCCGGAAGCACATCGTCCAGGTTGCCGGCTTTGGAATCCCAGCCCCGCTCCTCCGCCTTCCGCTTGGAAATGTAGTTGGAGGGCAGGTGCCCGTACAGGTGGATATACAGCGCCACCTCATCTTTTGAAGTGTAGTTCCCCGACTCATGAACGGCGACTCCCGCCGCAGTGGTCTCCTGCACCGTTTCCACAGGCAGCGGCACCGCTGTCTCCGTCAGGTCGTACTCCGGATCCTTTCCCTCGGAGCTCTGCTCGCCTTCGATCATCGCCTGGGTGATGCCGGCGGCGGGAGGCAGGGATTCTTCGGGTGTAGATTCTTCTTCGATCAGATGCAGCGTCTCCGCTGCTGCAGGGAACGTCGGTGCTTCAGTGCTCTGCACCGGCGACGGCGTGTTCGATGATTGCTGGACTGCAGGCTTCTGGGTGGTGCATGCTCCCAGCAGGAACATGATCATTAAAATGATCAGCGGATGCCAGCGGACAAACCGCTGTGCCAGCCTTCTGCGGCTCTCCTGTCGTTTCCTGTACATTGTTGCCTTTCTATATATAGAAGCATCGGCTTCCGCCGGTGCGAAAAATCATAACTAAAATCACAAATTACTATATCGAAATCACAATTCCTATTATAACTGTCTTTTTGAGAATCGCAACAATGGTTTGCGGTTTTTTTTCGTCATAATACAAGATATCGCGGAATTCTTCTCCGATTTTTGAAAATTTAGGTTACATAATTTTTATTTTTGAATTTCCCGCCTCCGTTTTTTTCAAAAACAGTTTACATAACACAACAAAAGACACCTACAACAT
>JAFSYO010000092.1 GCA_017449925.1 Stomatobaculum sp.
GGAGACCATGATGACGGTGACGCCCTTTTCCCGGTTGAATATACGCAGCGCCTCCAGCACCAGGGCCTTGGCGCCCACGTCGATGCCGCGGGTGGGTTCTGAGACGAACAGCACCTTGGGCTCCAGGGCAAAGGCCTTCGCCAGACATACCTTCTGCTGGTTTCCGCCCGAAAGCTCCCGCGCGTTCTGCCTGGAGCTGGTGCACTTGATCTTCAGTTCGTCGATGTACTTCTCCGTGACTTCCCGGATGGCCTTCTCGTCTCTCCACTTGATCAGGCCGCCCAGATAATCCTTCAGGAATTTGTTCTGGACCTGCATGGCGGGGAACGCCACGTTCCACTCCAGGGACTCATCCAGAAGAAGTCCCACGCCTCTGCGGTCCTCAGACACGAAAGCAAAGGAAGAATCCAGGCATTTCCTGGGACTGTTCAGCGGGATCTCATTCCCGTCGAACTCCACTCTTCCGCCTGCCTCATAGAGGCCCATAATGCCGTTGGGGATCCCCAGCTTTCCCTGGCCCGCCAGGCCGCCGATGCCGAGGATCTCTCCATCTTTCACTTCCAGGTTGACGTTGCGGACAGTCTCACCGGGCATATCCACCCAGAGCTTCTCGATCTTCAGGATGGTCCTCTTGTCCTCCGAAGAAGAAACAGCGGCTGCTGCCGCAGGAGCGTCCTTCATATCACGGCCCACCATCCACCGCGTGATCTCATCCACGCTGGTCTCCGATGCCGGGACTTCCTTCACCAGGACGCCGTCCCGCATGACCGCGACCTTGCTGCAGACCGCAAGGATCTCATGCAGACGGTGGGTGATGAAGATCACCGCGATCCCGCGGGCGGACATGCCGCGGATGGACTCCAGGAGGGCCTCCGCCTCATGCTCTGTCAGGACAGCGGTGGGCTCGTCAAGGATCAGGAGCTTCAGCTGGTCCTTGGAAAGCTCTCTCGCGATCTCGGTGAACTGCTTGTGTCCGACGGGCATGCTGCTGATGGTCATGTGACGATCGACGGAAACGCCCATCTTGTCAATGGCCTGCTCCGCCCTTCTGTCCATATCCTTCCGGTCCAGTGTATCCAGTCTGTCGCCGAATACCTCGGCGAACAAATTTCCCTTTTTGGGTTCCCGGTTCAGGAGGATATTCTCCGTCGCGTCAAATCCGGGAATCAGCGAGAACTCCTGATGCACCATTCCGATCCCGGCTTCGATCTCCTCAAAAGGCGTCGCAAAACTGACCTTCTGACCATTCAGGAAGATCTCCCCGCCGTAGCCTCCCGTGGCGGAGATATCGGCCGCGCCGAAAAGGATCTTCATCAGTGTTGATTTGCCGGCGCCGTTCTCGCCAACCAGCCCCAGCACTTCGCCTTCTCCGAGCTTCAGGTTGATGTCTGTCAGCACCTGATTGCCGAAGAAGTCTTTTTTAATATTCCGCATCTCCAGAAGCGGTGCGTTAGCCATATTCATTCTCCATTGCCTTCCTATGAGAAAGCCCTTCCCGGACCACGATCTTCAGGTCTTATTCCGGGAAGGGCTTTTCTGTCATTTACGGTTCAAAAAGTTCAGATCACTTTACAGTGAAGTACTTCTCCGGAACTTCGACCTTGGTGGACTCCATGTAATGTCCCGGATTGCCCATGATGTAGGTATCCTGATAGATCAGGAAGGTGTTGTCCGCCTTTACGCCGGTATCAACATTGGTGTAGTTGGAACCGTTCCACTCTGCGCCCGGGGAGAATACGCCGTAAGCTTCAGAGATGGCATCGATGTCATCCAGCTCGCTCTCGCCGAGGATCACGTTTCTCGCGTGCTCAGCAAGGCCTGCGGAGACAGTGTAGCCATAGGAGTACGCCCAGGTTCCGAAACGGCCGTCGCCGCCTTTTTCAACAACAGCAGCCTCGACCTTGGCAAGGATCTTCTCAAAGTCGCCGGCTTCCTCGGTGAGGTCCAGACCCAGAGCGCCCGGATAGCCCATCAGCGGGGACGGAAGGTCAGCTTCGATGAAGTAGCCGCCGCACTCCAGGAGCTTCTTCAGAAGGGGCTCGGTGTGCGCATCGTTGGTGCAGAAGTATGCGGAGTTCGTGCCGTACTTCTCGATCCACTCCGGAACATGCTCAAGAATGTAAGCCTGTGCGCCGGGAACACCGACATCGGTGGTCGGGTCGGGAGCGGTCTCCATCTCGAACTTCATGCCGAATTCCTTGCAGGCTTCCTTCATGATAGCGAC
>JAFSYO010000093.1 GCA_017449925.1 Stomatobaculum sp.
ATAATGAACATCCAGGTCAGTTTGGCCGAAGAATCCATGTTGCAGTTGAACAGATAGATGACCACGGCAATGGTGAACAGCCACTGTAAATGGAGCAGGATCGGAAGCTTGTCCGTGAAAAAGACATATACGGAGATTATGAGGGCGAGCTCCAGTACCAGCAGCAGGGCAATGATCAGAAATCTGCTGAACAGAAGATGCAGAAGACCGCTTTTGATCGGCTTTGCCAGCCGGACTACTCTTTCTTCTTCCATAATGCCCACTCCTTTTGCCAGTTCACGAGTTCCCGGACGACGCCCCGGATCCCGGGACGCTTTCTTTCGTAACCCTCGATAAAATCCTTGACCGAGGCGATCTTGTCCGCCGAGGAGACGATCACGGCCTCCAGGGAATTCGGCGGTTTGTTTGGGCTGAGCGGCCACATGTGGCGGGAGATAATATCTGTGGTCTTTTCCGGGACCTCGCCCATCAGCTTTCTGGCGATCTCCAGAGAATCCACAGGATGCTGTCTGCTGCACTCCATGACGGAACTGTATTTTTCCCCGCGGCCCAGCATGCCGAGATCATGGCAGAGGGAGCCGGTGACCACCGCCGGGATATCCGTGGAAATATGAAATTTCCGCAGAGCGTAGCAGATCGAGAGGCTCATGGTGGCTACCCTGAGGGTATGCCCGCCCAAGGTCGACAGGGTGTGGTGCTTCTGCCGGAAGGCCTGCTGCATCTCAGCGGAATGCAGGATCCTGCCTCCGTAACGAGAAAGGTCCCTTTGGATCCTTTTCCTTTTTTTGTCGCGCAGCTCCTGCCGGCGTATTTTTCTGATGTATGTTTTATAATTCTTATGCATGAAAGTTCTGTTCCTGTTTTTCACTTCTAACTTAAGTGGAGTATAAAGGGCATAAGACCGCAGGTCAACTTTTTTCTATAGAGTGTGACACTTCTGTGACAGTATGCTATCATTTATATCAAATTCAGAACAAGATTCCGGTTTTAAAGGAGAAAACTATCCATGCAGCAGACAAAACAGTCACCGCTGATCACCATATGTTCCTTCATCGTAGACAAGAGAAACCTGTTTTTCCTGATCTACGTGATATTGCTGATCTTCTCGTTCTTTTCGCAGAACTGGGTGTCTGTGGAGAACGATCTTTCCGCTTACCTGAGCGAAGAAACGGAGACAAAGCAGACCTTGGATCTGATGGAGAAGGAGTACACCACCTATGGTTCGGCAAAGGTCATGGTCTCGAACCTGTCCCTCAGGGAGGCATTCCGCGTCTATGACACGATCGTCACCTCCCCCGGAGTATCGGAGGTGACTTTTCTCCCGGATTACCTGAACCCTGATTCACCGGGGGAACCGAAGGAAGACGAGGAACTGACCATCCAGGAGATCCGGGAGCACTACAACGATTCTTCGGCGCTTTATAACGTGACCTTCCGGTACGCGGAGGACGACGACCGGGCCCTTCAGTCTCTGAACACGCTGAAGGGTTCGCTTTCTTCCTATGACCTGCATGTGTCCACGACCCTCGGGGACGTCCAGGCGGAAGCCATTGAAAAAGAAATGTCCGTGATCATCCTGATCGTCGGCGTGGTCGTGGTCACCGTCCTGCTCCTCACCTCGGAGACCTTCGGAGAGGTCCCCGTGCTGCTTTTGACCTTTGTCTCCGCGGCGCTGATCAACAAAGGGACGAACTACCTGATGGGCACCATCTCCTTCGTCTCCAATTCCGTGGCCATTGTGCTGCAGCTGGCGCTTTCCATCGACTACGCGATCATCTTCTGCAACCATTTCAAAGAAGAACGGGAACACTACGACACGAGAGATGCGGTCATCGTCGCCCTGAGCCACTCCATCCCGGAGATCACCTCCAGTTCCCTCACGACGGTCTCCGGCCTTCTGGCGCTGCTGTTCATGGGATACGGACTGGGCGCGGACCTGGGACTGGTCCTTACCAAATCGATCGTTATCAGTCTTTTCGCGGTGTTCACCCTGATGCCGGGTCTTCTTGTGCTGTTCTCCAATCTCATGATGAAGACAAAGCACAGGAACCTGGTGCCGAAGATCCCCTTCGTGGGCCGCTTCGCCTACGCCACCAGGAAATTCATCCCGCCGCTGTTCCTCGTGGTGGTGGCAGCGGGAAAGATCCTTTCTTCGAAGTGCCCCTATGTGTACGGTTATTCCACGCTGAAAACGCCCCTGAAGAGCGAGGCCCAGATCACGGAGGACATGATCGAGGACACCTTCGGGGCGGACAACATTATCGCGGTCAATGTTCCCAGCCAGGAGTACGGCAAGCTCTCAAAACTTGCCGCTTATCTGGAAAGCCTGCCGGAGATAAAGGAAGTGACATCCCTGGCGAACACCGAAGCAAAGGGCGGCTACATGGTCTCCGAGCCCCTGTCGCCCCGGCAGTTCTCCGAAATGGCGGACCTGGATTATGACGCGGCCTCCATGATCTACAGCATGTACGCCTCGGACAAGGACGAGTACGGCCATATCATCGGCGGCATCGCAAATTACAAGATCCCCTTCATCGATATCTTCATGTTCCTGCACGACAAGGCCGACGAAGGATACGTCGATCTGGACGCGGAGGATAAAGCGGACATCGACGACACCTACGACAAGCTGGTACGGGCGAAGCGGCAGCTGCGGGGTAAGACCTACGAGCGCATGCTGGTCAATCTGAACCTTCCGGAGGAGAGCCCCGAGACCTTTGCCTTCCTGGGCGGTCTGCATGAAAAGATCGATCCCATGTTTGAAGCGGAAATGGACGACGACCCGTCCCTGAAGGTACTGATCGCGGGAGAATCCACCTCGGAAATGGATCTTGGAAAACAGTTCGAGACAGACAATGTCGTGGTCTCCGTGGTCTCCGTGCTCTTTGTCCTGGTGATCCTCCTGTTCACCTTTAAATCCGCGGGCATGCCGCTTTTGCTCATCGCGGTGATCGAGGGGTCCATTTTCATCAACTTCTCCTTCCCGACCCTCATGAAGGAGAACCTGTTCTTTATCAGCTACCTGATCGTTTCCTCCATTCAGATGGGCGCGAACATCGATTACGCAATCGTTATCGGGTCCCGCTACACGGAATGCAGAAAGACCATGGGGAGGAAGGAGTCCATTATCGAGGCAGTAAACTTCGCCTTCCCGACCATCATTACTTCCGGTTCCATCCTGGCCATTGCCGGCACCGTGATCGGCAGTCTTACCTCAGACGGCGCTATTGCCGGCATCGGGCAGTGCATCGGACGCGGTACGGTGCTGTCCATGTTCCTGGTGCTCTTCGTGCTTCCGCAGATCCTGACTTTGGGAGACAAGATTATTTCCATGACGGCCTTCTCCGTGGCGCGGCCCATCAAGTCCAGGGAGGAAAGCGGCATCATCCGGGTGGACGGCATGATCCGGGGGCACATCGACGGACAGATCCTCGGCACGGTCCGGGCCATCGTCCGGGGCGACGTGCGGGCCTCCATTGTCTCCGGCGATATCGAGAAGCTGGCGGAGAACGAGGGGCAGGACATTGCCGCGTATCTGAAGGAAACTGAGAACGGGCAGAAAACGGAAAATGCAAAGGAAACTGAGAACGGACAGGAAACGGGTCCCGCCGGGGAACAGGGTGATAAAAATGAAAAGATTCAGAAATAAAATGAAAAGCTTCGCAGCTGCGCTTCTTCTCCTGGCTGCAGGCTGCTTTGTCGCCCTGGGGGTGACGGCCGCAAACTGCACTGTAGTCTACGCAGTGGAGGAAGAAGAGAAAGCAGAGACAGAAGAAACCGAAGCGGCAGAAGCGGTAGAAATAGAAGAAACAGAAAAGAAAGAGAGTACCTTCGAGATCAATTCAGTCTCGGATTTTAACCATCTTGCCCGGAACTGCCGGGTCAACACCTGGTCCGACGGCGTGACGGTGAATCTGAACACGGATCTGGATTTCGTGAACGAGAGCTTCACGAACATCGCCTACTTCAACGGTACGTTCCGCGGGAATTCTCACAAGATCACGCATGTCGAGTCCACAAAGCCTCTGTTCCAGGCCATCGGCCAGTACGGAACAGTGCAGGATCTGGAGCTTCATTCCGCCGTCTCCTCCACCGGGGACAACACGGCGGCTTTCGTGTCGCGGAACAGCGGGACCCTGGAGCGGATCCGGGTGGAAGGCGCGGTCAGCGGAAAGGCGACCACGGGAATGCTTGCCGCGGTCAATGAAGCCGGCGGGCTGATCGCTTCCTGTGAAGTGTCGGGAACCGTCACCGGCGACAGCTCCACCGGCGGGATTGCGGGAAAGAACTTCGGCACCATTTCTTCCTGCACGAACCGCGCCCATATCAACACCACCGTGGAGGACGATTCGATCTCCGCGGAGGATGTGAAGGGCGTCCTGGAAAACATCCTGATCACGAAATCTTTTAACAGCACGGAAAACCTGCAGTCCCGGGTGGACGCCGGCGGCATCGCCGGCTACAACCTGAGCGGCGCCCTGATCACGGACTGCGTCAATGAGGGCGTGGTCGGGTATCCGCACGTGGGCTACAATACCGGCGGTATCTGCGGAAGGAACGGCGGCGCCGTGGAAAAGTCTGTGAACAAGGGCGCTGTGTTCGGAAGAAAGGATATCGGCGGAATCACAGGTCACCAGCAGCCTGAGATCTCTGTGAACTTCGCGGAGGACGTGCTCGCCTCCATGTCAAAGGAGCTGGACGACATCAATGGCATGATCACGGATACGCTGAATACCTCGGAGAACCTCACCAAGAGCACCAGTGACAGGCTTTCCGGACTCTCGAAGTCCATGACAGAGGTAAAGAACTCCACCAATGTCATTTACGATGCTTCTCTGCAGCGCTTTGACGAGGCGGCGGATTCCATCAATTCCAACACGGCAGTGATCCTGGACACGACGGAGAACATCGCCGTGGAGACCGAGGGACTCACGGACAGCATGAACCGCTTAAGCAGCATGTCCGACAATCTGAACGCTTCCATCGATTCCATGGCCTACGCCTTTGGAATGTCCGACGCGGAGAAGTCCAGTCTGCGGTCTGCCAACGCGAAGCTCCGGGAGGATCTGAATTCCACCAGCGCCTTTGTAAATGAAGTCCAGAACGGTCTTCTTCCCGAGGCGCCGGAGGAACGGCGCGCCAGAATTTCCGACGGCCTCTCCCGGGTGAATCGTCTCTCTCAGGATATCCGGGCTACCCGCACCATCCTCGGCCGGCTCCGGGGCATGCGGGACCGCATCGCGGACGGCAGCCTGCAGGTGGAGGCGGACCGGCGGGATATCGCCCTTAGTTCTTCCGTCTCCAGTATTCTGGACGCCCTGGATGACCTGGACACCGCGACTTCCCGTCTTGCGGATTTCAGTTCCGGCCTCGGCGGATCTCTTTATGACGCCTCCAGGGGAATCGACGTCAATCTCCAGAAAAACGACGCCGTCCGGGCTGCAGGACAGGACATTTACGCCGGGCTTGACAGTATCTCGAACCAGATGGACAGCCTGAACGCCTATGCCCGGGAGGAAAGTCTGGAAGTCATCGGGAATCTCAATGAGATCAACAACCGATTCAACGGCATGATGGATCTCCTGAAAAATGAGCGTGACCGCCTGAACAATCTGGCAGACGACGGGGGCGTCTTTGTGGACTATTCCGATTACACGGATTCCGCAGCCCGGATCTACGCCTGCAGGAACGAGGCGGATGTCCGGGGCGACCTGACCACCGGCGGCGTTGCGGGAACCATCGGAATCGAATACGACGTGGATCCGGACAAGGACGTGATCCGTTCCAACGACCGGTCCCTGGATTACACCTTCGGCGTGTCCGCGGTGATCTCCGAATCGGAGAACGCGGGGAATGTGGAAGGCAAGGGGAACTATGCCGGCGGCATCACCGGAAAGATGGATCTGGGACACCTTTACAAGAACCGGAACATGGGCGACGTCTCCTCTGAGAATGGAGACTTCGTCGGCGGCGTTGCCGGCTATGCCGACGGGACTCTGGACGGAAACTCCGCCCGCTGCCGGGTGGGCGGCGGCAAGAACACCGGCGGCGTCACCGGCTACGGGAAGACGCTCCGGACGAACACCGCGGTGGTATCTGATCTTACCGGCGGGGAATATACCGGCGCCATCGCAGGACGGGTGGAAACTCTGGATGAACAGCTGATCCAGAACAATCTGTACTACGCCGGCAGTTTCGGCGGCATCGACAATATCGACTACGCCTTTATGGCGGAGCGGGCTTCCGAACCGCTGGATACCGTGCTGGTAAAATTCCTGGTGGGAGGTCATCTCGTCGGAATGGAAGAAGTGAAGGCCGGCACGGCGCTGAAGGATATCTCCTTCCCGGAGACGGAAAAACGGGAAGGCTTCCTTCTCCTTTGGGACAAGGACGGAGAGACTGTTCTGTCGGAGGACGCCGTGGTGAACGGTTCTTACCGCCTGGCGGTGGAGGTGCTGCACGCCCCCAGGAGTTACGGGGACACCAACAGGCCGGTCCTGATGGTGGACGGCGCCTTCCGGGAGGAGGACAAGCTGGACTACAGCACCCTGGGCGAAGACCACTACCGCATTGTGATCCCGGAGGACGGGCTGGCGGAAAGAAAGATCCGCGTACACAAGCCTTCCTTTAAGAGATATCATGTGCTTGTGAACGGAGCGGAGATGCCAGTGGAGTCCTTCGGGGACTACCTGGTCTTTAACAGCGGGGAGAGGGAACTGGAGATCCTCATTGAAAAAGAGGGGCTGCCCACAGAGTACATTGCGGCAGGCGCTGCTGCCGCTGCGGTGCTCCTTATACTCCTGCTGATCTCCGCATTCCGGAAGAAGAAAGCCAAGGGAACTAAAGAAGAGTCCAAGGAAGATAAAGAAAAACCCGAGGAGAATAAAGAAGAAAAGTCCCAGGAAAAGGAATGACCGGGAGGAAAGCTTAAATGTGCTGCCGTTACTGGACTGATAAATCCCCGGAACTCCGGGCGATCGTTGAAGAAATGAACCGTTCCCCTCTGGTAAGCAAGTGGCAGCGGGCCGGAGCCGGCAGGATGTCCGGAGCCGCGTCCGGCGAGAACGGCAGGACGGACATCATCAAGACTTACGGCGAGATCCGGCCGACGGATGTGGTGCCGGTGATCGCCCCGGACAAGCACGGAAACCGCGCGGTCTTTCCCATGAAATGGGGATTTTCCGGGAAATCGCTCCTGATGAACGCGCGCTCTGAGACCGCGGCCTCAAGACCCACTTTCAAGGAAGCCTGGGAGAAACACCGATGCATCGTCCCGGCCTCCTGGTATTTTGAGTGGGAGCATCTCCCGGGAAAGAACGGCAGGACCCGCACCGGAGAGAAGTATATGATCCGGCCGAAGGATTCAGAGATGACCTGGCTGTGCGGCCTGTACCGGATCGAGAATGGCCTGCCGGTGTTTGTGGTGCTGACGCGGGAACCCGGCGAGGGGATCCGTTTCATCCACGACAGAATGCCGCTGATCCTGCCGGAGAAATATATAGACGAATGGATCAGCCCGGACAGACGTCCGGAAGAATTCATTCCGGAGGCGCTGACAGAAATGGCATACCAAAGGGCCGCTGTCTGACTCCACGATGCGTAGGTGGCCTCCTTGTGATGTGAATGGTAGCATTGGGGCATGAACATCAGAGGAGGCAATACCATGGATAAATATGTTACCGGAGCGGTGATACGAAAACTGCGGGAAAACAAGAAGATGACCCAGGAGGAACTGGCGGAGAAGATCTACGTCAGCAGCAAGGCGGTCAGCAAGTGGGAGACGGGGCAGGGATTCCCGGACAT
Source organism: Stomatobaculum sp. (assembly GCA_017449925.1). The sequence continues at coordinate 7,804 of JAFSYO010000093.1, forward strand.
CAGCCTGATCGAGCCGCTGGCAAAGGCGCTGGGCATTTCCGTGATCGAGCTTTTGTCCGGGAATGACGTGCGCAACCGGAATCACTCCTCCAATATGGTCAAAGGGAAATTCTATGTCTGCCCGATCTGCGGAAATGTGATCCAGGCCGTCGGGGAAGCGGTGGTCAGCTGCTGCGGCATCACCCTGCCGCCTCTGGAAGCGGAAGAGGCGGATCCGGATCACTGTCTGCAGGCGGAGATCGTCGAGGATGAGTACTATGTCACGCTGGATCATCCCATGAGCAAGGACCATTATATTTCCTTTATCGCAGCCGTTTCGGACCAGGGGATTCAGTTCGTAAAGCTGTATCCGGAGGGAGCCGCCGAGGCGAGATTCAAGATCAGCCGTGTGGCCAGGCTGTATGCGTACTGCAACCGGCACGGTCTGTTCCGATACAAAAGGCCTTTGGCCCGGTGATTTTTATAATCAGAAAAAACGAATCAGAAAGAATTGAACCAGAAAGGACCGGATCAGAATGAATATCCAGATTTTCGGCACTAAAAAAAGCAGCGATACCCGCAAGGCGGAGCGCTACTTCAAGGAACGCGGCATAAAATTCCAGTCTGTGGACCTGAAGGAAAAAGGCCTGAGCAAGGGCGAGTTCCAGTCTGTGATGCAGGCCGCCGGAGGGCTGGAGGCCATGATCGATCCGGACTGCAAGGACAAGGACCTGCTTGCGCTGATCAAGTATATCGCCCCGGAGGACAAGGCCCAGAAGGTACTGGAGAATCAGTCGGTCCTGAAGCAGCCCATCGTCCGGAACGGCCGGCAGGCGACCGTCGGCTATCAGCCGGAGGTATGGAAGACCTGGCAGTGAAGAGCCTGAAGAGCCTGAAAAAAAGGAGAGCAATGAAAAGCAAATTTGCGATGATCCAGATGGAATCGGTGGCGGATCCCTCTGTAAATCTGAAAAAGGCGGAAAAGTTTATTCTGGAAGCGGAAGAACTGTGCGCTCCGGATCTCGTTGTTTTTCCGGAGACCTTCATGAGCGAGACGGGCGGAGATATCCGGTCCCGGAACGCCTGGGCGCAGCCGCTGGACGGTCCTTTTGTCAAAGGCATGCGGAAGCTGGCGGAAGAATACGGAGTCTGGATCGTCTTCGGCATGAAGGAAACAGTGGAAGACCCGGCGGATCACCGGGTCTATAACGCTGTCATCATGCTGGACGACAAGGGCAGCATCGTCCGCACCTATCACAAGACCCACCTCTACGACGCTTTCGGGTACAAGGAGTCGGATGAGATCAAAGCCGGCGACACTTTCTTCGAGCCGGTGGACACGCCCTTCGGAAGGATCGGTCTGTTCGTGTGTTACGAAGTGCGGTTCCCGGAGATGGCGCGGGACCAGCGGGCCAAAGGGGCGGAGATCATCATTCTGCCCACGGCCTGGGTCAAGGGCGACATGAAGAGCCTGCACTTCGAGACGCTGGTGAAGGCAAGGGCCATTGAGAACACGGTGTTTGTGATCGCCTGCGATCAGTACAGCAAGATCCGCATGGGCGAGAGTATCGCCGTGGATCCCATGGGCGTCACTTTGGCCGGCGGCGGGGAAGGAGAGAAGGTCATTCCGGTCTATATCGACACGGACCGCATTGCAGAGGTACGGAAGAAGCTGCCGTCCTACGAGGACCGGCGCCCGGAGCTGTACGTATGATCTACAGACCTCCATTTGAATCGAGATCACTTCTTCTGGAAGTGACCAAGGGATGTTCCCACAACGGCTGTACCTTCTGTACCATGTACAGGGGGGAGCCCTTCCGCGTCATGCCGATGTCGGAAATAGAAGATGCCCTGAAAGAAGCGCAGCTTTACAGGCCCGGCACCCGCCGGGTCTTTCTGGAGAACGGGGATCCTTTCTGCCTGGACACAGGGAAGCTGATCGACATCGCGCAGCTGATCCGCCGGTATCTTCCGGAGACGGACACCATCACCATGTATGCCTCGATCCTGAATATTCAGGGAAAAAGCAATGAGGAACTGAGGGCATTGCGGGCGCAGGGAATCAATGAACTGAACATTGGTGTGGAGAGCGGTCTTGATGAGGCGCTGGATCATCTGGGAAAGGGCTATACAGCACAGGAGGCCGCGGAGGAACTGGGGCGGCTGGAGGCTGCCGGTATAGATTACAGCGCGAACGTGATCCTCGGCGCAGGCGGCCGGGAAAAAAGAAGGGAAAATGCCAGGACGACCGCGGATCTGATGAACCGGACCAGCCCGTACCTCATCTTTATCGGGACTCTGCACCCGGGGCCCGGCTGCCAGCTTTTTGATGAGATAAGGTCCGGTGCGTTTCATGAGAATACTATCGGGGAGTATATCGAAGAAGAGGAGTTGTTTCTTTCTGAACTGACGGTGTACGGCAGCTATATTTTCGGCTGGCATCCCTCCAATATCGTTCCCATGAGCGGTCTCCTGGGAAGAGACCGCCCGAGGATGCTTTCTGAAATACAAAAGAAGAGGAAAGAACTGGAGCAGTATCTTCACAAAGTGCCGGAACGCGGTATTGAAGGAGCGGTCAGACTCTGACCTTCTGTGTCTTCAGATATTCTTTCTGTTCCGGTGTGATACGGCGGCTCTCCACCGCTTTCTGGATGGCTTTGTTGTGCGTCCAGGGGGAGAGGCGCTGTTTTTCTATGTACGGAAGGACCGCATCGTACTGTTTCGCGAGGGCCGTGGCGAAGTACCAGGCGATCATCATGTTGATGTAGTATTCTTCCGAGCGCACCGCCGCGACTTTCTCCGGATACGCCGGGTCGAAGGCATCGTCCAGGAAGTGTTCCATCAGCATGCCGATAGCAAAGCGCACAGTGTAGGTCTCCCCGGAGGCAAGCCATTGATCGATGCAGGGCAGAAGGGCGGACTTATGTTTCCGGAAGACCTTCGGAGAGAGCTGGTCGCAGGTGGCCCAGTTGTCGATCTGCGGCAGGAAGCGCTCCACCTCCTCCAGGCAGGTATCAAAGTCCTTCAGTTCGGAAATGATAAAGGCGTGCAGCTGGTTCTCGTCGAAATAAGCATGCGGCAGCTCCCGAAGGAAGCTGCCGATGCTGTTGGACCTGACCAGTTCTTTTGCAAGATCCCTGAGGGCAGGCGTCCGCACGCCGATCATCGTCTCAGGAGGGATGTTCGGGATCAGCTTTGCCTGAAAGTCCCGGTAGGGGATATCCTGCAGTTCGAAAAGTCTCAGTCTGATATTTTCCATACTCAATATGCTTTTCCCTGGTAGATCAGGCTTTCTCCGTGGGGGCCCTGGATGGTGTTGATCAGCTCCCGGTCCTGATTGGCCATGGTCTGATATTCGTTCATCCTCCAGGCAGTCTGGTAATCAAAGGGGACGTCCGAAGGACCTGCCTCGTAGAGGTAGGTATACTCTCCGGTGTAGAAATCCTGGATCGCGCCGATATAGGTGATATCGCCGTAATCCGGGAATTCGCTGTAGGGCTCAGTCCTGGAAATGATGGTAAAGAGATGGCCTCCCCAGGCGCGGTTCGCCTCATCGTAGAAGGTAACGGCCCGGCCTTCCCAGACCTGCCAGGTGTATTTACCCACCCAGTAAGCCGGGGGAATGAAGGAGAAGTAGGGCGTCACGACCCGGTTGGTTGTGACTTCCTGTCCCTGGTGCTGGATGATGCCGTTTACGATCCAGGCGCCGTCCTGGTTGACGGAGTAGCCATCGGGAGTGACAGTGTCGCTGTACATGCGTCCGTAATTGTCGAAACAGTAGCAGAGGCCATTGACCCAGAGCCAGCAGCCCTTGGCAAAGGTCCCGTTATCCTGCCGGTAATACCAGTCGCCGCCGGAACCGCTGGCATAGGGACTGTATACCCATTCCCCGGCGAAAGCGTTCATGGCTGCGAGAAGAGAAATGAGTACCGACAGGAAAAGTGCCGCAGTGATACGTTTTTTCATGATGTTGCTCCTTTCTTTTTGCTTCGGTATTTTCTGTTGCATTCAGTTTCTGTCCGTCTGATCACGGGGAGTCTTCGATCTCGTACTGATTGAAGCCCTCATCGACTTTGATCCTTTCCGCTTTCTGATCCAGAAGCAGCTCCGCCACGACGATCTCCGCGAGATAAAGTATCTCGGTATCTCTTTCCACATGTCCGATGATCGTCGTGTAGTGGTCCTGGGCGGCGGCATGAAGATGTGCCTTGCCGTTCAGGATCACTCCCTGGAGCGCAGTCACTTCGAAAGCGCCGTCCGTCGTGCGTATTTCGTCAAAAGGAACGGGGTCCGCGTTTTTGATATGGTGATAGTGGAATTTCTGGAAGGTGGCTATGCCGCTTAACACGACGCCGTTCAGCATGCCCTCCTCTGCCATTTTCTTTTCGATCAGTTCGTGTACGCGGTCTCCGCGGTGTCCGCTGATGACCAGGACCCGTCCGAAACCCTTCGCTGTAATGTGATCCGTGATTTTTCCCATTTCTGACAGAACCTCCTGATACTTGCTTTTACTGCCGGCGGGCACAGAAGTTATCAACATCATTTTATCACATATTCTGCTTTCAGATAAAAAAAACAGAGGCCCGGGAAGTTTCCTTCCAGGACCTCTATAAGAGAGGGGCTGATTAGCAGAAGCACTCTCCGTTGGCGTTGATAAAGTAGCCGCCGATGGTGGTGTTCTTTACCATTGCGCCGTCGCTTCCGACGTAGTACCAGAGGTGCTCGTTTGTGGTGTGGCGGATCCACTGGTTCGCTCTCATGTTGCCGTTGCCGTCAAAGCTGTACCACTTTCCGTTGACCTGCTCCCAGCAGTTGGATGCGTAAGTGCCGTTCGGTCTCTTGTATTTCCAGGTGCCGTTGTTGTTGATCCAGCCGGAACTGGTATTGTTCTGTCTGGAGCTGCTTCTGGAAGAACTCCTTCTGGAGCTGCTTCTGGAAGAACTTCTTCCGGAGGAACTTCTCCTGGAAGATCTGCCGCTGTTGTAGTAATCTCCGCTGATGTAGTAGGTAAGGTCATCATCGGAATCGTAGTAAGTCGTGTTGCCGTGACGGTCGACTTCCATGTAAGAGCCGTCCTCGTCGAAATAGGTGACACTGTTCCTGCGGTAATCATAGTAGGCGCCGTTTCCGTCTTCGTCTACTGCAAAGTAGCAGTCATCATCTACATACTCATAAAAATCAGATGCAAATCCGGTGACAGTAACTGCTGCCATCATCACTGCTGCCATCACTGCCCCAACAATTTTCTTAAACATTTTTATATTTCCTCTCGTGATATATGTTAAATTTGACTTGTAGTCGGTGGTTTTTTATTTGATGGATAAATCTTATCACAGGGATTTTCACAAAACCGGCACACAAAAGAACCATTTAAAGGAGAAGGGTCTGAGCGTATGGGTGAGGTCGATGTCGGAAGGCCGGAAGGCTTCCGTTTAAGAGAAATACCGGAGGCTTACCTCCTGGTCCGGGAGAAGATCCGGGAACTGCTTGCCGGGGACAGCCCCCGGATCCTGGCTGCGATCGACGGGAGATGCGGCTCCGGGAAAACAACCTTGGCCGCCTGGCTGATGGAGCAGTTTGACGGCAATCTGTTCCATATGGATGATTTTTATCTGAGAGAAGAACAGCGCACGCCGGAACGTCTGGCAGAAGACGGGGGCAATGTGGACTACGAGCGGTTCCGGGAAGAGGTAACGGATCCGCTGACATCCGGCCGGGAGGTGCTGTACCGCCGCTTTGACTGCGGATCATTTTCTCTGCAGGATCCGGAGCGCATACCCCGGAAAAGACTTAACGTGATAGAAGGATCCTACAGCATGCATCCTTATTTCGGAGATATTTACGATCTGCGGGTGTTTATGACAGTCAGCAAAGAGGAACAGAGGGAACGGATACGGAAGCGGAACGGGGAGGAGAAGCTGCAGCGCTTTCTTGGAGAGTGGATTCCGAAAGAGGAAGCGTATTTCAGAAAGTTTCACCCCGAACAGGGGGCCCTGGTGATCTCCGGGGAATGACAATCTACAGACAGACAATAAACAGAGGCCCGGGAAGATAAACTTCCCGGGCCTCCGAGAGAGGGCGATATCAGCAATAGCACTCTCCGTTGGCATTGATGAAGTAGCCGCCGATGGTGGTGTTCTTAACCATCGCGCCGTCGCTGCCGACGTAATACCAGACGTGCTCATTTGTTGTGTGGCGCACCCACTGGTTTGCTCTCATGTTGCCGTTGCCGTCAAAGCTGTACCACTTTCCATTGACCTGCTCCCAGCAGTTGGATGCATAGGTACCGTTCGTTCTCTTGTATTTCCAGGTACCGTTGTTAAACTGCCATCCGCTGGAGGAACTGGTGGGATTGGAAGAGCCGCTGTTCCGGTCGTCACAGACTCTGCCGTTTCCGCTGACCCTGCCTCTGGAGCTGCTGTTGTTTTTCTTTTTGTTGTTCTTTTTATTAGAAGAGCTTTTTTTGGAAGAGTTCGTTACATAATATAAACTATCCGTCTCCCCGTCATAGTAGGTGACATTTCCGCGGCGGTCGATCGCTGCCATGGATCCATCGCTGTCGATAACGGTGTAGGAGTTCTTTTTGACATTGTAGTATTCCACGGTTCCGTCATCGTAGACAGTTCCATAACCCTCATCATCACAGAAGTCTGCCGATGCTGCAAAACTGGTAACACTCATAGCTGCCATCATGATTCCTGCCATAATTCCTGCTGCGATATTTCTGATCTTCATATTTATTTTCCCCTCTCTGAAACAGCGGCCTCAGCCGTAATTTGTTTTTCCGTATGTTTATGTGCAGAGTATAGCAGGGGAAATATCATAGAAGTGTCACAGTGAAAATCATATTTTTTAGTACAGCGGAATCTCTTCTCCTGCTTCCAGGATCATCCTGCCGGGGCCGTCGAACTTTTCTGCCTGTTCCCGGTTGAAGAGCTCCCCGGGGGCCATGTGATAAGGGATGCTGTGTTTTGCGTTGACGATTTTGGCGCAGGTGCTTGCTTCCTCTATGTCCATGTTAAAGCGGCCGTCACAGACGAAAAACGCGTAGTGGATCGCCTGTTCCGCGAGCTCGTCCATCTGCTCCGTGCGGGAGGTGTCTCCGGTGGCGTAAACAGAGACCCCGTCCGGGAAGGTGATCACATAGCCGACACAGACATTGATATCATGGTTTTTATTGTTCCCGGCCTGAACCGGTTCCACAATGGCGTACCCGAGATCAAAAAGTTTGTATTCTCCGTTGACAAGGGCATCGGTGTTGCAGATTATTTTGCAGTCTTCGCTGCGGTTCTCGATCAGGTCCACTTTGTTGTGGTCCGGATGTCCATGAGTTACCAGGATCAAATCCGCGGGGAGATCATAGCCTTCTCCGGCGTAGGGATCGATATAGATCACTTTTTTGTCGGCGGTCACAATGCGCAGGCTGCCATGTCCCTGATACAGGAGATGGTGTGCCGGTTTGACTCCCGGACCTTTTTCCTCCGGGACTTTTGTGAAAGCGAGAAGAAACGGAATCGCCAGAAGAGTGATAAGGAACAGTTTTTTCATGGGGGACCTCCTTTCCGGGGCATCAGCTGCTTCTTTTACTGTACGGGTCTGGAAAAGGTGTGTCAATTATTAAATGCCGGCAACGGGTGGATTTAAAAGGGAAAACCATTTATATTGGAAGTGAAAAATAACCGTTATAAGTCATTACGTTTACGGAGTCAGTTATGCATTATGTTTGTTCAGATATTCACGGACAAATCGGTCTCTATAAGGAAATGCTCGCTGCCATCGATTTGAAGCCGGAGGACACGCTTTATGTCCTGGGCGACGTCATCGACCGCGGCCCCGGGAGCATGGAGGTCCTGAAGGACGTCATGGAGAGGGAGAACGCAGAGTTCTTCCTTGGGAATCATGAGTTTATGATGCTGAACTATTTCGAAACGGGCGGAAACTATACGAACTGGACCATACCGGGGAACGGCGGAAAGGTGACGAGAGACCAGTTCCTGGAATTGCCAGAAGAGGAGCAGGAAAGGATCATTTCATTTCTTAAGAACGCCTGGATCCAGAAGTACGTTGAGGTTCAGGGGGTGAAGTATGCGCTCCATCACTCCTTCTTTCTTCCGGAGAAAACGGGACAGGACGTGCGGTTCAGTGAGGAACCGGACAGGGATGCAGTCACTTACGCGGTCTGGTATTCGCTCTGGAGGATGTGGGAGCGGGTCGGGATCGAGGATTATGATGACGGGTACATGCATATTCTGGGGCACGTTCCGGTGATGTTTACCAGAAAGAACGGGCCGGAAAAGCCTCCGCTGGAGGTCGGACCGGTGATCAATATCGACGGAGGGTGTGCGGCTGTCTCAAGAACAGGCGACGGAGGATTGTTCTGCATGAGTCTTGAGACGGATGAGAAGGGGAAAAGAAAAGAATTCTGGTTCCCGGGGAAGAAGAAGGGGATCCTGGGGTGGCTTGGCTTTTAATATGAGGTGTTAAAAATGAGACTATTTGTTGCGATCCAGCTGTCAGACGAACTGAAGACGTCCCTTACCGGCATGATGCACGAGCTGAAGAAAGCCGGCGTCAAGGGAAGCTATGTCCCAACGAACAACCTGCATCTTACGCTTGCTTTTATCGGGGAGACGAAAGAAACGCCTGCGGTGAAGGAAGCTTTGAAAACTGTACAGTATAAGCCCTTCCGGCTTTCCCTGACAGAGGCAGGCAGCTTCGGGGATCTTCTCTGGGTCGGGCTGAAGGGAAGCCAGGGACTGGCGGGGACGGTGAAAGCAGTCCGGGAAGCACTGGACGCTGCAGGAATCGAATACGACCGGAAAAAATTCACCCCGCACATCACCCTGATACGCAAGGCTGCCGGCCGCTGGCAGCATGTCTCTGCGCCGAAGGGCGAGATGATGGTGAAGAAGATATCTCTCATGAAGTCAGAGCAGAAGGACGGAAAACGGGTCTACACAGAGATCTTTTCGATCTGAATGCGGAACGGGGGAAGTTTTGAAGGCAAATGAGAAGCGGCGTCTGGAGATCCGCTCGGAGTTGATCGGAGAGATCGTCCGCCTGGGACATCCGGAAGAATTCGGGCAGCTGATCGCGGACAGCCTGGGGACGGAAAAGACCATGTCCCGGATGATCGGGTATCTTCATCATGCGAAACCGAGGAGCGCCGAAGAGATCGCAGACGAGATGCTGGCGATCTGTGAAGACAGGCAGCGGTGGATCCGGAAGAAAGAGCTGGAATACTACAACGGAAAGTACAATGAACTCCTGTATTACGGGCTGGACGTCGAGGAAGAGGACGAGGGCTGACAGGGGATACTGCATCTGGAGAGGAGGAGATCATACCATGGGAGTTTTTGATTTTTTGCTGAAGAAAGGTCCGCGCCTGGATATCAACGAGGCAGCGGAATACTTAAAGGATAATCCTTCCGCAGTCCTTCTGGATGTCCGGGAACCTGACGAATTTGCTTCCGGGCGGATTCCCGGAAGCTGGAACATGCCGCTTTCGATCCTTATGTCTGAAAGTGCGGGACTTCCGGACAAAGAGGCGCCGGTCTATGTGTACTGTCTGTCCGGTGTGAGAAGCCGCCAGGCCGTCCGCATATTGAAGAACCAGGGCTATACAAATGTGCTGGATCTCGGAGGGATCAACAAATACCGCGGGCCGGTGGAGAGTTAAGAAGAGGAAGGGGTGTAAATATGGGCAGACTGAAAGATTTGAGAAAGTATGTTGACGCGGAGCTGAACAAAATGCAGGATCCGGAGAAGAGGATCAGCGCGGCGGCGCATCTGTACGGAGTTTCTCTTGCTGCGACGATGCTGGCGAAGAAGCGCGGACTGGATCCGGAGCTTGCTTCCATGGCAGGAATGCTGCACGACCTTCACGCATACCGCACCGGCAGCTACGACGACCACGCGCATAAAGGAGCGGAGCTGGCGCGGCAGATCCTGGAAGAGCTGAAGCTCACGAATAAAGAGGAAACAGAACTGATCTGTTCCGCAGTGTTCCATCACGACGATAAATACGCGGTGGATGCTCCGATGGACGAGCTTCTGAAGGATGCGGACGTGATCCATCACTGTCTGAATGATGTGTCCAAGGCAGTGAAAGAGAAGGAGCAGGCCAGATACGACAGCATCTGCACAGAGTTTGGAATGAAATAAAAAGAATTCAAACAGATTTGCGCAGCAGAAAGGAAGCCAGGCATGCCTGAACTTAGTTATCGCGTCGGTACTTTTACCGACTCCGTCATCCGCCGCATGACCCGCATCAGCAACCGGTACGGCGCCATCAACCTCTCCCAGGGCTTCCCGGATTTCGATCCGCCGAAGAAGCTTCTTGACGCCCTGGCGGAAGTGGCCGGAAAAGGACCGCATCAGTACTCGATCACCTGGGGCGCTCAGAATTTCCGGGAGGCGCTGGCGGAGAAGGCGGGCCGTTCCCTGGGCCGCGATATCGATCCCGAGAGCGAGATCTGCGTGACCTGCGGTTCGACAGAGGCAATGATGTGCGCGATGATGACCATCTGCAACCCCGGGGACAGGGTCCTGGTCTTCTCCCCGTTCTACGAGAACTACGGGGCGGACGCCATTCTTTCCGGCGCGGAACCGATCTATGTTCCCCTGGTCCCGCCGGACTATCACTTTGACCTTTCCATTATAGAGAAGGGGTTCCGGGAAGGGGCGAAGGCGATCATCATCTGCAATCCTTCGAATCCCTGCGGCAAGGTGTTCACCCGGGAGGAGCTTCTCGCCATCAGTGAACTTGCCATCCGCTACGACGCTTTTGTGGTCACCGACGAGGTCTATGAACACCTGGTCTACGCGCCTGCAGAACATGTCTGCGTTGCTTCCCTGCCGGGCATGTTTGAGAGGACCATCACCTGCAATTCTCTTTCAAAGACCTATTCTATTACGGGCTGGCGTCTCGGCTACCTGATCGGACCGGCCGATGTCATCGAAGCTGCCAGAAAGGTCCACGATTTCCTGACGGTCGGTGCGGCGGCGCCCCTCCAGGAGGCCGCTGTTACGGCACTGCGCTTCCCGGAAAGCTATTACCGGGAACTGAACGCACTGTATACAGAAAAACGGGACCGCTTCTGTGCCGGACTGGACCGCATAGGTCTTGTCCACAATGTTCCTGCGGGAACGTATTTCGTTATGATCGATATCAGCAGGTTCCTTGCGCTTCCGCAGTTCCGCGGATGGACGGACGTCCGTTTCTGCGAGTGGATGGCAGAGCACATCGGCGTCGCCGCGGTTCCGGGCTCCAGCTTTTTCCACGAGGAGGTCAATCATCTGATCCGCCTTCATTTTGCCCGGGGGAATGATGTCCTGGATGAGGCAATCGCCCGGATGGGGAAGCTGAACGAGTATCTGTAAGGAACTGAACGAGTATCTGCAAGGATCTGAAAGAGTATCCGCAGCAGCAGAAAAAAGACCCCGGGAGAAATCCCGAGGTCTTTTTGGAAGTTTGCTGTCTGAATGATGCGGTCTTTATGCGACCCAGACGCCGTCTGCGTTGACATAGTAGCTGCCGATGTACTGGTTGGTGACCATGTGGCCCTGGACGGGGTCAAGGTAGTACCAGTATCCGGACACGGGGCTCTGGAACCAGCCGGTATCCATGTAGCCGCTCGCGTTGAAGTGATACCAGCGGCCGTCGATCAGCTGCCAGTCGTTGGTCGTGTAGGAACGGTCCGCGTTGCAGTACCACCAGCCGATGGAATCTCTGAGCCATGCGCCGGAAGAAGATCCGATGGAAGAGTAGATGTTGTAGCTGCTGGATTTGCCGGTCGCTCCGCCGGTAATATCTTTGATGTTGTCAGAATCAACATCCAGCTCATCGGATTCCGTCCACTCATCGCTGCTGTAGGAGCCGTTGTAGGCCTTCACCTTGACGGTGTAGGAGCCGGTTCCGTACTGCCGGATGAGAGAGGAGAAATCATAAGAAGTATCGGTGGTGGAAACAGTGGTCTTGGTGGAAGAACCGCGCAGCAGCTTGACAGAGTATCTGCTTGCGTCCTCGGCCTCGCTCCACTCCACGACGCCGGTATCATCGACCCAGGAGATCTCTTCAATATCCAGGCCGCCCTCATTGGTGCTTCCGATCTTCGGAAGACGGACCACCAGGGTCAGCGCGGAATTGCTGGTCCTCTTGGAGGACTTGTATTCCGCCTCGTCTCCGGAGAAATTGAAGGCGCTCTCCTTTTTCAGCTCGGCGGCATCGTCCGAGTCGAAGTAGTAACCGGAGCCGGTATCCGCCTTGATCTTCAGCGTCACGGTCGGCCTCTTTCCGTAGGCCACATTGGAAATAGAAGAAACGGTGATCGCGTCGACACCGTCGGTGTCTGAGTTGACTTCGATATCACCAGCCGTCATGCTGCTGGTAAGCTCGTACTCCAGGTTGACGTCGACGGATGTGATCGGGTCATCGTAGGTTGCTGCGTTTGCAATGCCTGCCATTCCGAGGATCATTGCTGCGGAAACAAATAATGCTGCGAATTCTTTTCTGTTGGTCATTGTTGACTCCTTTCTGAACCTTTCCGGTCTTTGATCGATCGTTGATTGAATTTTTCGTTTCTGGTTTCTGACTGTTATTTTTTTATGATTTTTGATTTTGGTTTTTGTGTTTTGCTGTTGTTTGTTCTGATGGCTTGATCGTAAGGGAGTTTTCTGAAATTATGCTTAAAGAATGCGGGGCGGGAAGCAACCGTAAGGAAAGCTTCACTGTTTGGAAAGGGAGCTTCAGAGAAAAGAAAAAAGGGGTTCAAAAAAAAGAAAATTAAGGCATAATGATTCTATGGAGGGCAGGGAAATGGAGAAAGAAAAGACAGGAGGCCGCGGACCGCGGGAACAGGAACACAGAAGAAGGATCCTCAGGGAATGCGCAGTTCCTCTGGCGCTGATCCTGATCCTTGTCTCCGTGTTCTTTTATCAGCGTGCCCACAGGGATGAGCCCCAGAGGGCGGCAGTTTCGAACAGCGCGGAGGATTCCTCGATCACGATCAAACAGACGGGGACAAAAAAGCAGGGCGGTCTGATCGAAACAAAGCAGGTCATCGACGTGGAGATCATCCGGGACGGACTGCGGAACATGAGCTTTCTGGTCACGGAGGAATACTATTTTACAGAGGTGATCTCAAATAAGAAGATCGTCAGCTTCGTCTTCCCGATCGCGGAAGAAAGCTATATGCTGAGCTATGACGGCTATATTCCGGCCGGGATCGATTTCAATGCCATCGGTGTAACGGTGGACGATGAGGCATGTACCGTCACGGTCAGCATGCCGGAGGCCGAGATGAAAGATCCTGTGATCGATTACGACAGCGTAAAGATCCTGAGCGAAAAGCACACGATCCTGGCGGATATTTCGGAAGAAGAACGGAACGAGGCGATGCAGGAGTTCCAGGAGAACGCCAGGAAGAAGGCTCTGGAAAAGGGGATCCTGAAAAGAGCGGATGAAAACGCGGAGCTTGTGGTAAGGAACTTTGTGAGCAGTGTGATCGGTAAGGATTCGGGTTACCGCGTCATACTGGAGAGGAGGCCCTGAATGTCTTTTCTGCCAAGAAGCAAGGCCGCAAAGTCACTGTGGCTGATCTGTATTGCGTTGTTTTTTGCTGTCATTATTGCGCCCCGGGTCGTTTCCGCAGAGAATCCCATGATGATCTCTTTGAACGAATCCATCGATCGGAAGATCACGACCACGCTGGAGCTTGCCGGAGCATCCTCCGCAGCTTCCCTGGCGGTGTCGGCGATCCCCGGGGACACCGCGACGCCCATCGCTGAAAAACTGGCTGATTTCGGAGGCGGCTTTCTCCTCGTACTGTGCGTGCTGTACTTCGAGAAGCTGATGTTCGGAGTGATCGGCTATGTTTTCTGCATCCTGATCGTGCCCGGGACGATAATTCTGTATCTCCTAAGTGAATGTTGGGACCGAAGGGCGCTGCGGATCTTCGCCGGCTGCCTTTTGCTTTCCGGAGCCTTGATCTGGGCGATGGTGCCCGCCGGCCTTGTGGTGTCGGATCTTGTCTATGCCACCCAGCAGGAGACGTTCCAGGAGACCATATCTGCCGCCGGAGACCTGTCCATGGAGATAGAAGAAGGCAGTGTGGAAGAGAACGGGGAGGAAGACCAGAACATCGTCGAAAAGATCATGACCACGGTGTCTTCCTTCAGTTCGGAAATGGTCCAGAAAGCAAAACGCCTGATCACCGGTTTCCTGCGCGCCCTGGCTTTGATGATCGTCACTGCCTGCGTGGTCCCGGTAGCGATCATGGTCGTGTTCCTGTGGATCATCAAACTGATCTTCCAGCTGGGCTTCTCCCTGGAATACCCGGAGATCCACCGCTGGGAGCGCCCTTTCCGCAGGGAGAGACCATCAGATAACAATGAGGTCAGCAGTACCAATTAAAAACACTGAATGAGAAAGGAAGAGTTCAGATTATGATATTTGAGACGATTGCTGGAAGAAAAAGTGTCAGGACCTACGACGGGACCGGACTCAGGGAAGAGGATCTGGAGAAGCTGAAACAGTATATGACAGAGATCAGCAATCCCTTTTACATTCCTGTGGAGTTTTTCCTTCTGGACGCGGAGCAGTTCGAGCTGTCCAGCCCCGTGGTGCTGGGAGAAAAGTACTATGTCGCGGGCAAGGTAGAGAAGAAGGAATACGCGGATGTCGCTTTTGGCTACTCTTTTGAGAAGCTGGTCCTTTATGCCTGGTCCCTCGGCATCGGGACGGTGTGGATCGGCGGGACCATGCGGCGCCAGATCTTCGAGAAGGCTGTCGAACTCGGGGAAGGGGAAATGATGCCCTGCGTCAGTCCTCTGGGATATCCCGCGAAGAAGCCGGCGATCCGGGAAGCGGTCATGAGGAAGAGCGTCGGGGCGGACACAAGACGTCCCCCGGAAAAGTTCTTCTATGACAAGATGTGGAATCTGCCGGTGGCAGGCGCCCTCAGGGAAGAACTTTCCGACGTGATCGAGGCGGTCCGGTGGGCTCCCTCTGCGGCCAATAAACAGCCCTGGAGGATCATCCTCCGCGACGGAGCCTTCCACTTCTATGAGAAAAAGGACAAAGGGTTCACAGGAGAAGCCGTCGGAGATATGCAGAAGATCGATATCG
The DNA here is from genome assembly GCA_017449925.1 of Stomatobaculum sp. Next base: position 22,910 of record JAFSYO010000093.1, read on the forward strand.
GCATCGCCCTCTGCCACTTTATTTCAGCTCTGGAAGAGAAGGGCGAGAAACCGGAAGTGGTGATCAAAGATCCTTGCGTTGAAATACCGGACGACGCGGAATATATCGCGACAGTCCTGCTGTGAGGAGAGGTAGACGGCTATGTACGAATGCCCGAGGTGCGGAGGAGAACTCCGCTTTGACATTGCTTCGCAGAAATTGCTTTGCGCCCACTGCAAGTCGGCTACGGAGTATACAGATCTGAAAGAGGAGAGCACCGCGAAGGAGTCGGGGGAAGCGTATATTTTCCACTGCCCGAACTGCGGCGGCCAGATCATGAGCACCAACCTGACTGCGGCGGATTACTGCACATACTGCGGCGCTTTTGCAGTGCTGGAGAGAGAAAAAGGAAGTTTCCGGCGGGCTGACAACATCATCCCCTTCAAAAAGACGAAGGAGGAGGTCAAGGATCTGTACGCCAAAACCGTGGCGAAAAAGATCTACGCGCCCTCCGCTATGCGGGACCCGGCGTTCCTGGACCGCTTCCGCGGCATCTACATGCCCTACTGGCTGTACGATGTGAAGCTGGGGCCGGATATCCGCTTCACCGCGAAGACGCATGAGCGGGACGGGAACTACAATGTGGAAAAGACCCATGAACTTACCTGCGAGTCCGAGGTCTCCTTCGACGGAGTGCCCTACGACGCCTCCTCCACGCTGCGGGATACATTGGGGCAGGCGGTGACGCCCTTTGAGACGAAGGACATGATCCCCTACACGCCGGCGGTGATGCTGGGCTTCTTCGCTGACCGGGCGGATACCCCGGCAAAGACCTACGCGGAAGACGCCAGGAACGCCGCGGCGGAAACGGCTTTTGACCGGATCACGGAGGCGGCGGGGTTCCGCGACCCGAAGCCGGAGAAACCGGAGAATATGAAGACGCTGCGCGGGAATATGAAGGTGCGGCTGGAGAAGACCCGCTCCGCTTTTCTGCCGGTCTGGTTCCTGACCTGGAGAAAGAATGACCGGGTGTCCTATTCTGTCGTGAACGGGCAGACCGGAGAAGTGTGTGCGGAGCTTCCGGTGGATTTCAGGAAGTATCTGCTGTTTTCTCTTCTGACGGCGGTGCCGCTGTTCGCGCTGATCTACTGTATCCTGACGATCACGCCCTACACCATGCTGTTCCTCTCCGGGATCCTGGCGGCGGGTATGGGGCAGGTCTACACTCGGCAGCTGACGGCCATCGCCCGCAGGGAACTGCACGCGGAAGATAAAGGTTACCTCGCGGTGAACCCGGAAGCGGAGAAGAGGCTGAAGGAGAGCGCGGCAGGGAAGGAAGGTTTTCTGGATGCGCTGCTGGAATTAGGCGGACTGATCCTGAAGGAACTGCCCTTCTTCTCATTTTGCGTGATCGCGCTGTTCTTATATATTCTTGTCCCGAGGCTCGGCTCCGACGGCAGCGGAAGGATCGTCAGCGGCATCGCGGTGATCATTATCACCTTTTTCGTGTTCCTTCGCGGCCGGGAGATTGCGGGGGATATCCAGCAGAAGGAAGCAGTGAACGGAGGAATGGGCGCGATCCTGGCGGCATTCGCGGCAGCGGTCATCACCATGGTGCGGCCGGTGTCGGACCTCTGGTACTACGGCGGCTCCGTGTTTGCACTGCTGGGCATCCTGTTCTCGGTGTTCTGTCTGATCCGCTATTACAACCTTCTGGTCACCAGCCCCATCCCGCATTTCTTCGAGAGAAATGTCGGGGACGGCCTGGAGAAGGCATATGAGGCCGCCGGGGAAACCGGTGAAGCAGGAACAGCTGCGAAGGCTGACGAAAAAGCGAATCAGACCGGAGAAAAGGCAGGCAAGGAAGGGAAAACCGGGAAAGCCGGGAAAGCTGGGAAGACCGGCAGCGTGATCGTGAAGCCGGCGGCAGTGATCGGCATCTGTCTTCTGATCCTTGCGGGCGCCTTCATGATCTCGGAGGTGACAGGCTTCGGCTTTACTTCCGATTTCTCCACCGGGAAAAAGACTTATGAGAACAACGAGACCGGGTATTTCGCCTATCTCGCGGATGACGCGGACCTTTTCAACAAGGGCGATGAAGAGCGTCTCGCCGAGCAGCTGATCCCCATCACAGAGTACGGGAACGCGGCGGTGGTGACAGCCTACGTCCAGGGACAGAATACTTCCAACTTTGCGAAGGATGCCTACATCTCCCTCTTCGGGAACGGCGTCTCCGGAACCATCTTCATCATCGACATGGGAAACCGGAACATCTGGATCTGCAGCGACGGCGAGATCTACAAGACCATTACCAAGGGGTATGCCAACATCATCTGCGACAACGTGTACCGGCACGCCACAAAGGGACGCTATTACAAATGCGCGTCGGAAGCTCTTTCCCAGATCACGGTGCTTCTTGACGGAGGAAAGATCGCCCGGCCTATGAAGCTGATCACGAGCGTTCTGCTGGCGCTCCTCCTTTCCTGCATCCTGAACTACTGGATGGTCACCCTCACCGTGGGAGTGGAACCTCCTACGGCAGATGTCCTGGCGGGCGGTGTGATCGGCAGCGTGGCAGCCAGCAACGCCGCGCAGAAGATCATCCGCACGAAACGCACCTATGACCCGCCGTCCAAGGGCGGCGGCGGAGGCGGCGGCCACGGATTCTGATCGATCTCCGGGATGCGTATTCGGATGAATTGAAATAGAAAACAGGAGGACCTGCGGGCCCTCCTGTTATTTGTATAAAGTTCATTTGCTGGAAAGAATGGCAATGAGCCCGACGACAAGGATCACCGGCACCAGGAACAATGCCCCTCCGAACAGAACAATTATAATGAAGGCAAGAATAATATGGAGGACAAGGCTGATCAATCCCCCGATGATCTTCCCGAAGATCCTTAATATGGGACCGGTAATTTTGAAAAGGACGAGCAGACAGATAACGAGCAGCAGAATATCCATTTTGTGTTTCCTTTCCTTGTAAAGATCAGACTTCCACGTCGTCTCCGGTCCAGAGATATCTCAGGTGAAAACCGGCGGCCACATCTTTAATATCGGAATAGGCGATGGTCACACCGTATTGTTCTGACACATCCAGAGCTTTGTCTCCAAAACCGTATACATAGTGAAAATGCGGATGGCTGTCCTGGATTACGGACGGCTTTCTTTTCTGCACCCAGGCCTGGTCCTGCATGAGGTACGCCTGGGCCGCGATGCGCTTGATGGTGCTGCCGGAGGGTATATCCGTTACGATCTTCTTTTTGCCGCTCCCTTTGATGCGCTGGTCATGCCACACGCCGTCCTGTAAGGTGCCTGTATAAGATTCCACATCTTTGCCGTTCTTCTTGATGATATACCAGCAGGAATTGTCTTTGCAGCCCATATCATGGTCCACATCGTCCCGGTAGGCGTGGATCAATTCGAACCCCTGATTATCTTCCGCAAGTTTCATGAAGCGTTCAACTGACATATGAGACTCCTTTGATTGATACTGAGGAAAATGGTTACTGAGACGGATGAGCTCCGGAACTAATGAATTCCGAAACCAATGAGTTCCGAAACCATCATAACATAAAATGGAGTTTCTTATGATATGATTGATGTAGAATCAGCTTTTGACGGCTGGATCAGGATATCAGGGAAAACAGAGAGGAGGCGCAGTATGGGAAAGTCGATCGTGGTATTCCGGGGAAGCCCCAGAAAAAACGGGAATACCAACGCGCTGACGGATTCGGCTGTGTCCTGCTTCAGGGAGGCGGGCTGCAGCATCACGGAGTTCGACCTGTATGATATGGAGATATTTCCCTGCCGGGCATGCAGGGCATGTCAGGAAGACTGGACCGTGGTGAACTGTATCCAGGAAGATGATTTCGGGAAGGCGGCTGCCGCGGTGCAGGAAAGCGATCTCATCCTTCTGGCGACGCCGATCTACTCCTGGTACTGCACGGCTCCGATGAAAGCTCTGCTGGACCGGATGGTCTACGCTTTCAATATGTATTACGGAGAAAAACGCGGTCCTTCACTGTGGGAAGGGAAGCAGACCGCTTTGATCACCACCTGCGGGTACCGTCCTGAAAAGGGTGCTGACCTTCTCGAGGAAGGAATCAGGAGATACTGCAAACACTCGAAGCTGGAGTACCTGGGTATGCTCTGTGAACGCCACATGGGATATCAGACCGTGTTCATGGACGAAGACAAGAGAAACCACGCAATACAGTTCGCGGAAGAACTGCTGGAGAAAATGAGATAGGAGATAAAAACAGAGATGAATACATCCGAAAAGAGCCTTTGTTTTACGGACCGTCTGTACCAGGCAGCTGCCCCGGTCTGGAAGAAGTGTATGGAGCATCCTTTTGTGAAGGGACTTGGGGACGGGAGCCTGCCGATGGAGAAGTTCCAGTATTTTATGCTGCAGGACTATGTCTATCTGTATGACTATGCCAGGGTATTTGCCCTGGGAACGGTCAAGGCGAAGGAGCCGGCGCTGATGCGCGAGTTCGCAAGGAATGTGGACGCAGTCCTGCACGGGGAGATGGAGATCCACCGGGCCTACATGAAGCGGCTGGGCATTTCTGAGGAGAGAGCGGAAACGGTCAAGGCGGACCTCCCGAATATCTCCTATACCAGCTACATGATCGCCGAAGCCCAGGCCGGAAGCGTCGCCGACATCGTTGCGGCCATTCTTTCCTGTTCCTGGAGCTATGCGGACATCGGCCTCATGCTGGCGGCGATCCCCGGCGCCGCGGAGCATCCGTTCTACGGGGAATGGATCCAGGGATATGCCGGCGAAGAGTACCAGGAGACCAACCGGAACCTGATCGTGCTGATGAACCGGCTGGCGGAAGGACTTCCCGCGGAACAGAAGGATCACCTGGAAGAGATCTTTGTCAACTGCTGCCGTTATGAGCTGGGCTTCTGGGACATGGCCTGGCAGGGCGGCTGATTCTTTCCGGCAGTATCCCGGCAGTTTTCCGGAATTTTCCCGAAAATATAACAAAAACCAGGCCAGTAATAAAAAAACAATAAATTTTTATGTCGACCTTTTTGCAATTTGCTGTTAGACTAAGAATGAGGCGTTTTTGTGCCCCGCAAATTTTGTAATGGAGAAAGGCAGACATGTACTCACCAAGGAGAAGAACCCGTAGTATTTCGATAGAGATGCTGGCGGCCATAGTGCTTTTGCTGGTAGTCCTGGCTTTTCTGCTGGGATTCCTGCTGGGCGGCCGGAGTATGAAGAAACGACTGGAAGCGGAAGAAGATACCGTGGTCCGGACAGTCCGGGAGTCGGTAGTGGATGCCGCTTCACAGGAGCCGGAGAAGCCTTCCGCGGAGAGCGTGCTGGCGGAGACCACAAAAGCAGCTGAAAGCACAAGGGCAGCTGAAAGCACAAAGGCGTCGGAGACCACGAAAGCATCGGAGTCTTCAAAGTCATCCGGGAGCTCGAATACATCGGAGACCACAAAGTCATCCGGAAGCGCGAAGACATCAGAATCCACAAAGTCCACAGGGACCGCGGAGTCAGCGGCGTCTGCCAGAACCTCCCAGACAGAAAGATCTGTTCAGGAATCTGAGAACATAGCGCCCCGGGCCCTGGCACAGGAAGATGCCGCAGCGCCTGCAGAAGAGGCGGCTCAGGAAGAGGCGGCTGCACCTGCGGAGGAAGCAGCCCAGGAAGAGGCGGCTGCACCTGCGGAGGAGGCAGCACAGGAAGATGCCGCAGCGCCCGCAGAGGGAGCAGCTAATACAGAGACACTGGCGGCGGCAGGAGCAGAAGGAACATCGGCTGCGGCGGAAGCAGCGGCTGCAGAAGATGCCGCAGCGCCCTCGGGACAGGCAGTTCTTTCTGCGGCACCTGGAGCAGCAGAGGAATCGGCAGCTGCAGCAGAAACTACGGCAGCATCATCCGCAGAAACTGCAGCAGCAGCCGCAGAAACTGCAGCAGCATCTGCAGATACTACGGCTGCTAGCCAGGGAACCACAACAGCTTCGACAGCAACTGGTCAGGGAACTGCAGCAGCTGCAGCGGCAGCAGCCGGACAGGAAAGCACAGCGGGGAAATCCCTCGCACAGGCAAAGGCGCAGGATGGAGACGATCCTGTAAGTTACACCAAAGAATCCACGGTGCTGAAGTCATCTCCGCTGGTCGGTGTGGCGGCAGGACAGGTCCTTTCTTCCTTGGACATCAATGTTTCGAGACCGGAGGACTATACGCAGATCCTCGCCATCAAGGAAGGCGATTATGTCTATAACCGCATCAACGGCAAGTCCTGGAGGGAGAATCCGGATATCGCGCTGGAGGATCTCCGCTACGTAAAGGTGCTGCATTATAATTACGACGGCAACATCCAGGTCGGAGAGCTGATCGTCAACAAAGACATCCAGCAGGATATCACGGAGATCTTTGAGGAGCTGTTCCGGCAGAAATACCAGGTTAGTTCCATGCACCTGATCGACGACTACTGGCAGGGGACCGCGAGTTCTTCCGGATCGTATTCTATCGACAGGAACAACACTTCCGTATTCCGCTACAGCGGACGGAACAGCAGCGGGAACCTTTCCAACCATGCGCTGGGTCTGGCGATCGATTTCAACCCGCAGCAGAATCCTTACGTGACGTTCTCTGACGGGGAGCCGCACTGGTCCCATGATAATGCCTCCGCCTATGTGGACAGAAGCGCAGGACTGCCGCACATGATCGACCACAACGATCTGGCGTACCAGCTGTTTACGGCCCACGGCTTCACCTGGGGAGGGGACAAGGATAACCCCAAGGATTACCAGCTTTTTGAGAAGGCGAGATAATACGTCGGGAGCCTTTGGAATCAATTAAACTTAATACGATATACATTTTAAAAAGGCTGTCGCAGTGGTGCGGCAGCCTTTTTAAAATACAACAGTTATCCGTCAGTCATAGTTCATTCTTCATACCTGAATTACTAGAAAAATTCAACTTCAGGTCTGGGGCTATATGTGAAACTACTCAAATGCACTCCATTCTCCTGCTGGCTGATTCCGTGATTCTGTTCATTTTTAGGAAACAGTGGGGGTATAGAGTTTAAGTCCTCGAAAGCACTCCATTGTTTCAACGAGAAAGAGGGGAGTGCATTTCAGTACTTGTCTGTAATACCCCCAGTCCAGTAAATCCCGGCTCAAAAAATGCTTGAATTCGGACAAAAACGAGGAAAAACCGGATCAGGGGAGGGAGTGCATTTCAAAACTTTTCAATATAGCCCCACCCGCCATTCGAAGGTAATCCGAACGTCAATAGAGCGCTGTTAAACGCCATAAAAAACGCCATTGGAACACTGAAACTTTCGATCACAGTAGTTTTCCGGACTTTTTCCCGGGGTCCAGGATGGCCTGGGTGCGGTAGGGCATGATGGGATGGGTCGCCAGGAGGTTTACCATACGGACTGCGAAGCGCTCCACAGGGTTGCGTTTCCGGGTGATGTCCCGCAGGTAGTCCTGAGGGCTGAGATATTTGTATGCGTGGCGGCCGGCGCTCAGCAGCATCATGGCCTCCAGTTCCGAGGTCCCGCCGGTCAGCGCCTGGGCGACGCGGTCCGCGGAGTACTCTCTGGAACGGGACAGGAGGGGGAACAGGATATACTGTCCGAGGACAGGGATGAAGTTGATCAGCATACACCAGACGGCATACTGCAGCTGTACGTGGTGCAGGTAGGCGTGGCCCATTTCGTGGGCCATGATAAAGTAGACGGTATCGAAATCTTTATTCTCCATATAGGCCAGGTCCACGATCTCCGCATTAAGCTGGATGAAGATCCGGCCGGGGACCCAGCAGGTGAAGGCGTTCAGTTCTCCGTTCATCTGCTGGACGAAGACTTCGGGTTCTTTGGGAAGATCCAGAAGCTCTGTATACTCCTTTACCTTCTGGTAGATCTCCGGGAAATTCTTCTCCGATACGCGGACACTATAGGAGAGCTGGCTCGCGTACTGAGAATAGACGGTGAAAAGATACACGACAAGCATCAGGATGATGGAGCCGATTCCGCCGATAATGCCGATCAGAACCAGCAGGATCAGCAGGAGGGCTCCGAAATCAGGCTTTTCCGCCGACAGGCCGAACATCCCCAGGAATTCTTTCAGTTCTTCGACGGGCTCAAAATCATCGGTGATAAAAAACACCAGCAGACAGGCGGCCATCAGCCCCAGGATGATGCAGGCCGCGTACAGTTTCACTTCCATGCGGTGCCGGGTCCTCCGGATCTGCTCCCGGACCTCTTCACCGCGGGACACATTCATATTTTCCATTTTCTTTTCCTCTCTCTAAAGTTCAATTCTGGATTGCGCGTCAAAAGCGGCATTCCAATATCTATTATTCCTCAGCTTCTATGATACTCCCTGTATATCACAACAGAGACACAAAAACATCTCCGCGAAGGGCATTCCCTTGTTATAATGGAAAAAGATTATTGATCATTAGTCACGACCGGGAACAGAACTTGGGGAATAGAACCCGGGAACAGAACGGAGGGAATCATGTATTCATTCAGGACAGCCGCGGGAGAGACAGCTGGAAAGGGCATCGGGATCACAGTGGGCCGGATGGGCGTGTTCAACTATGCTCTGTACCAGAATCATGTGTCTCCGGTTCGGGAGATCTATATCACAAACGAGACGGGCGTTCCGGCAGAGGGTCTGGCGCTGCACATCACATCGGATGTTCATTTCTTTGCGGAGCAGACTACGCCGCTTCCGGCGGTGCCTTCCGGGAAGCCGGTGGCGATCTCCGACCCCGCGCTTATGATCGACGGGAAGATGCTGGCGGGACTCACGGAGGAGATCGTGACGGTGGTCACGGTGGAACTCCTGAAAGATGGAGAGAGTATCTGCGGGTGCCAGGAGGAAATGCGCGTCCTGGCCTATGACCAGTGGCAGGGGGGCAGCACATACCAGAGCTTCCTGGCTTCCTTTGTCCTTCCGAACCATCCGGTGATCGCCATGCTGCTGCATGACGCCTCGGAGCGGCTGGCCATATGGAAGCTTTCCTCCGCCCTGGACGGATATCAGAAGAAGGACCCGAACCGGGTCCGGCAGCTGGCAGCTGCGGCCTATGCCGCCATCCAGAAGAAGAATATCGTCTACGCGGAGCCTCCGGCGAGCTTTACGGCGGCAGGGCAGCGGATCCGCACGCCGGAAACGGTGATGGAACAGCGCCTGGGTACCTGCATGGACCTGACGCTTCTTTACGCTGCCTGCCTGGAGGCCCTGGGCCTGCACCCGCTCCTGGTCATGATGGATGGTCATATTTTTGCCGGACTGTGGCTCAGGGAGCGCTCCCAGGAAGAACTGAAGGCCGGCAGCATCGTCCTCGATTCCGTGCGGGAGCTGAGGATGCGCTATAACAACAGCTCCGACGAACTGACCTTTGTGGAGTGCACGTCTTTCTGCGCTGGAAAAGAGGTGGATTTCGAGGACTCGGAGCGCATGGCGAAGCAGATGCTGGCGGAGGCGGACATGTTCCGCTTCGCGGTGGATGTGGCCTGCGCGAGGAGCAGCGGGATCCGGCCGCTGGCCTTCCGGATCAGGAACAACGGGGAATATGTGATCCCCGAACAGGAGAAGGCGGAGGAACATATCACCTCCGCGCCGGCGAAGCTTGACATCACAGCGGCGGATGTCTCCGCCGTCATGCCGAAAAAGGCGACGGGGAAACGGGAACTCTGGGAGAGCAGGCTTCTGGACCTGACTCTCCGGAATATGCTTTTGAACCTGTCCCGCCGCTCCTCCATCGTCCCGATCTTATCCTGTCATGTGGATGAGTTGGAGGACGCCCTGGCGGACGGTCAGGAATTCCAGATCATGGCGGTGCCGGAGTGGCTGACCACCAGAAACGTTGTGAAAACGAACGAGGACGGAAGCACGGAGGAGACTTCCTGGCTGGAGGACATACAGGCAAAGGGCAATGTGTTCGAGCTGTACCGCTGGCCTGCAGGAGAGGATTTTGACCTGAATGAGAAGATACGGCAGGAGTACAGAAATCACCGGCTGTACACCTTCAACACGCCGAAGCAGATGGAGAAGGACCTGACAAAGATCTACCGGGCAGCCAGGACTTCGCAGCTGGAGAACGGCGTCAGCAGCCTTTATCTTGCCGTGGGTCTGATGAAATGGTACCCGGAGGAGGAGAGCGCGCCCTGCTACGCGCCGCTGATCCTTCTGCCGGCGGAGATGGTGCGGAAGCCTGCAGCCCAGGGGTACGCACTTCACCTCAGAGAGGAGGAGGCGCATTTCAACAGCACGCTGCTGGAGATGCTGCGGCAGAACTTCTCTCTGGAGATCGGCGGTCTGGAACCGCTTCCCACGGACGAACACGGCATCGATATCCGCAGGGTCTTCAACCTGGTGCGGAGCCGCCTGTTCAGCTTTAAGAACTGGGACGTGGAAGAGACATGCGTGATCGGGAACTTCAGTTTTGCCCAGTTTGCCATCTGGAACGATATCCACACCGCGGGGGACCTCCTGGAGAGCAGCCGGATCGTGCGGAGCCTCCTGAAGGGCCGCATCGACTGGGAGAATGAACTGCCGGAGGAGGAAGAGGAGGACTTCCCGCTGCCGGTGGCGGCGGATGAGACCCAGCTGGAGGCGATCCGGACCGCAGTCCGGGGGACGACCTTCGTGCTGCACGGACCGCCCGGGACAGGAAAGTCCCAGACCATCACCGGAATGATCTCCTCCCTGCTGGCCCGGGGGAAAAGGGTCCTGTTCGTCGCGGAGAAAATGGCTGCCCTGTCCGTAGTGCAGAGAAGACTTACTTCTCTCGGCATCGGGGATTTCTGCCTGGAGCTCCACTCGGATAAGGCAAACAAGAAGCATGTGCTGGAGCAGCTTTCCCGCGCTTTGGAAGCGAAGGCCCCGGCAGAACAGCCGGAGTACGAAGATGCCCTGCGGAGCCTGGGGCTGAGCCGCAGCCAGCTGGATGAATATGTGAACCACCTGCATACGCCCCGGAAATGCGGACTGAGTCTCCGCGGGATGATCGACCGGTACGAGAAGGTGCGGGGACAGGAGAAGGCAGTTATCTTCAGCTCCGGAGCAGCAGAAGCTTTTACAGAGAAGGATCTCCGGTCCCATCTGCCGCTGATCGCCCGGCTGACGGCGGCGGGCGGCGTCATGGGAGGCATGGCGGACAACCCGCTGGCCGGGGTGCATCTGGATTCTTACAGCGCAGAAGTAAGAGGAGCAGTCCGGGAGGAAACAGAACGATACCGGACACTTCTGGAGTCAGCAAAGAGAAGTGCTGTCTCGGCGGCCCAGCTTCTGGGACAGAATACTCCCAGAAAGAAAAAGGATTATCTGGCTTTGGACAGTACGGCGAAGCTGTTCTCGGAGGCATCAGCCGCGCCGGAAGTGTACCGCGCCGTGCTGAAAAGCAGCCAGGAGACCCTGTTCTCATACTACAATCGGGAAAAAGCGGTCCGGGCAGAGGAGGAGGAGCTTCTTAAGACCTGGAAGAAGGAGTTCCTGAACCTTGACATGGCGTGGTTCCTTGAAAAGCACGAGAAGGCGGAAAAGAAGCTTTTCGGCAAAAAGGGCGCCATGGACGCCGTGACAGCCGAGCTGGAGCAGTATTCCATCCGGCCCTTGAGCTTCCAGGAGATCCCGGGGCTTCTCCAGGCGGTGACAGCCTGCCGGAGGAACCGGGAGCAGCTGCAGTCTGTCTTCGACCAGCTTCCGGAGAACGAAAAAAGCGTGGTACGTCAGCTGGCCGACGGGGACAGCTTCCACAAGGCCCGGGCGGCTGCCGCGACCCTCAGGAAGAGAGAGGAGAAATTCCCGGGCGGTCCGGATATGATACGGCTGCTGGCGGACGATGCTTCCGCAACGGCTATCTTCAAAGAGTTCCTGGAAAGCTTCCACGCGCTGACAGGTACGGAACAGCGCCTGAACGATCTGCTGAAGAGGACACCGTCGGCGGACAGCGGAAACTGGATCGAGGAAGAGCGGAACTTCTGCAGTGCCCTTCTCCAGAACCAGGGCGCCCTGAAGGATCTGGGACTCTACAACCAGGTGCGGCAGGAATGCATGCTGGCCGGGCTTCAGCCTGCGGTGGAGGCCTATGAGGGCGGCATGGACGCAGAACAGCTTCAGGATGCTTACAGGAAAGGCGTCTACACCGCGCTGATCAGCGAGACGATCAGCCGGGACGATGTTCTGAGCAGCTTCTCCGGCGCGTCCTTCGAGGAGGCAGTCCGGCAGTTCAAGATCATGGACGACGCGGTGATGCAGAAGACCAGGACGGAGATCCTCCGGAAGCTGGTCTCCCGGATTCCGACGCCCTGGACGTCTCCCGAGGCAGGGCTGGAGCTCACTCTGCTGAGAAAGGCCATCGGAAGCACCGCCAGGGGAATGTCGATCCGGAAGCTGTTCGACCGAATCCCTCACATTCTGCCGGCGCTTTGTCCCTGCATGCTGATGAGCCCGAACTCGGTGGCCCAGTATCTGGCGCAGCAGAACGATCTTTTTGACATCGTGATTTTCGACGAAGCGTCCCAGCTTCCCACCTGCAAGGCGGCCGGCACTTTGTACCGGGCAAAGGACGCGGTGATCGTGGGCGATCCGAAACAGATGCCGCCGACGTCATTTTTCTCGGGGAGCGGCCCGGAGGTAGAGGACCTGCAGCTGGACGACCTGGACAGCATCCTGGAGGACGCCCTGGCGCTGGGAGTTCCTTCTCTGTACTTGAAGTGGCATTACCGCAGCTCCCATGAGAGCCTTATCGCTTTCAGCAACCGGCATTTCTATGAGAACAGGATGCTTACCTTCCCGTCGGCGAACGACCGGGAGCGCCGGGTGAAGACGGTGCGCGTGGACGGCGTCTACAGGAACGGTACGAATCCGAAAGAAGCGGAGGCAGTGGTGCAGGAGATCCTGCGTCGCTACCTGGATCCGGAACTCCGGTCCCAGAGCGTCGGCGTGGTCACCTTCAACGTGAAGCAGCAGGCGCTGATCGAGAATCTTCTGATGAGGCAGTACCAGAGGGATCCGGCACTGGATGAGTGGGCGAACAGTGGGGAAGATCCGCTCTTCGTGAAGAACCTGGAGAACGTCCAGGGAGACGAGCGGGACGCGATCCTCTTCTCCATCACCTACGGCCCGGATGAAAGAGGGCGCATATCCATGAATTTCGGCCCCATCAACCAGGAGGGCGGCAGCAAGCGCCTGAACGTGGCGTTCTCCCGCTCGAGGATCTCCATGACAGTTTTTGCCAGCATGGGACCGGAGGACATGAAAGTGACGGATACCTCGCCCGAGGGCGTCGTCGCCTTCCGGGATTTCCTGAGCTACGCGGACGGCGGAAGCCTGGGCGGATCCGCAGGAAAGAAGGCAGGAGCAGAAGAGGACGACGGAATCCTTCAGAGTGTCCGCAGTTTCATCGAAGAAAGCGGTTACCGCTGCGAGACCATGGTGGGACATTCCGATTTCCGCCTGGATATCGCGGTGATCGATCCCTACGAGCCGGAAGAATATATGCTGGGCGTCCTGCTTGACGGAGACAGCTACCGCAGGACCGCCAACACCCGGGACCGCGAGGTTTCTCAGGCCGGTGTGCTGAAGAATCTGGGCTGGTCGCTGTACCGGATATGGACCGTCGACTGGTGGGACAACCGGGAGAGGGAACTCCGCAGACTTCTTCGGGAACTGGAGAAGCAGAAAGAACTTTCCCAGAAGAGAGCAGAAGAGCGGAAAGCGAAACTGGAACGGGAGAAAGAGGAGGCGGAAGCAAGAGAAGCGGAAGCGCGCAGGCGAAATGAAGAATTAAAGTCAGAACTGGACGCTGCTGAAGCAGAAGTGATTGCCGAGGCGGAATCGGGAATGTATAATGAAAGCAGTATATAACTGCGCGGCATCCCGGACACCAGGATGCTGAAAGTTTGTGTTCCGATCACTGTAATACTTTTATCAGAAAACGACAAGGAGAACCGAGATGGCAGTCAGCAAGAAGAGTGAGGCAGCGAAGGAAACAAAGGAAACCAAGGCGGCGAAGACCAAGACCACGAAGAAGGCCAAGGAAGTGAAGGAGACCGCAGAGGTGAAGGCAGCGGAAGCGGCAGTGGAAGCGGCACCTGCTGAGGAATTGAAGGAAGAACCGAAGAAGGCGAAAAAGGCTCCGGCGAAGAAAAAGGCCGTGAAGGAGAAGGCTGCTCCGGCAGTGGAAGAAGTGAAAGAAGAAGCTGCTCCTGCGGCTGAGGAAGTAAAGGAAGAGGCTGCTCCGGCAGTCGAGGAAGTGAAGGAAGAGGCTGCTCCGGCAGCGGAAGAAGTGAAGGAAGAAGCAGCTCCCGAAGCTCCGGCGGAGCCGGAACTCCCGCAGCCGAGAAGAAGCGTCGTCTTCATCGGCTCCGAGTGCTATCCCTTCGTCAAGACCGGCGGTCTGGGCGACGTCATGTACGCTCTGCCCAAGGCGCTGATCGCGCAGAACTGCGATGTCAAGGTCATTCTTCCGAGATATAAGTGCATTCCGCAGAAGTACCAGGAGAAGATGGTGTACCGCGGCGCTTTTGAGATGGATCTGTGCGCGGACGGCCGCTCGTACTATGTGGGCATCATGGAGTATGTCTGGGACGGCGTCGTCTACGATTTCATCGACAACGAGGAGTTCTTCAGCGACGGCAATCCCTACACGAACCTGATCGCTGATATTCCGAAGTACTGCTACTTCTCGAAGGCAGCTCTGGCAGCCCTGAATTATATGGACTGGATCCCGGACGTGATCCACTGCCACGACTGGCAGGCGGGTCTGGTGCCGGTGTATCTCCGCACCATGTTCCAGGATACGGCGCTGGGCCGCTCCAAGGTCATGCTGACCATCCACAACCTGCGGTTCCAGGGCATCTTCGATATCCCGACGATCCGCTACTGGTCCGGCCTTCCGGAGTATGTGTTCAATAAGGACGCTCTGAAGCAGGGCTACAACGACGCCAACATGTTCAAGGGCGGACTGACCTACTGCAACATGATCACCACCGTCAGCGAGACCTATGCCGGCGAGATCCAGACTCCGTATTACGGAGAGAACCTGGACGCACATCTCCGCTATCACTCCGGCAAGCTGCGCGGCATCGTCAACGGCATTGACTACGGCATGTGGGACACCGCCGAGGACAAGCTGCTGGCCGCGCCCTATGACATCACCAATGTCCTGGAGAAGAAGAAAGCGAACAAGCTGGCACTGCAGGAAGAGCTGGGCCTTGAAAAGGACGAGGGCAAGTTCGTGATCGGACTCATCTCCCGCCTCACGAACCAGAAGGG
>JAFSYO010000094.1 GCA_017449925.1 Stomatobaculum sp.
GCTCCGGGGCACGTTGGGCGCAGGAACAAACCGCATGAATATCTGGGTAGTCCGCCAGGCTACGCAGGGTGTGGCAGACTGGGTCAAGACCCAGGGCGGAACGCAGACCGTGGCGATCAGCTACGACAGCCGTCTGAAGGGCTGGAATTTCGCGCGTGACGCGGCAGGCGTCCTCGCAGCCAACGGCATCAATGTCCGCATCTATGATGAGCTGATGCCTGTCCCGGCGCTTTCCTTCGCGACCCGTTACTATAAGTGCAATGCCGGAATTATGGTGACCGCTTCCCATAACCCGGCGAAGTACAACGGTTACAAGGCCTACGGACCGGACGGCTGCCAGATGACGGACGATGCCGCTGCTGTCGTTTACGATTCCATCCAGAAGACCGACGTCCTTACCGGCGCCAAGTACATGAGCTTTGCGGAAGGCGTGGAAAAGGGCCTGATCAAGTTCGTGGGCGATGACTGCAAGGAAGCCCTTTACGAGGCCATCGAAGCAAGACAGGTCCGTCCGGGTCTCTGCAAGACTGCCGGCCTGAAGCTGGTCTACTCTCCGCTGAACGGAACCGGACTGGTACCGGTGACCAGAGTCCTGAAGGATATGGGTATCACGGATATCACCATCGTTCCGGAGCAGGAGTATCCGAACGGCTATTTCACCACCTGCTCTTACCCGAACCCCGAGATCTTTGCCGCCCTTGAGAAGGGCCTTGAACTGGCGAAGGAAGTCGGCGCGGACCTGATGCTGGCGACGGATCCCGATGCGGACCGCGTAGGCATCGCGATGAAGTGCCCGGACGGCTCCTATGAGCTGGTATCCGGAAATGAAATGGGCGTACTGTTGCTGGACTACATCTGCGCAGGACGCATCGAGAAGGGAACCATGCCGGAGAAGGCAGTGGCGGTGAAATCCATCGTTTCCACCCCGCTGGCAGACGCAGTCGCGAAGCACTACGGCGTGGAGATGAGAAACGTGCTTACCGGCTTCAAGTGGATCGGCGACCAGATCGCAGGCCTCGAGGCTGCCGGCGAGGTCGACCGCTTCATCTTCGGATTTGAGGAGAGCTACGGCTACCTGGCAGGACCCTATGTCCGTGACAAGGATGCCGTCATCGGCTCTATGCTGATCTGTGAGATGGCAGCATACTACAGAAGCATCGGCTCCTCCATCAAGCAGAGACTGGAAGAGATCTACGCGCAGTACGGCCGTTACCTGAACAAGGTCGACAGCTTCGAGTTCCCGGGCCTGTCCGGCATGGACAAGATGGCCGGCATCATGAGCGGCCTCCGCGAAGAAGCTCCGAAGGAGTTCGCAGGACGTAAGGTCGTCAGCGTCGCTGACTACGCGAAGCCCGAAGAGACCGGACTTCCCAAGGCAAACGTCCTGATCTACGGCCTGGAAGACGGCGCCACCGTCGTGGTCCGTCCCTCCGGCACAGAGCCGAAGATCAAGGCCTACTTCACTACCCTGGGCAAAGACCTCGCGGCAGCGCAGAAGGAAAAGGATGAGCTGGCAGACGCTCTGAAGCCCATTTTCGCATAAATATCTGACAGAGCATTCAGATACTGAACAAATATAAAAAACGGCAGCGGGTCGATCCCGCTGCCGTTTCAATTTGTGTAAAGCCATTCAGTTTGTGTACAGATCATAGATCTCCACGTGGTCGTAGATGGCCCGCCAGGCGCTGTGCGCATGGGCGGTGACGCAGATATAATGTACGCCGCTGTTGGAGATCTGATAGCTCGCCGCGCAGTTTCCGGATTCCTTTACAAAGCCGGTCTTGGCGCACCGCACTATTCCGTGGGTGTCCTTGTCCTCGATGCGGCGCAGGAACCAGTTGGAGACCGTGATCCCTTCCGGATGCTGCTCCGTGGAAGATGTTGTGTAGGTGTGGGCGGAGAGCACCTCCCGGCAAAGATCGTTCTCCACGGCGGCTTTAAGGATCATAGCCATGTCGGAGGGCGTCGTGTAGAGGTCATCGTCATACAGCCCTACGCAGTTGGTAAAGTGAGAACTGCCGGAAAGGCCGAGCTCCGCGATCTTTTGATTCATCAGGTCCGCAAAGGCCTCGTGGGTGCCCGCGGTATAGAGCGCCAGGGAAAGGGCGGCGTCCGCTCCGGAGGGAAGGATCGTGCCGTACAGGAGATCCCGCACGCTGACCGTTTCGTCCACACCGAATCCGACCGCGCTGCCTCCGTTCCGGTAGGAATAATCCGTGATCTCGATGGTGACAGTGAAAGTATCATCCAGGAAATTGCCGCTTTGTTTCGCTGCTTCCGACATTCCTGCTCCTTTTCCCTGCTGCAGGTAGTCCACCGCAGTCAGAAGCGTCAGGATCTTTGTCATGGAGGCCGGGACGATGCGGTCATTTCCGTTAAGTTCTGCGGTGACTTCACCGGTGTCGGCATTGATCAGGATGGCCCAGCTGCTCTGCATTTTTTCGGTGTTGGCGATGACTGCGGTGTTTCCAGTCCGGCGGGGGCTGTAGCCCTCAAAGAAATCGGCGACCTCAGGATCTTTTTGGACAGGAAGAGAATCCACCTGGATCTCGCTCCCGTTGGCAGCGACTGCGTTCTCTGTTCCGCCGGCATCACCCGTGTTTTCCGTGCCGTCCGTGTTACCCGGGCTTTCAGCGCCGACTGTTCCGTCCGGGGTTCCGGATCCGCCGGTTTCGCCTGCAGCAATGTTTGCGGCAGTGCCTGCCGGAGCGTTTTTGGAAGCTGGATCAGAACGATGTTTTATTCCGCAGCGGACCAGCAGAACTACTGCGATCAGCAGAAGCAGCAGGCAGACCGCGATCCTCCTGTTCCGCTGCACCCTCTGTCTTTTCCGCCGGAGGGCGGCCCGGTGCCGTCTGCGCCGCTCCAGATCATCATATATATTGTTGTCTTCTGCCTGTTTACTCATCATGTGTCCCATCATAACACAGCCGGGAAGGACAGAAAACCGGAAAAATCAACGTAATAACGGTTATTATCATATTGACGGTTCAGGCCTGAAATAATTCGTTTAAATGCACATACGAAAAAGATAAATCTGTATTTTTTTCTGTAAAATTATACGATTCCCGACCTTGAACCGATTGACACAGATAATACGATTTGTTATACTCGATTTGCAATATGAGTAAGCATCAATTCACATGTTCTGCAGTCATGCAGTTCCATCCATGATGCAGAGTATGTGTTTTTTGTTTGCTGGAATTGCAGCACAATTTTTCACATTTTTATGGAGGCAGGGGAAATGCATAACGGAACAGTGAAGTGGTTTAACGCGACTAAGGGATATGGATTTATTACGGATGATGCTGACAAGAGCGAGATCTTCGTCCACTTCTCCGGCATCAACGCAGAAGGCTATAAGACCCTTGAGGATGGCCAGAAGGTTACTTTTGAAGTTGCTGAGGGCAACAGAGGACCGCAGGCTGTCAACGTTACCGCTGTTCAGTAAGTTTTAATCAAGATAGAAGAGTGGGGTTTTTTCAGAACTGACGTAATACAAGCAAATGTAATGGTGGAACAAAAAAACCGCCCGGCTCAAAGCCGGGCGGTTTTTTCTATATCATCTACTACGGATTCTCATCCCTCGATCGCAATGTATTTCTTCTGCGGGACCTCAGGCTGCGGGGTCTTCTTCGGAATGCTCAGTTTCAGGATGCCGTCCTCAAACTTCGCGGTGATATCCTCTTCCGTCAGGGCATCGCCGACATAGAAGCTTCTGCTCATGGCACCGCTGTAGCGCTCTTTGCGGATATAACGGCCCTTTTCATCCTTCTGGTCTTTGTCCAGGTTCTTTGCGGCGCTGACGGTCAGGACGCCTTCGTGAAGCTCGGCCTTGATGTCTTCCTTCTTAAATCCCGGCAGATCCATGTCCAGCTCGAAGCCGTTCTCATTCTCACGGATATCAGTCTTCATCAGGTTCTTTTCGTGCTTTCCGTAAAGAGGATTCTTCTTTCCGAAGAAATCCCTGTCAAATCCGAAGTCGTTCATCCAGTCATCAAAAAGGTTCTCACCAAAAATACTCGGCATGTACATCATTTTCGTATCCTCCTTCTATTCTGATCGGGGCATGTACCGGAGAGTTGATTCTTATTTCTTTCCGTACCCCTCTCTTTTGTTCTATGCGTACTATAACACTCATTATTAGCACTGTCAAGAGGTGAGTGCTAAATATTTCTGTGAATATTTTGTGTCCGGGATCCTTTCAGAGTTGTGCCCGGGATTCTTTCAAAGGAGTACTGTCAAAGCCGGGATTTTTGTTGTATGATGGTCTAATCAAACTGAGGTGAGGCATACAGCTCGCAAGGAGGACTATCATGCAGGAGTACAAGCCGTTTAAAGAAGGAAAAGTCAGAGAGATCTATGACGTGGGAGATGCTCTGATCATGGTGGCGACGGACCGCATTTCCGCGTTCGACGTCATTCTGAAGAATAAGGTTACGAAGAAGGGAGCGGTCCTGACCCAGATGTCCCGCTTCTGGTTCGATTTTACAAAGGATATCGTACCGAATCACATGATCTCTGTGGATGTGAAGGACATGCCGGAATTCTTCCGCACCCCCGAATTTGACGGGAACAGCATGCTCTGCAAGAAACTGACCATGCTGCCCATTGAGTGCATCGTTCGCGGCTACATTACTGGAAGCGGCTGGGAGAGCTATAAAAAGAACGGAACAGTCTGCGGCATTCCGCTTCCGGAGGGCCTCCTGGAGTGCAGCAAGCTTCCTGAGCCGATCTTTACCCCCAGCACAAAGGCGGAGATCGGGGATCACGATGAAAACATCGATTTCGCCCGCTGCGTCGAAGTGCTGGAGCGGGATTTCCCGGGCCATGGACAAGAATACGCGGAGAAGATCCGCGACTGCACCATCGCCCTCTACAAGAAGTGCGCGGATTATGCCCTTTCCCGCGGCATCATCATCGCGGACACTAAGTTCGAATACGGCATCAATGAAGAGGGAGAAGTCATCCTGGCGGATGAAATGCTGACTCCGGACTCCAGCCGCTTCTGGCCGCTGGAGGGCTACGAGCCCGGCAAGAGCCAGCCTTCCTTTGACAAGCAGTTCGTGCGCGACTGGCTGAAGGCCAACCCCGACAGCAATTATGACCTGCCGCAGGACGTGATCGACAAGACCATCGCTAAATACAAAGAAGCCTACCGCCTGATCAGCGGGGAGGAAATTGCCTGAACAGAAAGGCGGAATCGTTTTACAAGTTATGAACAGCGTTAAAACAAAGAATGGTACAGGCGAATTCAGGGAGCTTACGGTCGATGACCTGCAGCCCTTTGCCAGATTTTATAATCTTCGCCCCAATCTGACGGCGGACAGCGTGCCGCTGGAGAGCTTCCTCTGGAAGAATTATTACAACGCCAGAGTGGCGGAGGTGTTCCGCGACGGCGAGGCGGTCGGTCTCCTGTGGCTCTACGAACTGTGCGGCGAAGCTTTCGGCGCCATGCCTTTGTGCCGCCCGGAGGATCTTTCTTTCTGCTTTGGAGAGATCAGAAGTTATTTCAATAACGTGCTGCAGAAGCCGCTGCTTATCAAGCTGGCGGACGAGGGTGCCATGGACATCCTTGATCTGGATCCGGAGGATTACCTGATCCGGGAAGAAGAGGACATGAAGGACTACCTTTATGACGGCGAAGCGCTCCGGACCCTGGCGGGCAGAAAACTCCATAAGAAAAAGAATCATTACAACAGTTTCGTGAAAAAATACGGGGACCGCTGGCTGTACCGTCCGCTGACCAGGGAGGACCGGGGAGATGTGTACCGGTGCCTGGAAGCCTGGCGTGAGAACAAGGGTGAGGAAGTGGAGCGGCACATGGACCCGGAAGTGGAGGGAATCCACGATATCCTGAACCATCTGGACCAGCTGGAGGTGAAAATGGGCGGCATTTTCATCGACGGAAAGATGCAGGCCTTCACCATGGGAAGTCTGAACCGCGCGGAGAATATGGCGGTGGTCCATATCGAAAAGGCAAATCCCGAGATCGAGGGCTTGTACCAGGTCATCAACCGGGAATTTCTCCAGAATGCTTTTCCGGAAGTGACGCTGGTGAACCGGGAAGATGATCTTGGCCTTCCGGGACTCCGCCAGTCAAAGCTCAGTTATTATCCCTGCGGCTACGCGAGGAAGTTCCTTGTGTACCAGAAGAATTTCGGGGATAATGCGCCCGGGGAGCCGAGTGAGTGTATATGATGGCAGGTGAAAAAGAAGCTGCTGCCGCCGGGACGTACATGGTCCGGCGGCTTTCGCAGACAGAAAAGCTCCTGACGCGACCGTTATATGAGGAAGCGTTTCCGGAGGACGGGCCGGAGCTCACAGATTTTTATTATGATAAGAAGATGGCGGGCAATGTGGTCTTTGCCGCGCTGGACAGGACAGGGCATGCCTCAGGCATGCTCTGTCTGAATCCATACAGGGTGATGATCCGGGGGAAGGAGTTCCCCCTGTCTTATATTGTGGCGGTGGCCACAGAGAGGGAGCGCCGGAGGAAAGGGATTATGCGTTCTGTGCTGACAGAGGCACTTTTGTTCCTTCGTTCCCGCTCTGCTGCGCTGAGGGAACAGCAGCTGCCGGGCGTCCCATTTACATTCCTGAAGCCCGCGGATCCCGCCTACTACGAGCCCTTCGGCTTTGCCTATATTTCCCGAAGAATAAGGCGCGCCTTGAAAAAAGACGTTCCCTGCACGAGGAAGGTCCTGAAAGACGCCGGCGATGCAGCCGTTTTTATGAATTCGTTCCTGGCGGAGCATTATGAAGCTTACTGCTTCAGGGATGACCGGTATATGCGGGATCTTCTCTGTGAGCTGGAAGCAGGGAAAGGCCGGATGGAGCTGCTTATTGATAATACGGGGGCAGAAGCAAATGCGGGAGCAGAAGCGTCCGCAGGGCAGCGGATCATCGGTACTGCAGCCTGGGATTACCCGGAAGCCCCGGAGCATATGGGGCGGATCCTGGCGGGGGAAGAGTATCTCCTGCCGGCAGAAGGACCGGCGGAGCCCTTTATGATGGCAAGGATCGTAGATCTGCCGGAATTTCTGGGGATGCTGTCGGAAAAAAGAACAGACAGGAACGCGGCTCAAAAGAGGAAAAACAGCACCCCATCGTTCCGCTTTGCTTTTGAAGATCCGCTGATCCCGGAGAACCAGGGTCTGTGGGAGATACGGCTGGGAGAAGCGGGACTGGCAGTGACCCGCCTCAATGGAGAAGGCGCGGAAATGACAGATATGCCGGCGGGAACGCCGGTTTTTACACCGGAGCAGATGACACAGCTTCTCTTTGGATACAGGGCTCCGGAAGAAGGAACGGCGGAAGAGGTTCTTCTCCGGTTCCTTCCGCCGCTTCGCGGCGTTTACTTTGACGAGGAAACCTAAGCTTCTGAAAGGAGTCCTGACCATGGATATTCAGGCAGGCGATATTATCAGAATGAAGAAACCGCATCCCTGCGGCTCAGTTACCTGGGAGGTGCTGCGTATCGGCCAGGATTTCAGGCTAAAATGCACCGGCTGCGGACGGCAGGTCATGATGAAGCGGACTGCCGCAGAAAAAGGTGTGCGGGAAATCGTGAGGCAGAAGGAAAAACCACTTGCATTTCCGGACGAACTGCGCTAAAATTTTTATCCGTGACACATTATCCTTGTTCCCGGACCTGAACCGGGGGCCAGAGACCAAAAGGAGGACAAGAGCGACATGAACAAATACGAATTAACGCTTGTTCTGAACGGAAAGCTCGAAGAAGACGCGAAGGCGGCAGCGCTGGAGAGGGTACAGGAGACTATTGCCCGCTTCAACGGAACCGTGACCAACGTCGATGACTGGGGTAAGAAGAGACTCGCCTATGACATTCAGAAGGTGAAAGAAGGCTTCTATTACTTCATCAAGTTCGAGACTGAAGATCCGGCATGCCCGAACGAAATCGAGGCAAGACTTCGTATCTACGAGCCGGTGCTCAGATATCTGATCGTTACAGACGAAGCTGATTCTGAATAATCAGAAAGAGAGAAAGTATGAACAGAGTCATTTTGATGGGCAGACTGACCAGGGATCCGGAAGTTCGTTACTCCAGCGGAGAGCGCAGCATGGCGATCGCCAGATATACACTGGCTGTGGACCGGCGCGGACGCAGGAATCAGGGAAATGACCAGCAGACCGCTGATTTCATTCCCTGCGTGGCATTCGACCGGGCCGGAGAGTTCGCTGAAAAGTATTTCCGTCAGGGAATGCGCGTACTTGTCTCCGGCAGGATCCAGACCGGCAGTTATACCAACCGAGATGGACAAAAGGTTTATACGACTGAAGTCATCGTGGATGACCAGGAATTCGCCGACAGCAAGGGAGCTGCCGCGCCGGGCCAGAACAGCTACGGCGGACAGAACAACGGCGGTTATAACAGCGGAAACAGCGGTTATAACGGCGGAGGCAATTCCTACGGCGGCGGAAGCGGATACGGTGGAGAACAGAAACCCACTCCGCAGAGCGCCAGCACCGAGGGATTCATGAACATCCCGGACGGGGTCGAGGACGAAGGACTCCCGTTCAACTAACTGAGTAGAACAGCAGGCACTGCCTGCCGTGCCGATATCTGAAGGGGGATAATACAATGCCTTTTACAAAGAGCGACAGACCCGCAGCACCGAGAACAAGAAAGCCGGGCGGAATGCGCAGAAGAAGAAAAGTCTGTGTGTTCTGTGCACAGAACGCGAAGCCGATCGATTATAAGGACACCGCAACTCTGAGAAAGTACATCTCCGAGAGAGGCAAGATCCTTCCGCGCCGCATCACCGGTAACTGCGCAAAGCACCAGAGAGCGCTGACCGTTGCGATCAAGAGAGCACGTCACATCGCGCTTCTTCCGTATCAGGTCGACTGATCTGCGGATCAAACAACAAATGAAGACCGCCGCATCCATCGGATGTGGCGGCCTTTTCATATGGCAGAAAAAACGAAAGATGAAAAGGACGCGTGTCCGCAGAACAGCGTTCCCTCTGTCGGTTTCACTGCGCAGCGATCCGGACGCCGCTTTGGGCTCCATGAGACCGTTGGGTCGCCGTCGCGGCGCCGCGCTGCTTGTGAAACGCTCCGGCGGGAACGATTTGTTCTTCGGACACGCGTCTTTCTTTTTTGTTTGTTATGGAGCCGGGCCGATGGGAACGACTACAGCTGCTCCCGGCGCCTCTGCGGGCGGAGGCGGAGCTGTCTCCGGAGCGGGCGGCTGGGTCTCGGGAGGAAGGGTCTCTGCGGGAGCAGGAATGGTCTCCACGTGAGTCACGCCGGGACCTCCGTGCACGCCGGTGACAGGAACGACCACGGTTTCCGGTTCTGTGACTGCTTCCGTCACAGGAGCAGGCGTCGCCGCAGGAGCAGGGGCCTTGTCTTCACGCCAGGCGCGGGGATCGTATTCCGTTGTGCCCTGCACTGCCTCATAGGCTGCCTTTGCCTGAGGATCCACCGCGGTGTTGAAGTAGTCGCGCTGGCCGCTGCGGTACTCGACACGGTTGCCCTTGTCGTAGTTATACCAGGTCTTGATGACAGATGCGGGCTGTTCCCAGTCAAGCTCCGGCAGGCCTTCGTGGATGTCTTCCATAAAGTCGCGCCAGATATCTCCCGCGATCGTGGCTCCGTAGATGCCCGGCATGGCGCGGGGCGTATCATATCCCACCCACACTGCGGTGGTGTAGTAGCGGGTGTATCCGCAGAACCAGGTGTCTTTGCTGTCGTTTGCCGTTCCGGTCTTGCCTGCCGCCTGCTGTCCGCGGATATCCAGGCCTCTGCCGGTTCCGTAGGGCGCGTCCATCGTGCCCTTCAGCACATCCGTGAGGATGAAAGCGGTGCCTTCTGTGTAGACCTGGGTCTTTTCCGGCTCGCCGCACAGTTCTTCGCCTGTCTGATCAAGGATCATGCTCCGAAGGCAGGTCCTGGAGTTGTAGACTCCGCCGTTTGCCAGGGTTGCATATCCTCTGGCCATATCACACACTCTTGCTCCGTAGGTAAAGCCGCCGATGGACACCGCCTTCGCGGTGCTGTCCTGCCAGGAAATAGAGGAAAACTCCATTTTGCCCAGATAGGAAAGGCCGGTCTTGATGCCGATGCGGTCCAGCAGCTGCCAGGCCACGGTGTTCAGGGAGCGGTTCAGCGCCTCGCGGATGGGAAGATACCCGCGGTACCTTCCGCCGGAGTTCTTGGGACCGTCTTCAAACTCATAATCCTTGATGACGTAAGAGGGATAGTAATAGCCGGTCTCAAAAGCCGGACCGTAGTCCAGAAGAGGCTTGATGGCGGAGCCGGGCTGACGGGTGGATAGGAAGCCGCGGTTGTATTCATCCCCGGCCCCCCGTCCGCCGACGATGGCCACGACGGCTCCGGTGCTGTTATCCACTGCGACGGCAGCGCCCTGCATGGCGTATTTTCCGTTGCTTTCCTGAATCTCGTCCGAGTAGCCGATCAGAGTATCATCGAGATGCTGCTGCAGCTTTGCCTGGATGGAGGGATCCAGCGTGGTATAGATCTTGTAGCCCCCGCCGCGGATCAGTTCCGTCTTTTCCCCGTAGGCCTCGTTGTACGCCGACTTGTACTCGTCGTACTCTTTCTTCGTGTCGAAGGTGTAGCGGAAGGGGAAGTTGTCGTTCTTCATGAGCTGCAGCGCACCGCAGTAGATGGCGTAGCTGGCCATATAGTCCTGGGCGCCGTTGCTTTCTTCGTGCTCCTGGTTGATCTCCAGGGGCTT
This sequence comes from Stomatobaculum sp., assembly GCA_017449925.1. The sequence goes on from JAFSYO010000094.1 coordinate 10,730, forward strand.
CGCACAGTACTCCTTCAGTTCCTTTTCGGTAAGATCCCCGCACTCATACATGCTGTTCAGGATCTCGTTCCGCTTTTTCTTCGCATTCGCCGGGTGCCCCACAGGTTCGTAGCTGGCAGGCCGGTTGGAGATACCGACCAGCACCGCTGCCTCCCAGGGCTCCAGATCTGCCGCGGATTTGTTGAAATAATACCGGCTCGCCGCGCCGACTCCGTAACAGCCGTGGGCGTAGAAGTTGCCGTTGCAGTAGAATTCCAGGATACGGTCCTTCCCGAACTGAGCCTCCAGCTGCGGTGCGATCAGCACTTCAGTGATCTTCCGCTCGATGGTGCGCTCCTGGGTAAGATAAGTGTTCTTGATCACCTGCTGGGTGATGGTGGAGCCGCCCTGGGTGACCCGGCGGTTCTTCGCGTAGGAGATCGCGGCGCGGATCATGGCGATCACATCCACACCGTTGTGGGAATAGAAACGCCGGTCTTCCTGATCGATGTAAGCCTTTTTCAGCCAGGGGCTGATGTCATCGAAGGCCACGTACTGGTAGTGACCGGTATTGATCACACCGAGCTTTCCGCCGTCCTTGTCATAGATCACGGTATCCGTGATCATCCGGAAGTCGTTCTCCTCCATATGACTGTATGTCTGTACCGCGTTTTCCCGAATCTTTTCAAATTCGGGATAGATGCGCCAGAACGTGTATCCTCCCGCGCCCAGCACAGCTACCATCAGCAGGAGAAGAAGGACCTTGAAAAAACGGAGTACCGGCCGCCGTTTTCTGCGTTTTTGTCTGTTTGCTGTTGTATTAGCCATTTTCATACCTCCCGGCAGAGCTGCAGGTCCTGACTCAGGGGGACGTACAACTTTGCCTTATCCGTACTATATCACAAGCGTCGAAATTATGGTATACTTCTCGTATTGACGTTTGCCTGTAAACGTTTGACAACAAACAGTTCAGGAGAATTCCATGAAAGAAGATAAGAAGACTCAGAAACTTCTCAAGTCATATCTTCGGTGGCCGATGGTTCCTGCAATTCTGTTCGTTCTTGCAGCCTGCTGCGCCTTCTTCTTTGACCGCAGAGCAGGAGCCGCAGTGTCCGTATTCGCTCTGATCACCTTCGCGTTCTGCCTCCATCTGCATATTTCAGCGCGGAAAAATGTGATGAAGGCCGTAGTGAACTTTGCGGTCGCAACGGATGAACTCCAGAAACGCCTTTCGGACGATATGGACGTACCGTATGCGTTCGTGGACAGGAACGGCGTGATCCTGTGGCAGAACCGGGCGATGAAATCGATCGTGAAGGAGCAGAAAAAGAATCCGAAGAATGTTGAGGAGCTGTTTCCGGAGCTGTCTCTGGCAGAGCTTATGAAAATAGGAGAGACAGAGGACTATCATCTCGCCATGGGCGGGCTTCGCTACCGCGTGCGTTTCACCCGGACAGGAGAGGCTACAGACCGTATTTTTGCCATGTACCTCTATGACGAGACAGAGCTCATTACGCTCCGCGACCAGATCAACAGCGACAGGCTGGTGGCCGGCCTCATCTACCTCGATAACTATGAAGAGGCTATGGAGTCAGTGGAGGAAGTGAGGCGATCCCTGCTGACCGCCATGATCGACCGGAAGATCGTCCGGTATTTTGACGGAATGCGGGCTATTATCCGCAAACTGGAGAAGGACAAGTATTTTGTGGTCCTGCAGAAAAAACGCCTGCAGATTCTGGAGGAGCGGCAGTTCGATCTTCTGGAGCAGGTAAAGATGGTGAACATCGGCAACGAGATGCGGGTCACTCTCTCCATCGGCATCGGAGATGGAGGAGCTGATTATGGAGATTGTGCCGAGCTGGCGCGGCAGGCCATCGATATGGCCCTGGGCCGCGGCGGTGACCAGGCTGTGGTGAAAAAGCCTGACACCGTGCAGTATTACGGCGGAAAGACGAATTCCAAGGAGAAGACCACCCGCGTCAAAGCCCGCGTCAAGGCTCACGCCTTCCGGGAACTGATCGAGAACAAGGACCGTCTTTTCATCATGGGCCACAAACGCATGGACATCGACTGCCTGGGAGCTGCCATCGGCATCTGGCGGATCGCTGTTACCCTCGAGAAGAAGGCTCATATCGTCGTCTCGGACCAGGTGGCTGCAGTGAAGCCCATGCTGAAGCGCTTCCAGGGCGGAGAATATCCGCCGGACCTCTTTATCAGCGAGGATGCGGCGCTGGAGCTTCTGGATGAAAACTCGGTACTGGTGGTGGTGGATACCAACAATCCTGTCATCGTGGAATCACCGAAGCTCCTGGAGAAGGCGAAGACCATCGTGGTCCTGGACCACCACAGACAGAGCGAGCGCTCCATCAGGAATGCAGCACTCTCCTATGTGGAGACCTATGCCTCCAGCGCCTCCGAGATGGTGGCAGAGATCGTGCAGTATATTTCGGACGATGTAAAGATCCGCGTCGCGGAGGCAGACGCCATGTATGCCGGCATTGTGATCGATACCCATGATTTCAAAAATCAGACCGGCGTCCGGACCTTTGAGGCAGCTGCTTTCCTGCGAAGGAACGGCGTCGACGTGACCCGGGTGCGGAAGATGTTCCGTGAGAAGATCGAAGACTACCGGGCCAAAGCCGAAGCTGTGCACAACGCGGAGATATACCGCGAGCACTTTGCCATGAGTATCTGTCCGTCGGAGGGACTGGAGACTCCCACGATCATCGGCGCCCAGGCGTCCAACGATCTTCTGGATATTGTGGGCGTCAAGGCAAGTGTCGTGATGACAGAATACGGAGAAAAGATCTTCATCAGTGCACGTTCCATCGATGAAGTGAACGTGCAGGTGATGATGGAAAAACTGGGCGGCGGCGGACACAGGACCATGGCCGGGGCCCAGCTGACAGGTGTGACGCTGGAAGAAGCGGCGGAACGAGTAAAAGAAGTGATCGACGATATGATCGAGAAAGGTGAGATCGCATGAAAGTCGTACTGTTGGAAGATGTAAAAGCATTGGGAAAAAAGGGAACTGTTGTGGAAGCTTCCGAAGGTTATGCCCGGAATTACCTTCTGCCGAAGAAGCTGGGCGTTCCCGCGACCGCGGAGAACCTGAACACCCTGAAGCTGAAGAAGGCGAATGAAGACCGCATCGCGGCTGCTCAGCTTGCGGAAGCGAAGGAACTGGCTGCCAAAGTGGAGGCGGCTTCTGTTACGGTGAAGATCAAGGGCGGCGAAAACGGAAAGACCTATGGTTCCGTTTCCACAAAGGAGATCGCCGAGGCTGTGAAGGCTCAGCTTGGGCTGGAGATCGACAAGAAGAAGATCGTCCTTCCCGAGGCGATCAAAGCCTTTGGTACCTATGAGGCAGCAGTGAAGCTGCACAGGGATGTACAGGCGAAGCTTTCCGTCATAGTTGCGGAGGCCTGATCCATGGCGGAGGAGAACCTCTTAAAGCGGGTCCTGCCCCACAGCCTGGAGGCGGAGCAGTCAGTCCTGGGCGCCATGCTGATGGATAAAGACGCTGTGGCTGCGGCTCTGGAGATCTGCAGTCCCGATGATTTTTATTCCAGGCAGTACGGAGCTGTTTTTGAGTGCATGGCGGAGCTGTTCGATGAGGGGAAGCCCGTAGACATGATCACGGTGCAGGCAAAGCTGAAGGAGAAGGATGTTCCTCCGGAAGTGTCTGAAATCGAATTTATCCGAAGAATTTTTGATTACAACCCCACATCCGCCAATGTAAAGAGTTATGCCGGGATCGTACACGAGAAGGCTGTGAAGCGGCGCCTCATCAAAGTTAATGAAGAGATAGAGAACCGCTGCTACGCCGATACGGACGGAATGGATGAGCTTCTTTCGGAGACCGAAGAGAAAGTATTCCGCATTCTGGAATCCCGGGGAGCGGCGGAGATCCGCTCTATTGAGCAGGTGACAGTAAACGTCATGGAGCGGATCCAGGAGGCCTACATGAAAGGCGGCTCCGTGGCAGGCATTCCCACCGGCTTCATCGACCTGGACCAGAAGACTGCCGGACTGCAGCCCTCTGACCTGGTGCTGGTTGCCGCCCGTCCTTCCATGGGCAAGACGGCCTTTGTCCTGAATATCCTGGAGCATGCCGCTCTGAAAAAGGGCCTGAAATGCATGATCTTCTCGCTGGAGATGAGCTCGGAGCAGCTGGTGAACCGTATGCTGTCCATGGAATCCGGCATTGACGCCCAGAAGATGAGGACCGGCCAGCTGACCAGTGCGGACTTTGAGCAGCTGCTGGAAGCTGCTGTCCGTGTCTCGGGCGCTTCCAATCTGGTGATCGATGACTCGCCCCTTGCCAGCAGCGTCGCTGAGATCCGTTCCCGCTGCAGAAAGCAGAAGCTGGAGCACGGACTTGACCTTGTGATCATCGACTACCTCCAGCTGATGAGCGGAAACAGCAAAAAGAATGACAACCGCCAGCAGGAGATCTCGGAGATCTCCAGAAATCTGAAGGCCCTGGCGAGGGAGATAAAAGCACCTGTTGTGGCGCTGTCACAGCTCTCCCGCGCCTGTGAACAGCGGCAGGACCATCGCCCTATGCTGTCTGACCTCCGGGAATCCGGCGCCATCGAGCAGGACGCCGACGTAGTCATGTTCCTTTACCGGGACGACTACTACAACAAAGATACGGAGCACCCGAACGAGGCCGAAGTCATCATCGCCAAACAGCGTAACGGCCCCATTGGCACCGTGAACCTCGTCTGGAAACCAGAGACGACAAAGTTTGTAAACATGGCGCGATAAAGCACAAAAAAAACGGATGTCCTTTTGGACATCCGTTTTTCTGCTTGAATTAAGCCTCAACGATAGCGCCGGTGGGACATGCACCCTCGCATGCGCCGCAGTCGATGCAGGCAGCCTCATCGATCTCGTACTGGGTATCTCCCTGAGAGATAGCGTTGACCGGGCACTCACCTACACAGCTTCCGCATGTAACACACGCATCAGTAATCTTGCGAGCCATCGGGTAACCTCCTTATAGATAAATATTGATAAATGTTATTACTTGTATCAAAGTCATTGTATCCCAGCAACAGTGAAAATTCAAGCGAAAGACTATTGGATTTTTGACTTTTTTGTGAACAAAGCTTGCGTTTGAAGTTAGCTTATGCTAATATGTTTATCCAATTAGTCACTACAAACAGTATGACATACAAAAACTGTCCGGACGGGATCAATCACCCGCTGTCCGGACAGTTTTTTTGCTTGCAGAAAATGATTCTCAGATCTTTGCCAGCCTTTCCAGGGCGCGCTTTTTCAGGATGAGCTCATAGTGCTCCTCATAGAACGAAGGGCTGGAATAGGTTTCACGCACGCGGGTTCCGTATTCCGAAAGCTGATTGCAGACCGAAGAAAAAGCTTCCGTACCGCCGGAGACATCCGTCAGCACCAGGTAAAAGCTTCCGTCCTCCGGATTCTTGTACAGGGTATCGGAAATATTCTCCGTGCCGCCCACGTTTCCTGCGGCTTCGATGACCTTGTCGAGACTGGAGAACTGGTAGACACGGGTACGGGCACGTTTCGGTGCTTCGCTGTCAGCGTCCCGCAGTGCGGTGAAAGTCTCGCCTCCTTCCAGTCCGGGATCAGCGGTCTCGCCGCGCAGATCCGGGAAATCGCCTTCCGGTGCAGGAACAAACTTTGAGAACCTGGTATCCACTTCTTCGGGATCGTCTACCTTTGTGATGACCAGCATGATGCTTTCGTTGGAAAGCGGGATCGCTTCCACCATCAGCGGAATATCCTCCGCGTCGAAGCCTACTTCGTCATATGCCTTCTGAACCATTTCCCGGAACAGGCGTCTTGCTTTTTCGGTGCCGTAGGCCAGTTCGCTCAGGTTCAGGTTCCGTTCGCTGAGATCAAAATTGGAAAGAGTGCAGCGGATCTGAGAGTCGTTGACACGTTCAATTTTCATTTCTCTCCTCCTTTCCACAAACACATGATACAACGGAATCCCCTGTTTGGCAATGTCATTGTCTCCATGGGCCGATATATCGTGCCGAAAACAGATTCGAATTTGCCGGACGCCGGAACAGAAGATTAGAATAAAAGCGAGATGGAGAAAGAGAGGTGTGAAGCAGATATCGTTCTCTGACTCGAAAGAGAGTCGTGAATTATTGTTTTATGATCATTTCATACAGCCCGGAGTGTGCGGGCTCGTTCTATGGTCCGGTTCGGACCGGGATCCAGAATCAATTCAGCAGAAATCGAAACAAAAATCAACAGACCAAACAGAACCCAAAGAAGGCGGGCAGTCCGGCATTCACCATCTCAGGCTGTCCGCAGCAGCGGAACAGAAAACGGCAGGCGGGCAGAACGCGGTCCAGACGCGCCGGAACCGGAAAAACAGCCGGCTTCCCGCCGGCAGGATAAGAAAGTGCCTGCCGGTGGTCCGGGAAAAACAGAGATGGTCCGCCGGAGGCAGGGCGCAGTCTGCTTTCAGGACGCGTGCCGTCAGGAAACAGAACGAAAAAGTCAAGGATGTCCCGCGTCATGCTGCGGTTCATGTGTCACGGCAGGAACTGTCCTCAAAGTCGGAGAGGTCTGCAGCGTGAAAATGGGCATCTGATCAGCAGATCCAGCGTATGAAGGCGGCCGGGCCTGCAATCCGACTTCCTTATTATATCATCTTTATGATATACTACAGGGGACTTCCCGCCGGAAGTCCTCTTTTGGCGTCTGAAGAAATAAAACAGAAATGAAGAATAAAATGACAAAAAGCAGAACCAAAAAGAAAACCGGGCCGGGAGGAGGGCTGTATGTGCTCCTCTTTTTTCTGGCGGCACTGCTCTTTGCGGGAGGGTATGTCTACCGGAATTACGGGCCTGTAAAGAAATATATGGCGGAGGAGGATCTCTTTTCCGTCAGCGGGGACCGTATCGCGATCATGTACGGTTATGAACTCCAGAAGGCAGCTGCGCTTATGGAAGACGGAGAAGTGTATCTTCCCTGCGCTTTTGTACAGACGATCCTGAACCGGCGTTTTTACTGGGATGAGGACGAGGAGATACTTTCCTATGTGGAACCGGAAGGCGTCCGCCGGATCCATCCCGGGGACAAGGGCAAAGATGGAAAGAAGCTGTTCTTCCTTTCAGAGGGGAAACCTTATCTGTCGGCGGCGCTGGTCCTGGAGTATACCGGCATCCGTCTGGAGCGCTTTACGGACGGAGAAGTAAAGCGGATCTTTGTCATGGAACCTCCTGCGGAGGATACCGTGGCGGACGCGAAGAGCAGAACGGTGCTCCGGTCGGGAAAAAGCTGGCGGAAGCCGATCACAGCGGAAGTGCCGAAAGACGCTGTACTCCGCCTGATCCCAGACCATCCCGGCATGGGAGAAGGGACAAAGGAAGATCAGAAGTGGCAGCGGGTGATGACTAATACCGGAGTCACCGGCTACATCATGAAAAGCCGCCTGAAAAACGAGCGGCAGGAAGAATACAAGGACAGTTTCGTCCCCGCGGTCTATCCGTCCTTCAGTCTTGGGAAGCCTGTGGTGCTGGGCTGGCACCAGGTAAGTGTCGCTCAGGCTAACAAGTACCTGGGAGAAGCGGTTTCCGGGGCGGAGTGCCTGAATGTAGTCTCTCCCACATGGTTCACTTTAAAAGGAAATGAGGGGGAATTCGAGAGCCGCTCCAGTCGCCTCTATGTGGAGGAAGCACACAAGGCAGGACTTCAGGTATGGGCCCTGGTGGACAACCTGGATGCATCGGTCACGCTGGGAACACTTCTGAAAAAGACCTCGGTGCGGCAGAAGCTGATCGACGGTCTGATGGAGGAAGCTGAAACCTGCGGTTTTGACGGCATCAATCTCGATTTCGAACTTCTCAGAAAGGACGCTGTGGATCAGTACCTGGAATTCGTGCGGGAAATGTATGCTGCCTGCCGGGAAAAAAATCTGATCCTGAGTGTTGACGTACCGAATTTTGCCTCGTATAACTGGCATTATACGAGGGAAGAACTGGCGGTGTTCTGCGATTATGTCATCAACATGGGGTATGATGAGCATACCGCGGGGGACAGCGCAGGAAGCACGGCATCCATCGGCTTTTTCCAGGAGGGGCTGGAGGAAACGCTGGAGGAAGTTCCGGCGGAGAAACTGGTGGGCGGTGTTCCCTTTTATACCAGGGTCTGGCGCGTAAACGGCGGGGAAACCTCCAGTGAAGCTATGACCATGAAGGGCGCGGCGGAATGGGTGCAGAAGAACCAGGTGAAGCTCTTCTGGGATGAGGAACTGGGACAGTACCGCGGAAGTATCCAGGCCGACGATGGCGGCGAACGGCTGATCTGGATGGAGGACGCGCGCTCTATGGAGCTGAAGGTCAACGCGCTGAAGGAATACAGGACAGTCGGCATCGCCTGCTGGCGCCTGGGGCAGGAAACAAAGGATATCTGGGAAGTGATCGGAGGGTTTCTTAAATGAATGATCTTGGAAGCAAAGTAGCAGACAACATGTTATTTGTAGCAGAGTTCGCCGGGTTGGTGTTCGTGATCTTTCTCATCGCTTATCTGGTGGAAAAGCGGATCCATGTGAAGAATCACGATACAGAACGGATCCTTTCCACCCGGAAGATCGCGCTGGTGGGACTCTTTGCCGCAGTCAGCGCGGTGCTGATGGTGCTGGAAGTCCCGGTGCCTTTCGCTCCGCCTTTCTATAAGATCGATCTCTCAGAACTTCCTATTCTTATCATTACCTTCGCCTTCGGACCGGTGGCGGGCGTAATGACCGAGTTCATCAAGATTCTGTTAAAGCTCGTCATGAAATCGACGTCCACGGCTTTTGTCGGGGAACTGGCGAACTTTTCGGTGGGCTGCACCCTGATCCTTCCGGCCGGTATCCTGTATTTAAGCAAGAAGACAAAACGGATGGCTCTGATCGCCTGCATCACGGGCACGCTGTGCATGACGCTGTTCGGCTCCGCTTTCAACGCGGTGTACCTGCTGCCCAAGTTCGCGCAGCTGTTCGGCATGCCTCTTGAGGCTATTATCGGTATGGGAACGAAGATCAATCCGTCCATCACCAGCGTGGAGACCATGGCTCTCTTCGCCGTGGCGCCGCTGAACCTTCTGAAGGGCACCATCAACACGGTGCTGACCATGCTGCTTTACAAACGTCTCAGCCCCATCTTAAAGAGCGGCACCCGGAGATAAGGCTCCGGAAATCTCGCAAGCGAGTCATAAACAGGAAAGCAGTTGCAGAAATGCAGACAAAGATCATACGCATTGAAGACAAGGCGCCCGTCCGGGAGGAACTCCTTCTGGAGGCGGCGCGGATATTGAGGGAGGGAGGCCTGGTGGCTTTCCCCACGGAGACGGTCTACGGTCTCGGCGGAAACGCCCTGGACGCGGAGGCCTCAAGAAAGATCTATGCGGCGAAGGGACGTCCCAGCGACAATCCGCTGATCGTTCACATCGCCTGTATGGAAGAGCTGGCGCCGCTGGTGGAAGAGATCTCGGAAAGCGCGAAGCGTCTGGCTGATGCCTACTGGCCGGGGCCGATGACGCTGATCCTGAAGAAGAGCGGGATGATCCCTCCGGAGACCAGCGGAGGACTTGATACGGTGGCGATCCGTATGCCTGCCGATCCGGTGGCCGGTGCTCTGATCCGCCTTGCGGGCGTGCCGGTGGCTGCGCCCTCTGCCAATACCTCCGGAAAGCCGAGCCCCACTACAGCGGAGCACGTGATCGAGGATATGGACGGGCGCGTCGAGGTGATCCTGGACGGCGGTCCGGTGCAGGTCGGCGTAGAGTCCACGATCGTGGATCTAAGCGGAGAGCACCCGGTGCTGCTCCGGCCCGGTGCGGTGACCGTGCCAATGCTGGAGAAGATCCTGGGACCGGTGGAATTGGATCCGGTACTTACAAAGCCCCTGGGGCCGGATGTGCACCCGAAGGCGCCCGGAATGAAATACCGCCACTATGCTCCCAGGGCAGAGATGATACTCGTAGAATCCGAAGCTGCAAGTGCCGGGGAGAATGCTGCCGATGCAGGGCTTCGCGTGGTACAGGAGATAAATCTTCTGGCGGAGAAAGCGGTGAAAGAGGGGAAGCGCCCCGGGATCCTGGCGACGGACGAAACCGCGCCTCTGTATCGTTTCGGGGAAGTACGGAGCATAGGACTGCGTTCCGACGAGGCCTCCGTGGCCCGCAACCTTTTCGCAGTGCTCCGTGAATTTGACAGCATCGGCGTGGACATAATCTACTCAGAAGCGTTTCCGGAGGATGATCTGGGACTTGCGATCATGAACCGGATGAATAAGGCAGCCGGCCATCATCATATCGTTGTCAGTGAGGATGGCAGCACCACAGAAACTCTCGGAGGATAAAGATGACGGAAAAACGGAAGGATTACATCAGCTGGGACGAATATTTCATGGGCGTGGCGCAGCTAGCCGCACGCCGCAGCAAGGACCCGAACACCCAGGTGGGCGCCTGCATTGTCAGTGAAGACAATAAGATCCTTTCCATGGGATACAACGGCTTTCCCAGAGGGTGCTCTGATGACGAGTTCCCCTGGGGCAAGGAGCATCAGGACGATGATCCGTACAACGCCAAATATTTTTACTCCACCCACAGCGAGCTGAACGCCATCCTGAACTACCGGGGCGGCAGTCTGGAAGGCAGCAAGCTGTACGTGACTCTGTTTCCGTGCAATGAGTGCGCGAAGGCTATAATACAAGCCGGCATCCGTACTCTGATCTATGCTGACGACAAGTACGGAACCACAGCGTCCGTCCGCGCGTCGAAGCGGATGCTGAACGCCGCCGGCGTGAGATATTACCAGTACGAGAAAAGCGGGAGGGAGATCCGCATCCAGGTATGAGTTTTTTCCGGCTTTCTGCCGGACGATTCTCAGATTGCGGTTTCTGACTGAACGTGGTAAGATAATTATTCGTAGCAGGCATCGGGATCAAACCGGTGCTTCTTGAAGTATTTCCATTGAGAAAGGGAAAAAGGGAAAAGGAGCATGTTCAACAAGAACGATAAAAAGATGAAGACGATCTCCATTGTTATAGTGGTGCTGATCTGCGCATCCATGATCATCGGCACGGCAGCAGCAGGCCTGAGCGCATTCCTGCACTGATAACGGCGGCCGCATTCGTGGAAGAACTGGATATTGTCGCTGCAGGTTATGCCGGGGAGGCTGGCGCAGCCTGCATCGCAAAAGAGAGATTCACCGAAATGCTCCGCAAATTCCGGAAGGACTATGCGGAGCATTTGTGCGAAGAGACTGGCTGCAGGCAGGAAGATCATGCCGCGGAGGCCGGGAGTTCATTCGCAGTCCGGGAGGAAGGCTGCACATGTATCCCTGTGGAAAAGGGAGGCATTCTGGCAGCTTTGTACCTGGCGGCGAAAGAACGGAAATGCGGGCTCCGGATCGCTCTTAAAAAGATCCCGGTGCGCCAGGATACGATCGAGCTCTGCGAGATGTATGGCCTGAATCCGTACCGGCTGTATTCCCGCTGCGCTGTGTATTTATGTAAAAACGGAGAGCGCCTGGCGGAAGAGCTCCGGGAGCAAGGCATTCCGGCAGAGCGTATCGGCCGCCTGACGAAGGGCCTGGACAAGGTCATTACGGATAAAACAGAGACGGAGTACCTGAACCGTCCGGAACCGGACGAACTTCTGAAGGCGCTGCCGGAGGGAAATAAATACCTTACCTTATAAACAAGACGGAGGAAGACAGTAATGCGTGACATGCGTGACAAAATTCTCGCAATTATGGAAAAGAACGCAAGGATCGATCTTCACGATCTGGCGACCCTGCTCGGGGAAACGGACGTGGCAGTGGCAAACGAGATCGCGGATATGGAAACGGAAAAAGTGATCTGCGGGTACCATACGCTGATCAACTGGGATAATACCGACAGCGAGAAAGTGGAAGCACTGATCGAGGTGAAGGTGACCCCGCAGCGAGGCATGGGCTACGATAAGATCGCGGAGCGCATCTACCAGTTCAAGGAAGTGGAGTCTATCTATCTTATGAGCGGGGCCTTCGACTTCACCGTTTTCATTACGGGCAAGACCATGCGCGAGGTGGCCCTCTTTGTGGCAGACAAACTGGCGCCTATAGACCAGGTGATCAGCACGGCCACGCATTTTGTCCTGAAAAAGTACAAGGATCACGGCACCGTGATCGGCGAGACCAGAGAAGATGAAAGGCAGATGATTACCCCATGAGAAACAAAGATAAATTGCTTTCCGAAAAAGTCGTCAGGCTGAAGCCTTCCGGCATCCGGAAATTCTTTGATATCGTGACCACTATGGAAGGAGCCATCTCCCTCGGTGTGGGCGAGCCGGATTTCGATACGCCCTGGTTCGTCCGGGAGGAGGGCATCTATTCCCTGGAGCACGGCCGTACTTTCTACACCAGTAATTCCGGTCTGCTGGAGCTGAAAGCCGAGATCTCAAAGTATCTGCGCCGCCGGTTCGATGTCAGATATGATCCCTCTTCCGAGATCATGATCACGGTGGGCGGCTCTGAGGGCATCGACCTCGCGTTCCGCGCCCTTCTGAACGAAGGGGACGAGGTCATCATCCCGCAGCCCTGCTATGTGTCCTATGAGCCCTGCGTTATTCTGGCGGACGGCATCCCGGTCCCCCTGGAACTGAAGGAGAAGGACCTGTTCAAGCTGACTGCGGAGGACCTGGAAGCAAAGATCACACCGAACACAAAAATGCTGGTGCTGCCCTTCCCGAACAACCCCACGGGATCCATCATGACCTATGAGGAGCTGGAAAAGATCGCCGAAGTAGTCATCAGGCACGACATCCTGGTCCTTTCGGACGAGATCTACACAGAGCTTACCTACAACGATCGGAAGCCGGCTTCCATCACCCAGATCCCGGGAATGAAGGAACGCACAGTCCTCATCAACGGCTTTTCCAAAGCCTATGCCATGACCGGCTGGCGTCTCGGCTACGCATGTGCGCCGGCTCTGATCATGAAGCAGATGATCAAGATCCATCAGTTCGCTATCATGTGCGCTCCCACGACGAGCCAGTACGCCGCCATCGCGGCGATCCGGGACGGGGACGAGGACGTGGCGGACATGAGAGAATCCTACAACCAGCGCCGCCGCTTCGTTCTGACGCGACTGGAGGAGATCGGCATTCCCTGCTTTGAGCCTGAGGGCGCCTTCTATGTGTTCCCGAACATCAGCCGCTTCGGCATGAGCAGCGAGACGTTTGCGACGGAACTTCTGAAGAGCCAGAAAGTGGCTGTGGTGCCGGGGAACGCGTTTGGAGACTGCGGCGAAGGATTCGTCCGGATCTCCTACGCTTATTCGCTGAAACAGCTGAAAGAAGCTCTGAGGCGGATTGAGAATTACGTGCGGCAGCTGGACAGAAAGGGACAGGGCTGATGCTGAATATCGTGCTCCTGGAACCGGAGCTTCCTCTGAATACCGGAAATATCGGAAGGACGTGTGCCGCCACCGGCACACGTCTTCATTTGATCGAGCCCCTGGGCTTTCATCTGAGCGACAAATGGGTGAAGCGTGCCGGTCTGGATTACTGGGACAAAGTAGACCTGGAAGTCTACGTGGACCTGGAGGATTTCTTTGCCAGGAACCCCCAGCTGTCCGGAGATCCGGAAAACGACGCCGGAATACCCGGCCCCCGCCTGTGGCTTGCCACGACCAAGGCCCTCCGTTCCTACACGGACGTAGCCTACGGCCCGGACGATTACCTCATGTTCGGCAAGGAAAGCGCGGGGATTCCGGAGGAGATCCTGGTACAGCATGAGAAGCAATGCGTCCGCATCCCCATGTGGGGAGAAATACGCAGTCTGAACCTGGCAAATTCCGCGGCTATCGTACTTTACGAAGCGCTGCGGCAGAACGAGTTTTTCGGCCTTGCCAGGACCGGCGAACTTCACCGTCTCAAGTGGCAATAATAAGACGTGTGACCTCAGGAACAGCGTTCCCTCTGTCGGTTTCACTTCGCAGCGATCCGGACGCCGCTGCTTGTGAAACACTCCGGCGGGAACGATCTGTCCTTCGGGCACACGTCTTTTCTCTTAATATAGCTCAAAATAAAGACCCGCCCCTCAGATCGAGGAGCGGGTCTTTGATTCATTGCGGGTATTATTACCGGGTCTGGTTATCCCAGATACCGTCTGCGTTCACATAGTACTTTCCGTTGTCGACCCACTGGTTCGTCAGCATTCTGCCGAGCACATCCGGGGTTCCGGTCGGATTCAGATAATACCATTTGTTGGAGAAGGGGCTCTTCAGCCATCCGGTCTTCAGATATCCGTACTCGTCGAAGAAGTACCAGTAACCGTTGATCTGCTGCCAGTTGTTGGTGGTGTACGAGCGGTTCGCGTTGCAGTACCACCAGCCGGTAGAGTCGCGGAGCCATGCGCCGCCGTCAGAACCGCCGGAAGTCGGGTTGCTGGAGCTTCCGTTATAGCTGCTGCTGCCGCTTCCGCTGGACTTGCCGCCGAGATCGGACAGCATGTCGGAGTCGACTTCAAAGTCATCAGACTCGTACCAGTCGCCCTTATAGTTGCCTGCCACAGCTCTGACTTTGACACGATAGGTTCCGGTGCCGTTGGCGCGGATCGCGCTCCGGAAGTTGTAGCTGGTGCCGGTGGTGGTAATGTTCTCTTTGGTGGAAGAGCCGCGCAGAAGCTTCACTTCGTACTTTTCAGCATCGTCCGCCTGCTCCCATTCCACAACGCCGTCATCGCCTTCGCCCCAGTTGACGTCGGAGATCTCAAGGGCTGCGGAGTCGCTGCCGATCTTCGGAAGAGTGACCGTGATGGTAGCAGTGGAAGCCGTGCAGCTTACCTTGCTGACAGTTCCGTCGTCGCCGCTGATGGTAACGCCGCTCTTTCCAAGAGAAACGCCGGAAACTTTGAAAGCGTAATCATTGTCTTCTCTTTTCAGCTTGATGATGACCTTCGGCTTCTTGCCGTAGCTGTTGTTGGAAATGGAGGAGACGGTGCAGTCGCCGACACCCTCGCTGTCACAGCTGACGTCTACGTCAGATTTGGACATTCCGTTGGAGAGCTCATAGGATAAGGAAATATCTACACTGTCGATCAGCTCTGCAGTCGCAGCGAATCCGACGGTGCTCATACCGAACATCATAGCGGCAGTCATGCCGGCAGCGGCAAGGGCGGGTGCCAGTCGTCTCAGAATATTGAAATTAGCCATTTCATTACCTCCCTGTGTTATCTGTGTTTCTTATGGCCTTATCTTACATGAATAGAATGAAAAAACAAAGCGTTTTTGCTTTACGGTTCTCTTACAAATACAAAAATTACAAAAGGAAAGATTACGGAACCTTTAGGAAAAGGGTCTGAATTTTATTCCCGCCATTTTCCTTCAGCATCGGTCTGATAACCATCAGGAGTCACGTTTGAGACTACCATGGCGCCGTCACTTCCTACATAGAACCATACACCCTGTTCAGTGGCGCTGGCGATCCACTTATTTGCCCACATCACACCGTCTTCTCCGGAGTAGTACCACTTGCCGTCCATCTGATACCAGCCGGTAAGACGTGTTCCGTCCGCATTGACTGCTGCCCAGCTTCCGCCGCCCAGACTCTGCCACTGCGCACCGCCGTTTCCTGCAGAAGGATTCGCAGAGCCGCCGGCTGAAACGCCCGGACCTCCGCCGGTACCGGAAACACCGGTGGTGGGATTCTGTTTCGCCTGCTCTTCGGCAGCTTTCTTTTCGGCCTTATAGTTTTTCTTGATCTCGGAGAGCTCGTCCGAGGAAATGGTCTCGTGGCCTACGGCGTATTCGTACTCGCTCTCACCCTTGGGTTTTTTCTTGCAGGTGACACGGGCATAGTAGGTTCCCGAACCTTTATTGATGATACGCTGCGTCACATCGATTCTTGCGGCGCTGTAGCTGGCAGTCATGATCTCACCCACGCGGTTCTTTGCGACCATGTTGGAGGACTTGAACAGTTCCACCTTGTACGAACACTTGCTCTCACCGGTTTCCCAGTAAATATAGATACTGTCGTCCGAAACATCGAAACCCACATCCGAGACAGCGTAGTCTTCATCATCGTCATCTTTCGCCGCAAATGAAGTCAAAGAGAATGCAGAACAGAAAAGGATGAGACTAAGAAATAATGTGAAGAGCCGTCTTGCCTTTTTCATTTCAAATTCCTCCAATTCAAATGATTAACAGTTTACCGCTTATAACAGTTTACTCTGTAAAGCTTATGAATTCAAGGTCGGGAATCTTAGGATTCCCTGTCAGATTTCTTCTGTGGCCGTGAGGTTTCTCAGGCGTCTATCTGAGCTGCCGCAGGCAGGGAAAAGATGAATTCCGAGCCCACACCTTCGGTGCTCACAAGGTCGATATTCTCTCCGTGGGCCTGGATGATCTCTTTTACGATGGCAAGGCCAAGACCTGTTCCCTTCTTGTCCTTCCCGCGGGACTGGTCGGATTTGTAAAAGCGGTCAAATACCCGGGCCGCATCCTTTTTCGGGATACCGCATCCCCGGTCCTTCACCGAGACGAAGATCTTCCCCCGCAGCTCGCTGCTCTGAATGTCGATGGAAGAGTCAGGAGGAGAAAACTTGATGGCGTTGTCGATCAGGTTATAGAGTACCTGCTGTATGCGTCCCAGATCCGCATACACCATTTCCTGTTCTACGTCGAACCGAAGATCCAGTCTGATATTTTTGTCCATGCACTGGCCTTCGAAGCTGGCTGCAGTGTCCCTGATCACTCGGTTGATGTCAAAATTGCTGCGGTTCAGTCCCTGCTCGGCGCCAAGGGAATTGATCGTCAGCATGTCCTGAGTGAGCTTCGTGAGACGATCGGTCTCACCGATGACGCGATGAAGGTATTTTTCCTGCATCTCCGGCGGAATGGTCCCGTCCAGGATAGCTTCCAGATAACCTTTGATAGAAGTAAGAGGGGAGCGGAAATCGTGAGAAACATTCTGGATGAAACGTTTTTCATTTTCCTCTGATGCGTTCAGCTGTTCAGCCATGTAATTCATGGTGTTGGCGAGATAGCCCATCTCATCCGCGGACTGGATGCGGATACGATAAGACAGGTTGCCTTCCGCGAAGGCCCGGGCGCCCTCTGTGATGCGCCGGAGCGGACGGTAAACGACCACGGCGAAAACGATCAGGATAGAAAGAGAGAGGAGGAACACAATGAGGAACGTCATGTAGACGATGTTCAGGATCTCGTTGGCGCTGTCCTGCACCCGCTCCATCGGCAGATGGATGACCACGTAGCCGTATGTCCGGTAGTTTCCCGTAATAGGCGCCGACACACTGAGCACCGGTTCCGGAAAAGAGCCAAAATAGGAGCCTGTTATATAGGAACGGTTCCCTGTAGCTGTGGGATCGAAATTCGGGATCAGGTCGCCGTCCCGTTTCCCCTCTGAGTCCACAAGGATAGAGCCGCTCCGGTCCATCACCCAGATCTGCGCCTGCAGGAAAGTGGCTACCGCCTGCAGCTGCGGATAGGCGTTCGCCAGCTCAATGTTGTTCCCCTGGTATACCGTGGAGTAGGTGGAGGCGATCAGACTGGCCTCCGCGTACAACGTCCTGCTCCTGGAGCGCGTCAGATAACTGTAAGTAAGACGCGAAGAAAGCGTCGCGACAGCAATAAAGCCGGCGACGCCGAAGAACAGATAGCCGAGAAAGAATTTCAGGAACAGAGGGAATTTGATCTTCATATCTTATTCACGTCGAACTTATAGCCTACTCCCCAAACTGTCGTCAGGGACCAGTTGCCGCGGTCTTTGATCTTTTCACGCAGGCGTTTGATATGCACGTCGACAGTGCGGGTGTCTCCTACATATTCATAGCCCCAGATATTGTCCAGGAGCTGTTCCCGGGTGAAAACCTGATTCGGATGGGAAGCCAGGAAATAAAGAAGTTCCAGCTCCTTGGGCGGCATTTCAATATTCCTGCCCATGTAAGTGACAGAGTAATTGGTGAGATTGATGCTCAGGTCAGGGTAATCCACCCGGTTCCCGGAGGGATCCGCCTGAGAGGTGGAAGATGTCTGCTGCATCTGGTGATAGCGCCGCAGCACGGCTTTGACCCTGGCCACCAGTTCCTTCGAATCAAAGGGCTTGATCATGTAGTCATCCGCCCCCAGTTCCAGACCCAGGACCTTGTCGAAGACTTCGCCCTTGGCGGAAAGCATGATGATCGGCACCTGGGAGCGGGTGCGGATCTCCCGGCACACCTGGTAGCCGTCGATGCCCGGCAGCATCAGGTCCAGGAGGATGAGATTCGGCTGAAACTCCGAAAAAGCCTTCAGCGCCGCCTCCCCGTCCGTCACGATCAGTGTTTCATAACACTCTTTGATCAGGTACAGGGAAATGAGCTCCGCAATGTTTTCGTCGTCATCGACGATCATGATTTTCTGTTTATCTGCCATAAATGCAATTCTCCTATTTAAATGTCACGACCGTCACGGCTTCTCCGCCGTCGTCAAATTCCGCCTGCTTGAAGGATTTCACATAGCTCTGTTTCCGGAGCCACGCATGGATGCCTTTTTTCAGGGCACCGGTACCCCGGCCGTGGATCACGCGGACGGAGTTCAGATGTGCCAGCAGCGCATCGTCCAGATATTTATCCAGCTCTGCCGTGGCATCGTCCACGTTCTTTCCGATGAGATTGATCTCGGGGGAGATACTGGCGGATTTGCCGAAGCTGGGAGCAAAGCCGGTGCCGCCCGCCTGCCGTCCCTTCCGGGTGCCGTCGGAGCGGTCCTCCCCGATGGGGATGATATCGTCCACGCTGACTTGTGTCCGCAGAATGCCCATGCGGACATACAGTTTTCCGTTTTTGTCCGGCAGAGAGGAGACAATGGCATTGTGGTTCATACTTAGAACACGGACATCATCTCCGACCTTCAGTTTCAGAGGCTTGTCCCTCTTCACCGGCGCAGCCGCGCCCTGGATGCCGCTCTTTGATTCCACGGACTTCAGGTTTTCCCGGAGTTTTGTCCGTTCCTTTTCCAGCTCCCGCATCAGGCCGGCATCGTTAGTCAGCTTGTTGATCTGCCGGATGGAAGAGTCCGCGGTCGCCTTGGCCTCCGAAAGGATGCGCTCCGCCTCCTCCCGGGCTTTCTTCAGGATCTTGTCCTTCCGTTCATCCAGGTGTTCATCCTGCTTTTCGAATCGGGACTTCAGATTTTCGATCTCCCGCTTGTAGGCATCGATCTCCGCCCGTTCCTTTTCGATCGTGGTCCGGTCGTTTTCCAGTTTGGTGAGAAGATCCTCGAAGGCGGCATCGTTACGTTCGATATGTGTCTTGGCGTCCTCGATGATGTAGTCGGGAAGCCCGAGCTTCTTTGAAATAGCAAAAGCATTGCTTTTGCCGGGGATGCCGATCAGGATCCGGTAGGTCGGACGCAGCGTGTCCACGTCGAACTCGCAGCACGCGTTTTCCACGCCGGGCGTGGAAAGGGCATAGACCTTCAGCTCGGAATAGTGGGTGGTGGCTACGGTGCGGGTCTTCATTCCGTGCAGGAAGGAGAGGATGGAGATAGCCAGCGCAGCTCCTTCGGTGGGATCCGTTCCTGCGCCCAGCTCGTCGAACAGGCAGAGGGAGCGGGCATCTGCCCGGTCCAGGATCTCCACCACGTTTTTCATGTGACCGGAGAAGGTGGAAAGAGACTGCTCGATGGACTGTTCGTCGCCGATGTCGGCAAACACGTCCTCGAACACTGCCAGCCGGCTGCCCTGGAAGGCAGGAATATGCAGACCGGCCTGGCCCATCAGGGTAAAGAGTCCCACGGTCTTCAGAGAAACTGTTTTTCCGCCGGTATTCGGGCCCGTGATGATCAGGAGATCAAAGCCGTCGCCGAGGCGGACGGTAATCGGCACCACGGTATTTTTAGGAATAAGCGGATGCCGGCCGTCCTTGATCTCCAGAATGCCGTCTGTGTTGAACTGCGGCTCGCTGCCGGACATCTGCCCCGACAGTTTCGCCTTCGCGAATACAAAATCCAGATGCGTAAGGATGCGCATGTTTTCACGGATCGTTGTAGCGCCGGGGGCAAGGAGCCTGGAGAGCTGCGCCAGGATCTCCGCGATCTCCCGTTGTTCCTTCATTTCCAGCTCTTTCCGCTCGTTGTTCATACGGATGGCCGCCATAGGCTCGATGAACACCGTGGAGCCGGAAGACGACTGGTCGTGGATCACGCCCGGGACCTTTGTTTTGAACTCCGACTTTACAGGGAGGCAGTAGCTGCCGTCCCGGATGGTGATGACACTGTCCATCAGACAGCTTTTGTACTGGGAAAGAGCGCTGTTCAGTTCACCGCGCATGCGCTCGTCCACTGTTTTCAGCTGACGCCGTATGCGGTTCAGTTCCGGGGAAGCAGTATCCGCCACCAGATCTTCGGAAAGGATGCAGCGGTTCACTTCCCTTTCTTCAGAAGCCATGGGATCCAGAGCCCGGAAGTATGACTCCAGGGAATCCGGTTCCGACTCTGCGTCATCTTCGGCCGCGTGGGCGCCCCAGGAGCGGACCTTTGCCGCACTCGAAAGAAGCTGCCCTATATGCAGCAGTTCAGCGATGGAAAGGACAGCGCCGATCTCCAGCCTCTTCAGAGCGGCAGAAACGTCCCGCGTCCCGCCGAAAGAAATGTTGCCTCGCATGCGGATCCGGGAACAGGCATCCGTCGTTTCCCGCTGGGCGTCCTGTATTTCTGAAATGTCTGCGGAAGGCAGAAGCGCCGCGCAAAGCTCCCGCCCGGGAGCACTGGTCGCGCAGTCCGAGAGCATGTCGATGATCTTATGGTATTCAAGTGTTTTCAGTGCTTTCTCATTCATAGTCAATACTCCTCATACATCAAAGTATACCATATGCTTGTTGGTTTCGGCTGTATCTGTTAAGATGATATTACTCAGCACCCCGAGTATGGGGGGCGAATCACCTGGTAATAAGAGGAGACACTATGGCTGAGGAACTTAAGCCGGAAGAGAATCCAAAAGAATCAAAACAGTTCATGACCCAGACGATCACAGGCCGGAAGGGCGGCGGTGAGCGTTTCCTTAAATTTGTGGTAAAAGCCATTCTCGCGGGAGCCATTTTCTCGGCGGCAGCAGTGGCGACGGCGTCTTTTCTGGCGCCGCGTTTTGGCTTTGAACCTGTATCTCCTGAGACCACGGCCCAGGTCGTGATCGAACGGACCGAAGAAGAATCGTCCACGGCTGAAAGCACAGCTCCGGAAGAAAGTTCGGCAGTTTCAGAAAGCGGAGGTGCCGCGCAGGAAACAACTTCCGCGGCGGAAAACAGCCCCTCCGGAGAGACCGCAGCGGAAAGTGCTCCGGCCCTGGACGAACAGGCTTTTTCAGAAGCGATGGAACAGTATCCATACAGCATGGAAGATTTTCTGAAGATCACCGGAAATCTGAGAGAAGCAGCGGATAAGGCGGATCAATCCGTGGTCTCCGTGAATCACGTGCGGGAAGGTACGGACTGGTTCGCGAATGATGTTACGACTTCCGGCACCTACTCGGGCGTGGTGGTAGCAAAAACAGCCACCGAACTCCTCATCCTGACAACGGAGAAAGCAGCCAGGGACGCGGATTCCCTGACGGTCTCTCTGCCCCGGGGAGGCAGCCCGGAGGCAACGGTAAAGCGTCTGGACACCATGACTGGTCTTGCGGTTCTGACAGTGCCGGTGACAGAAGAGAACCAGGGTGAGATCGACACCCTGGAGCCCGTAGCCCTTGGCAGTTCTGCCAAACTGCGGCGGGGAGATTTCCTGATCACCGCCGGCGCGCCCGCAGGCATCCTGCATTCCCTGGAATACGGCTTCGTTTCCGCCCTTCGCCAGGGCGTCAGCGTTGTGGACCGTTCTGTCACTGTATTCTATACCGATGCCGGCGGAAATGCCCAGGCCGGCACCTGGGTGCTGAACACAGATGGCGAGCTGGTGGGCTGGGTCACGGATCTTATGGGGGACACAGACAGCAGGAACACAGCAGTCCTCGGCATCTCGGACTACGGCATGCTTCTTGAACGGATGATCAACGGACAGGCATCGCCCTATCTCGGCATCCGTGGAACGGCGGTCATTCCGTCAGCCCAGGAGCAGGGGGTGCCCGCAGGGGTCTATGTCTCGGAAGTGGTCAGCGAAGGCCCGGCTTTTGAAGCCGGCATCCAGCCGGGCGATGTCATCACCCGCATCGGGGATTCCAGGATCGCTACCATGAGGGATTACAGCGCAAAACTGGAAACACTCCACGCCCAGGATAACGTCACTGTCATGGTGATGCGCAACGGCCGGGAAGAATACACCGGGATCGAATTCCAGGTGACAGTGGGTGCGAGATAAAACATCTGCGGCGGAACGCCGGTTCCGGCAGCAGAACGAAATCAGCAGAGGAAAATGTATGAAGTATATAGACAGCCTCCGGGAGGGGACCAGGGTCTCTACCGTATATCTATGCCGCACGAAGCAGACGCTTCTCACCAAGACGGGAAAGGAATATTTCAGCCTGCTTCTTCAGGATAAGACCGGGACCGTAGACGGAAAAATCTGGGATCCCGGAAACCCCGGCATCGGAGAGTTCGATGCGCCGGATTATGTGGCTCTCGACGCGGACGTGACGATGTTCAGCGGAAAGATCCAGCTGAATGTGCGCCGCATCCGCCGCGCCGATCCGGGAGAGTACAGCCCGGCCGACTATCTGCCGGCCTCCGAGCGGAGCAATGACGCCATGTTCATGGAGCTGAAGACAGAAATCGAGACAGTCAAGGATCCGCATATGAAGCAGCTCCTGAAAATGATTTTTATCGACGACAAGGAATTCTCAGAGCAGTTCCGCAGCCGCTCCGCAGCAAAGACCGTGCATCACAGCTTTATCGGCGGTCTGATGGAGCATACGCTGAGCGTGACAAGGCTCTGCGAGTACTACTGCAGAAACTATCCGTACCTGAAACACGATCTTCTGATCACCGCGGCCCTCTGTCACGATATCGGCAAAGTGAAAGAACTGTCTGCCTTCCCGGAAAATGACTATACGGACGAAGGCCAGCTCCTGGGCCACATTGTGATGGGGTGTGAGATGCTGGGAGAAAAGATAAAACAGATTCCCGGTTTCCCTGAGAAAAAAGCCGCGGAACTGCGCCACTGCATTCTGGCGCATCATGGTGAACTGGAGTACGGGTCCCCCAAAAAGCCGGCTCTTGTCGAGGCATCGGCCCTGAACCTGGCGGACAATACTGATGCAAAACTTGAGACCTTCCGGGAAGCCCTGGGCGCCCCGGGGGCCGGCAGCGGCTGGCTTGGCTTCAACCGCTATCTGGACAGCAACATCCGTAAGAGTACCGAATAAGGCCAAAACGATGGAATACAGAAAAAACGAAGTTCTGGAAATGGAGATCACCGACCTTGGGTCGGAGGGAGAAGGCATCGGGCGCACCGGTGCCTTTCTCTGGTTTGTAAAGGACGCCCTGCCGGGAGACAGGATCAAGGCATCGGTCATGAAGGTGAAGAAGAACTACGGCTACGCCCGGCTGCAGGAGATCTTGATTCCCGGACCCGACCGGATCGTCCCCGCGTGCCCCGTGGCAAGACAGTGCGGAGGATGTACCCTGCAGGCGATGGATTACGCGGCCCAGCTGCGCTTCAAAGAAAACAAAGTGCGGAACAATCTGCTGCGGATCGGGGGGATCCCGGAGGAGACCCTGAAGGAGGTGTTCCATCCGGTCATAGGAATGGAGAATCCGTTCCGTTACCGGAACAAGGCACAGTTCCCTGTGGGCGCCGGAAAAGAAGGCAGCGGCCGGGACCGCGGTAAAGATTCAGCTGCCCGTCCTGTCGCAGGATTCTACGCTGGCAGGACCCACAGCATCATCCCCTGCGAAGACTGTCTTCTTGGCGTGGCGGAAAATAAGGAGATCACTGCGGAAGTGCTCTCATGGATGGAGGAGAACCAGGTCCCGCCCTATGATGAGGAAAGCGGCAGCGGTTTTGTCAGGCATATCCTGATCCGGAAAGGTTTCAGCAGCGGAGAGATCATGCTGTGCCTCGTGACCAATGGAGAAGAAACAGGAAGACAGGGTAAACGCGGCGGTGAGGAGAAGGGAAGTATGTCCGCCGCGGCCCGGCGTTTTATGAAGCTCCCCGGCGTCACCACCGTGGTCCAGAACATCAACCGCGAAAAAACGAACGTGATTCTGGGAAAGGAGACCCGGGTGCTTGCGGGCCCGGGCTTTATCACTGATAAGATCGGCGGTATCGAATTTGAGATCTCGGCGCAGTCCTTTTATCAGGTGAATCCCGTACAGACCGAAAAGCTGTACGGCACCGCCCTCCGTTACGCGGGTCTCACCGGGAAGGAGACTGTCTGGGATCTCTACTGCGGCATCGGCACCATCTCCCTCTTCATGGCAAAACAGGCGAAGAAGGTGTACGGGGACGAGATCGTGCCCCAGGCGATAGAGGACGCCCGCCGGAATGCTGCCCGGAACGGCATCAAAAACGCGGAATTTTTTGTGGGGAAGGCGGAGGAAGTCCTGCCCCGGTGGTACGGGGAACAGTCCCGGAAGCCGGAATCGGAGCGGGAGAGGATCGACGTGATCTGCGTGGACCCGCCGCGGAAGGGCTGCGATGAGCAGTGCCTGAAGACCATGCTGGCCATGCGGCCGGAACGTATCGTCTACGTGAGCTGTGATTCCGCCACCCTGGCAAGAGACCTGAAATACCTTCTTGCAGATGGCACCTACCGTCTGAAGGAAGTGCAGCCAGTAGATATGTTCCCCCAGACGGTGCACGTGGAGACTGTAGCACTTTTGTCCAAACTTCATGAAGCAAAGCATCATGTCAATGTTAAGCTCGATATGGATGAGCTGGATTTGACTAGCGCAGAGGCTAAGGCTACATATAAGGAGATTCAGGAATGGGTGCAGGAGAGGTACGGATTCCATGTAACAAATCTCAATATTGCACAGGTGAAA
>JAFSYO010000095.1 GCA_017449925.1 Stomatobaculum sp.
ATCGCGGGGACTGTGGCCGGAATACCCTTGGAGGGTACGAACGTATTCACAACAGCTTCTCCGACCGGAGGCTTCGTGATGACCATGACGATCAGGATGACGACGATCATGATGGCGCCCAGGTATTTCACGACCTGGTCGATCAGGCTCTTTGCCCGCTTGGACAGGAAAAGAACGATCGCGAAGAGAGCTGTGAGGACATAACCGATCTTAACATTCAGGCCGAAAAGGACGTCGAAGCCAAGGCCGCCGCCGCCGACATTTCCCATGTTGAAGGCCAGACCGCCAAGAGCGATCAGACCGGCCAGGACGAAGCCAAGGCCGCCGACCACTTCATTTGCAACATCCTGTCCGCGTTTTCCGGTGTAGCAGAGAACGCGCCAGATGTTCATCTGGGCAATTGCCGCCATGATGAGAGAGATCAGGACGACGAAGCCGAAGCTGGAGCCCAGGCTGGAAGTAAAGGTCGCGGTCTGTGTCAGGAAGCCGGGACCGATGGCGGAAGTTGCCATCAGGAACGCGGCGCCGAGCATAACACTGGTATTTGCTTTCTGATTATTAGACATAAATTGTCTCCCCTCTGCTTTGATAAATGTTCTTGTAATTGTTCAGCACCCCGGATCTGCCGGCCGGAACGGCTTTAAACGATCTCCGAGATGGGGGCGATGGTGACGCCTTCTTCGATAAGCTTCGCCCGGATGTTCTTCACGAATTCAACTGCGGACGGGTTGTCGCCGTGGACGCAGATGGAATCTGCTGCCAGCGGGACCTCTTCTCCGGTGATGGCAGTGACTTTTCCTTCCTTAACCATCCGGATGGTGCGGGCGATAGCTTCATCCTTGTCATGGATCACTGCGCCGGGTTTGCTGCGCGGGACCAGGGAGCCGTCCGCCTGATAGGCGCGGTCCGCGAAGACTTCGCTGGCGGCGCGGAGGCCTGCCTTCTTCGCTTCGCTGATCAGGTGGCTGTTGGCGAGGCCGAGAAGGATGATATTGGAATCCACTTCGGCAACTGCCTCTGCAATGGCCTGTGCAAGGGCCGGATCCTTGGCTGCCTGATTGTAGAGTGCCCCGTGGGGCTTGCAGTGCTGGAGCTTCAGTCCGTGGGCGGTGGTAAAGGCGATCAGTGCGCCGAGCTGGTATTTCACATAGGCTTTGGCGTCCTTCGGGGAGCAGGCGATGTTCCTGCGGCCAAAGCCGATCAGATCCGGATATCCCGGGTGCGCACCTACCGCGACGCCCGCCGCCTTGCAGGAAGCGACGGTCTTGTCCATCACGAGCGGATCACCTGCATGATAGCCACAGGCCACGTTCGCTGAGGAGATGTGAGCGATGACAGCCTCGTCCATGCCGATGGTGTACGCACCGAAGCTCTCGCCCAGGTCACTGTTAAGATCAACCTTGTACATGTATATACCTCCTTTGATAATATGATTCTGTAATGATTCGTAGCAATATCCGTGCCAGTTTTCAGAAAACTGGAGAGAGGCGCTCGAATCCAGAAAAGAACTTGATCCATTCATGAATAAAAAAATATAAATAAAATAAAAAGCGTGCGGAAACGCACCTGCTTCTGAATACAGGGTGCGAATCCGCACACATTCTTTTTTTATGATTCAGGTTTCTGGCGCTGTTTCGGAGGTCTCCTCAGGTGCGTTTCCGTCGGCCTCCAGTCTGCGGCGAAGGGTAAAGCGGGTGCATCCGAGAAGCTGTGCCGCTTTGGAGAGATTGCCCTCGCAGAGGGAGAGGGCGCGGTCGATGTAGGCCCGCTCGAAAGCTTCCACCTCTTTTCGGAGGTCCACCGGTCCTTTGGATAGATCCTGGACAGGCCAGCTGGTTCCGGAAGCGGCCGGAGAGGGCGCACTCGGGAGAAAGAGATCGCTTTCTCTTCCGTCCAGCACTTCCCCGGCGGATAAAAGCACGCCCCGCTCCAGGACGTTCCGGAGTTCCCGGACGTTGCCCTTCCAGTGCCGGCGCATCAGCTGTTCCATGAATTCCGGGGAGATACCTGTGAGCTTTTTCCCGAAACGGAGATTGTAGTGCTCCAGGTAGTAGCTGCAGAGGGCCGGAATATCTTCCGGGCGCTCCCTGAGGGGCGGGATCAGGATCTGCATCACATTCAGCCGGTAGTAGAGGTCCTCGCGGAAGTTCCCTTTCCGGACTTCCTCCTCCAGATTCCGGTTGGTAGCGGCCGCGATCCTGACATTCACTTCGATGTCCCTGAGACCGCCGATCCGTTTAAAACTGCGGTCCTCGAGGAAGGAGAGGAGCTTTGCCTGCATGGAAAGGGGCATTTCCCCGATCTCGTCCAGAAACACGGTCCCTCCGTTCGCCAGTTCCATCAGTCCCTTTTTCGAACCTGAAGCCCCGGTGAAGGCGCCTTTTTCATATCCGAAAAGCTCGGATTCCAGCAGGTTCTCAGGAATGGCGCTGCAGTTGATCTTTACGAAGGGTTCCTTTGCCCGGGCGCTTTTCTGGTGCACCTCCCGTATCACGACCTCTTTTCCGGTGCCGGTCTCACCGCAGACCAGCAGGTCCACATTGTCCGCCCTTGCCAGGATGTCTATGGTATCCCGTATCCTCCGCACCGCAGGGCTGACGCCGAGGAATTTCCATGTGCGCCTCCCGATCAGTTCCAGCCGGCGGGAATTGGTGCGCTGCTGTATGCTTCGGGAGATATAAAGATGGATCTCTTCCAGGTCGAAGGGTTTCTGCACGAAGTGGTCCACGCCCTGTTTCATGGCCTCCACCGCCTGCTGGATGGAACCGTAGGCGGTCATGAGGATGATGATCAGGTCCTCGTCCAGATTTTTGAAGTCTGCGACGTGGGAGAGGCCGCTGTCATTTTTCAGCCGGTTGTCCAGCAGCAGGACGTCCGGGGAGAAGCTTTCGGCGACAGCCAGACCGCCGGCGATATTTTCCGCGGTGCGCACCTGGTATCCGAGATCTGTGAGTCCGTTTTCCAGGGACATGCGGATCAGACGCTCGTCATCGATGATCAGTAGTTTACAGTTCATATTCTTCCCCCGGTTTCTGGGCGTTTTCCGTAACTGCCTCTTCCTGTCCGCGGAACACAAGTTCCACGCGGGTGCCTTTTCCTTCCTCGGAAAACAGCTGCAGGGTTCCATTGTTCTGTTCTGCCAGGCGCCTGGCGATGGCAAGACCGAAGCCGCCGGATTCTCCGCGCATTACGCTGAGCACTTTCTCCGGCGGCATACCGATGCCGTTGTCGTTGACGGAAAGAAGGATCTCCCTGGCGGGACCGGCCTCCCGGTTTCCGGGACGCATTTCCGCCTCGATCAGGATGTCGCCGCCTTCCGGCAGTGCCTTCATGCTGTTGTTGATGAGATTGATGAGGATCTGCCGGAGCTGCTGTTCGTCCGCCAGGATCCAGATGGAGCCGGCGGTTTTTGTGGAGAGGCGGATGCCTTTGTTTTCCGCCACCTTGGAGTAGAGCAGGGCGATCTCGTCCAGAAGCTCGTTCAGGAGCAGGGTGGTCTGCCTGCTTTCCCGCTGCCTTGCAAGGTTGACCAGATTATTGATGAGGAGACTCACCCGGTCCACTTCACTGATCATTCCCTGACACAGCTGCCGGTCCCGGTCTGTTTCCAGATGCTTTTCTATGACCTGGAGCCCGGTGCGGATGCCGGTCAGAGGGTTTTTGGCCTCATGAGCCACATCAGCCGCGAGTTTACCTGTGTAGGCAAGTTTTTCGTCCCGATTCAGCTTGTCCTCCATGCGCCGCTGGTACGTCTGGTCATCAATGGTGCAGAGAATGCCAGGCGGACCGCCCTTTTCCTCTGCAGGAAGCTGCCAGAAAGCCAGTTCCAGAAAACGTTTCCTGCCGCGGGGGGCTTTCAGAGTGACCCGGAGAGGAAGCACTTCGCCCCGCAGGATCATTTCCCGAAGGATCTCTTCCAGACTGCGTCCCTCATCATCCTTTTCCTCCGGGAGATTCATCATCGCCTCCGCCCGGGGATTCCGGAAGATCACATTTTTCCCTCCGTCGTACACGAGGACTCCGAGAGGAAGATTCTCGACGATGCCTTCATTCAGGGCGCGTATCCAGTTGATCTGGTCCATGTACTGCCGGATGGAGAGCATCATCAGACTGAAGGCGGAGGCCAGCTGCCCGGTCTCGTCGGTCCGCCCGGTGTATTCTGTGAAGCTTTCAGCCTCCGGACTTCTGGGGTTCAGGCTGATGCGGGTGCAGACTTCCGCCAGATCCCGGATGGGAGAGGAGATATTCCAGGCGATCAGGACGCTGGTCTGTACAATGATCAGAAGAACGGCGATGCCCATCAGGATAATGTAGCGCTGTTCCTCGATACAGCTCAGGATCAGTTCCCGCCGCAGCGGCCCTGTCAGCACCTGGCCTTCCGCGAGAGCGGCGGAGACTGCCTTGGCGTACTCGTTCCTGAGGAACAGCCCCAGGAAAGCGATCATGGTGAGGAGGCTGATGCCGACGAAAGGCAGGAGGATCCTGTTCTCGATGGAAAGCTGGAATTTCGGAGACTGTTTCATACTTTATGAGCCTCCTGTTTTCCTGAGAAGATCACCAGCGCGGCCATGGAGAACAGAACGCCGAACATGGCGGGATGCAGAGACATGCGCCCTGTGTAGTACAGCGGATAGAAAGCCAGAATGGACAGAAGGCCAGCAGTGATGGACGCTTTGACTCCCCGGAGAGTCACCCGGTCTGTCAGCAGGGATCCGTACAGCGGAGCGAAGAGAGTCACAGATATGATGCCCCAGAGATCGCCTCCGTAGGAAAGGCCGAAGGCCGGCGGATTCATGGCGAGGAGCATCACCAGGACACCTGCGCCGGCTACGCTGAAGCGGGCGATGTTAACCACCCGGGAGGGAGAAAGCCTGTCGCCGGAAAGAGGCGCGGCGATGTCATAGGACAGAGATTCAGCCACCATCAGAAGCTGGGAATTGGCTGTGGATACACAGGCGCCGATGACAGAAAACAAAAACAGGCCGCTCCAGGGACCGTAAAGTTCATGGTTGATGATGTGGATAAAAATGCCGTCGGTGGGGACCGCCTCCGGCTGGGAAGGCACCAGCACCCGGAGGGCGAGGCCGATATGCACCAGGGAAACATAGACCAGAAGGAGCAGTCCGAGAGAGCAGTACAGTGTCCTTGCAGCAGTTCTCTCATCCTTTGCGCTCATCAGCCGCACCAGATACTGCGGGTTAGCGGAAAGACCGAGACCCCAGCCCCAGAAGGCGGAGAAACACACCATCGGCGTGAACCGGCCGCTGAACAGCTTCATCATCTGGCCCGGCTCTGTGACAGTATCCATTCCCGGATGGGCGGAGCCGGAGATGGAAGCAGCCGCCTGGTACAGCGCGGGAATTCCGCCTGCCCGGCTGACCAGCGCTATGCAGAGGAACAGGAGGCTGACGGTCAGCAGGATCAGGTTGAACATGTCGGTCCGGAGCACAGAGCGGTAGCCGCCGAAAGTGGTGTACATGATGAAAAGACACACCATAAGTACGGAAACGGAATAAGGAATATTGAACAACTCCGAAGCCACCAGGCCGAAGCCTTTGAACTGCGTCACAAGATAAAAGATATAGACACAGATGAACACGGCTCCGTAGACGATCTGCAGGGAGCGGGAGCCGAACCTGCTGCGGAAATAGTCCGGCACTGTCACGACGCCGGCGCGGTGGATCTTTCTTGCGATCAGGCCCATCAGGAAAGCGCCGAAGAACCATGGGATCACCGAGTAGGAAATAGAGGCCAGGCCGTTCTCGTAGATGCTTCCGGTGAGGCTCAGGATCGTAACGGCGGAGAGCCAGGTCCCGGTGAAGGTGCAGACGCAGAAGGGCAGGGTGACCTGGTGTCCGCAGATAAAATAATCCTGAGGCGTGCTGCTGCCCCGCAGACTGCTTTTTCCGATGATCAGCAGCACAAGAGAGTAGATACAGAAGTATCCAAGATAAAGAGCTGTTTTACCCACTGGACATTCCTTTCCTGTTCGGATAAACTAAGGGCACCAAGGAGGTGCTGGATCATGGCGATAAACCCGTTGAATCTGATGAAGCTCGGAGGACTGAAGAAAAAATTCGAGAATGGACATCCGAAGCTGTTCCGTTTTCTGGGTGCGGTGGTCGCTCCGGGACTGCCGGAGGGGACCGTGCTGGAACTGACGGTCAAAAAGCCCGGAGAAGAACCGGTGACGACGAATATGAAGCTCACAGCCGAGGATATGGAGATCCTCAGTGAGATCAGAGAAATCCTGCAGTAAAAAATGCAGTGAAAAGCGGAGACTGCGCCGTCCGGCGGCAGTCTCCGCATTTTTTACTTCTTCATTGCGTGCCGGATCAGCGCTTGTTGCTCTTTCTCCAGATGGACATCTTCTCCGCCTCGGCGATGAGCTGGTCCCGGAAATCCGGATGTGCCACGGAAATGATGGCCTCGGCCCTCTGCCAGGTGCTGAGTCCCTTCAGGTTCACCTTGCCGTACTCGGTGACAAGATAGTGGATGGTGGAACGGGGATCCGTCACGATGGAACCCTGGGTGAGGGTGGGGCGGATGCGGGACTGCATGGGCTTGCCCTTCGGCTGGAAGGTGGAGGACATGCAGATGAAGCTCTTTCCGCCCTTGGACATATAGGCGCCCATGACGAAATCCAGCTGTCCGCCGGTGCCGGAGATGTGCTTCACGCCGGAAGACTCCGCGTTCACCTGGCCGAAGAGGTCAATATCCACCGCGTTGTTGATGGAGATAAAGTTGTCGATCTGGGAAACGACATAGGGATCGTTGGTGTAATTCACCGGAGCACTCATGACCGCGGGATTGTTGTGCAGGTGGTCATAAAGCTTCTGGGTGCCGGCTGCGAAGGCAAAGACCTCGCGCCCTTTGTCAATGGATTACTTTGAGCAGTTGATCTTGCCGGCGTTGTAAAGATCCACGAAGCCGTCCACGTACATTTCCGTGTGGACGCCCAGGTCCTTCAGGTCGGAATCAACGATGGCGGAACCGACTGCGTTCGGCATGCCGCCGATGCCCAGCTGCAGGCATGCGCCGTTCGGGATCTCTTCCACGATCAGCTTCGCCACAGCCTTGTCGATGTCGGAAGGCTCTCCGCCGCCGCCCATCTGCGGCATTCCCTCATTCTCGCCTTCCACGATCATATCCACTTCGGAAATGTGGATGCAGTGCTCAAAACCGCCGTGGCAGTAGGGCTGGTTCTTGTTGACTTCCACGATGACGACCTTCGCTGAGGCGCACATCGCTGCCAGATGGGAAGCCTGGGGGCCAAAGTTAAAGTATCCGTGCGCATCCATGGGAGCGACTTCGATAATAGCCACGTCCGGCTTCGGAGCGTTGGGATCACGGTAGAAGCGGGGCAGTTCCGCGTAGCGCATGGGGCTGAAGAAACCGAAGCCCTCGGCGATGCCTTTTCTTTCGATGCCGCTCATATGCCAGGAATTCCAGCACATGTGCTCCGGCGCGTTTTCCACGTCAAAAACTGCGGGACGGCGCAGAAGGACGCCGCCGCGGAACTTCACGTCGGTCAGCTCCGGGAGACGTTTCGCGAGCGCTTTGTCAACAGTAACAGGAGTGCCGACGCACCAGCCGTAATCGACCCAGTCACCGGACTTTACAACAGCTGCTGCAGCATCCGCGCTGACAAGCTTTGAAGCGTAGAGTTCCTGAATGTTCATGTTGTTCCTCCGTTCAGAGATAGTTTTAGGCCTGCTCCAATGACGCGTATATTGTGTTTTCAGTCTATCATTTTGAAAATGGGAATTCAAGCCGGAGAAAGGAAAAACAGAGGAGATTGATAAAAAATTATCAATACAAAAATTGACAAATACAACGTTCTTAGATATAGTAAAGATATAACTTTTCAACAAAGTTCTGTTCTGGCATTATCATAAAAACATCATAAGGAGGATTTGATCTATGGCTAAGAAAATTGTCCTGGCCGGCGCATGCCGTACCGCGATCGGAAAGATGGGAGGAGCTCTTTCGAATACCCCCGCGGTGGATCTTGGCGCTATTGTGATTAAAGAAGCTCTGCAGAGAGCAGGTGTTGCTCCCGAGCAGGTAGATCATGTATATATGGGCAACGTCCTTCAGGCGGCACTGGGTCAGAACCCTGCCAGACAGGCTGCTATCAAGGCCGGACTGCCGATTACCTCCACAGCAGTTACCGTCAATATCGTCTGCGGTTCCGGCCTGAACTGCGTCAACATGGCAGCCCAGATGATCGCTGCCGGCGACGCTGATATCGTCGTGGCAGGCGGTATGGAGAATATGTCCATGGCTCCCTACGCCATGACCAAAGCACGCTTCGGCTACAGAATGAACAACGCGACCATGATCGACTGCATGGTCAATGATGGTCTGTGGGATGCATTCAACAACTACCACATGGGCATCACCGCCGAGAACGTGGCTGAAAAGTACGGCCTCACCAGAGAAGAACTGGATGAGTTTTCCGCGAAGAGCCAGCAGAAGGCCTGCGCAGCCATCGAAGCCGGCGCATTCAAGGATGAGATCGTCCCGGTCAAGGTCAAGGTGAAGAAGACCGAGGTCGATGTGATCCAGGACGAGGGACCGCGTGCAGGAACCACCGCTGAGGGTCTTGCGAAGCTGAAACCCGCCTTCAAGAAGGACGGCATCGTCACCGCAGGAAACGCTTCCGGCATCAACGACGGCGCGGCTGCAGTGGTGGTCATGAGTGAAGAGAAGGCGAAGGAGCTGGGCGTGAAGCCGATGGCGACCTTTGTCGGCGGCGCTCTCGGCGGCGTGGATCCGGCCATCATGGGCATCGGC
>JAFSYO010000096.1 GCA_017449925.1 Stomatobaculum sp.
AAAAAAGAGCCCGCTGCCAGAGCAGCCAGCCAGACAGCTTTTTCAGGATCCATATCGTTGAAAAAAAGTGCGATCGTACTCATGTTTCGTACCTGCCCCTGTCTCGTACAATTGCGCCTGATATCTTATATAGTACTATAAATCCATAGGTAAGTCTATGAACGATAAGATATGTCAGGTTGTGCGATGACCGGAGAGGGGATATAATGAGCTAAGGGACAAGAATTTTTCACAGTTTTCTACACGACCGACGGGTGTTACTGCCGCCATGAAAAAGTATCTTGCATTTATAAGCTATCGTCATCTGGAAAGAGACCAGCAGATCAGCGCCATCCTGATGAAGGGTCTGGAAGGCTATCATCTGCCGAAGGACTGCGGCCTTCCGTCAAGGCGGCGGGTCTTCCGCGATACGGACGAACTGCCCACCGGCTCCGATCTGGGGACGGATATTGAGAATGCGTTAAAGGACAGCGAATACCTTATTACGCTTTGTTCTGATGAATATATGGCCTCCCGCTGGTGTCTGCGGGAGGTCGAGTTGTATCTGGAGATGGGCAGGAAGGACCGGATCCTGCCGGTGCTCATCGCTGGTACGCCGGAGACCGCGATCCCGCCGGAAATACAGGACCTGCCGCTGGCGGCGGACCTGCGGAGTACGGATGAGCGGGACAATGGTCATGCGGGCGGCGGTTCTCCCGATCTGCGCAAGGCAAAGGCCGCGGTGCCGAAGCTCCTTTCGCGTATGTCCGGAACAGAGGAAGAGGCCATCGTTGCATCCGAGCGGGGGTTCCGCCTGAAGGTCCTCGGCTGCGCGGCTGCTTTCGTACTGGCAGGGATCCTCGGATTCGCGTCTTATGCGCTGCATACAAGCGCCCTGATCGAATCGCGCAACCGGGAGATCGTAATTGCTGCGGAGCAGGCGGAAAAGGCCAGGGAGGAAGCTGTTGCCGAGCGAAACGAAGCGATCCTGAAAAACGCCGCTTTTGCCGCGGAGCAGGCCATGGCGGCATATAACGCGGGAAATGACGAAGAAGCCCTGCGGATCGCCCTATCCGTGATTCCGGAGGATCTCCATAGAGAAGAACCTGTCTCTGTGGAGGCCTTAGGCGCCCTGCGTATGGTCATGAGCCGGCAGAGAGATATTTACCGTCTAACCTTCTCTACGGAGACGGATTTTGAGATCACGGGATGTCAGCGGACATCGTCGGAGGCATTGCTTCTGGAGCAGGAAGAATACTCGGAGAAGGGAACGGTCCTTTATTATGAGACCGGAGAGCTGGAGGAACTGGAAAGTGAGACCCGGAAACGTGCGTTTGCGGCGGGGCACAGCCGTGGATCGATGATCCGGAATTATACAAGGTCTTCCGCTTATCTGGATGATCTTTATTACGGTCCGGAAAAACCCGCGCAGATCCGGCTTCTTCGGGGCGGGGAAGTCCTGCTGACAGTCCGGGGGGAGCCCTTCTATATGGACCATATGGTGCAGGAACCGGTGGGAGACCTGGTTTTCGGCTGGCTGGAAGAAACGCCTCCGGGGCAGCCTTCCGTTGCCGCGCTGTTTTCTACAGAAGACAGTGACGCGGTCCGGCCGTCAGAGGTTCCGGGAGATCCGGGCACGCTGGAACCCGTATTGGATATCGAACTGGACGCGCCGCCGATCACGGCGGAGATCTCCGCGGATATCGTGTATCATACGGAGCTGGCGGTGCTGACGCAAGAAGGAAAGCTGCGCCTCTACTCTACCGAGACTGGCACCTTCAAAAGAGAACTGCCCGGCACCTGGTCCGACATCCATTATCCGGGAGAGCTTTACCGGATCTGCGCGGCCAATGCGGACGGGAGCGGATGGAGCCTGCTGGATACAGGCACCGGGGAAGCGCTTGTGACGGTGGAAACGCCTTCCCCGGTACGGGATATGGATTTCTGCGCCAAGAAATCAGCGCTCCTTTGCCGTTTCGATGACGGCGTACGGGTCTACGACCTGGAAAGCGGAAGGCTTCTAAACCAGCTGCTGACGGCAGAGCCGCTTGTAGGTGCACTGTGGGGACAGGGCGAAGACGGCCGGTTTCTTCATGACGGCAATATGATTGTCCTGGTCTTTCCTAAGCGTGTCGAGATATGGTCTCTCGTCACTGATATAGATACCGAGCTGAACGATGTCATCCCCCTCTATAAAGAAGACCTTTATAATCGCTGTGAGTACGCTTTCTACTCTCCGGACGGCAGCACCGTGTTCCTGCAGATGATCACCGGGGATCTTTCCGCCTGGGACGCGCGGACGGGAGAGTTCCTCTGGCTGAATGAGGGCGATTGGAATCCGACCGGCTCCCATGTGGACACCGTTTTTTCTGAAGACGGTGACCTGCTTTGGCGCAGACACGGCATCGACTGTATCGATCCTGTCAGGGGAGAGACACTCTATCGTTTAAATTTCGGCGGAAACACGAATACACCCATACTCAGCCCCGACCGGAAGCTGGCCGTCATTCCCGGGGTGAACTGGTCCGGTATGCGGTGCTTCGATCCGAAAACAGGAGAAGAACTCTGGAAGAATGATGACTACGGCCAGTGCGTCTTCAGCGAGGATTCGAAAGAAGTACTCTATATAGAACTGCGGGACGCTGCAGAGGAGTATGCCCAGGAACTCTGCTGGCGCAGAATAGATGCCTTTACGGGAAAGGTGCTGGAAGAAAAGATACTGCTTCACAAAAAACCAGGCGAAGACTTCGAAAGACTTTACTACCTTTGGATACTGCCGGAGCAAAAGCCTCTGATGGCTTATTCCCTTGCGCTCGACGCCAAAGCAGGCAGCCCTCTCTTACTGATCGATATGGAAAAAGGAGAGATCGCGGCAGAGGTAAAAGTGCCGGGAGACTCTACGAATGCTGTGATCATGGATACCGGCGCTCTGACGCTGCAATGGAAGAGCGAAGGATCCGGGGACTACGATCAATGCTGCAGTGTGGAAATGGACGGCAAGCTCGGACCAGTCTGCTCTGTCTGGGGCGAAGAGGGCCGGAGGCTGAAGATCATGGATACCCAACGGCTTACGTTTGCCGGCGAAGAAGCAGAACTGGATATGCAGCAGATCGACCGGCGCTATACTTTCCAAAGTCATTATGCCAGTCAGATCCTCAGACTTTCGGATGGCGCGGTTCTTCTGGACGCGGGCGACTGTAACATCGCGGCGCCGGCAGCAGGACCGAGCGTCTGCATTTACAGTAGGGATACGACCCCGCTGCTGATCCTGGATTCCGATCCGGATGAGATGGTGGCAAAGGCCAGGCGGAGACTGGAGGGACAGCTATGATCAGGTATCACAACATTGAGATCGTATATCCGCCGTCTCCTGCGAATGAAGAAATGGCTGCTTACCTCCTGGAGAGGCTGAAGGCATACCGCATCCCGCCCGCCGTGGTGAAAAAGACCGGCATCCGGGACATCGCCGAGGTGGAAAAGCCTACGCTGATCGTCCTTTGCATGCCGGAATCCCAGCAGGATCCGGAGGTGGAAGAGGCGGTCTTAAGATTCAGCGCCGCAGGCAATTACAGCAGGATCATTGCCCTGATTACAGGCGGCCGGTCCGGTGAACGATTCCCGTACGCGCTTTTACATGAAACTAAGCCGGACGGCACCGTAGTCGACCGGGAGCCGCTTGCTGCCAACATTTCCGCCCCGACGCTTCGGGAACAGAAAAAGAAGCTGGAGGTGGAAAAGCTCCGTATCCTTGCCACGATCCTCGGGGTCGCCTATGATGACCTCAGGAACCGGCGGATGCGGCAGAGGATGCGGATTGCGGCGGCAGCCGGTGCTGTGGTGCTTGCCGGGGCGCTTGCATTTCTGGGGTACGCGCTGTCGAGGGTCCGCGTTCTCAGCAAACAGAATGAAGAACTGAACGTGCAGTACGATGCCGCCAGCGAAGCGGCAGCAGAGGCAGAGACTCAAAGGCTGGAAGCCAGGAAGGCATTTGCAAAGACGATCGCGTCCCAGGCGCAGGCGGTTCACGAGACCGGGGACAATGAGCTGGCGCTACTTCTGATGCTGGAAATGCTGCCGGACGGGCAGGGAGCGCAGGAGGAGCGGGAGGCCATAAAAGAGCTCCCGGAGATTCAGGAGACCCTGAAAAACATACTCGGGGATCTGTGCGGACAGGGCTATGTTCCGCTGACGAGGACGGCATCTTTTACGCGGCCCGGCTTTGAGGCACCCTTCACGTCTGCGGAAAACGATCCCGATCTCTTTCCGTACGACCTGTTCCCCGATCTGCCAAAAGGTACGGAGAGCAAAGAATTCTATATCAAGGTCAGTCGGCAGACCAGTACAGATGACTTGTTGAGCGGGACGGGTGCCCCGGCGGGACAGACCGGCAGTCCGGAGGGAGAGACCGAAGACCCGGCAGGCGTGACCGGTGGTACAGGCGTTCTTTGCGGTATCTATAACGGCTGGTTCCATGAT
>JAFSYO010000097.1 GCA_017449925.1 Stomatobaculum sp.
CGGCGTGTACGAGACCCCCGGCGGCACCATCCTGATGGCTGCCCACGAGCAGCTGGAAGAGCTGGTCCTGGACCGCGCCACCATTGAGATGAAGAAGAATCTCGGAAACAAGTTCGCCCAAATCGTCTATGAAGGCAAATGGTTCACTCCTCTCCGCGAGGCGATCCAGGCGTTCATGGACGTGACTCAGGAATATGTCACCGGTGAAGTGAAGTTCAAGCTGTACAAGGGCAATATCATCAAGGCCGGCGAGACCTCTCCCTACTCCCTGTATTCCGAGTCCCTGGCTTCTTTCACCACCGGCGATCTGTACGATCATCATGACGCAGACGGCTTCATCACCCTCTTCGGCCTTCCGCTGAAGGTGCGGGCGATGAAGATGCAGGAAGCGGCCGCGGCGGAGTCAGAGAAAAAGCCCATGAAAAAGGCTGCGAAGGCTGCGAAAGAAGGCGCGGCGATCGCGAAAAAAGCCGCGAAAGAAAGCGTGAAGAAGGCAAAGGAACGCGCAAAAGCTTCTCAGGAAATCTCGAAGACTGCGCGGGAAAACGCGAAGCATGCCGGTGAAGAAGCCCTGAAGGTCGCAAAGAAGGGCGCGAAGGCCGCGGAGAAGGTCGTGAAGCGCACTGTCCGCAAAGTGAAGAAAGCGGCTTCCGACAAGAAGACAAAATAATACCGGATACGGCGGGTAAAACTGCAGACATTCAATAACTGATCCCGGCCGGCTAAGGCTGACAATGATAAGCCCCAGCCGGCCGGTTTGCTGTCAACAGGCTGAACTAAAGAACATATACGTCATTTTCAGAAATGGAGAAAAAGGATGGAATACCGCAAAGAGCACGATTCCATGGGTGAGATCCTGGTCCCGGCGGACCGGTACTGGGGAGCCCAGACCCAGAGAAGCTTTGACAATTTCCGCATCAGCACCGAGAAGATCCCGGAGGAGATCATCCGGGCGTTTTCTTATCTGAAGCAGGCCGCCGCCGTCGCAAACCGCCGGCTGGACCGTCTGGATGAAGAACGCGCCGCGCTGATCTGCAAGGTGGCTGAAGAGATCCGGGAAGGAAAACTAAAGGGCAACTTCCCTCTCGCTGTCTGGCAGACCGGAAGCGGCACCCAGTCCAACATGAACGTGAACGAGGTCATTGCCAACCGGGGAAATGAGCTGGCAGGAAAAAAACTGCTCCACCCCAATGACCACGTCAATATGTCCCAGAGCTCCAATGACACTTTCCCCACAGCCATGCACATCGCGGCGGTCCTAGAGATCAAAGAGCGCCTGCTTCCCTCCATTGACCTGATCTGCGGCACCTTCCGGAAACTGGAAGAAAAGTACCGCGGGATCGTGAAATCCGGACGCACCCACCTGCAGGACGCCGTCCCCATCTCCTTCTCCCAGGAGATCAGCGGCTGGCGCGCTTCCCTGGAATATGACCGGGAGATGATCGAAGCTTCCCTTGAGCCCCTCTCCTACCTGGCCCTCGGCGGCACTGCTGTCGGCACCGGGCTGAACGCTCCCGAAGGCTTTGATGACGAGGCTGCAAGGGCGGTCTCCGAACTGACCGGCGTTACCTTCCGAACCTCCGGTAACAAATATCACGCCCTGACCTCCAAGTCGGAGCTCACGGCGGCCCACGGCGCCCTGAAGGCACTGGCTGCGGACATAATGAAGATCGCCAACGACGTGCGCTGGCTTTCCAGCGGCCCCCGCTGCGGTCTGGGCGAGATCCGCATCCCGGAGAATGAGCCCGGAAGCTCCATTATGCCGGGCAAGGTGAACCCCACCCAGTGCGAATCCGTCACCATGGTGGCGGTCCAGGTCATGGCCAACGACACCGCTGTCGGCATCGCCGCCAGCCAGGGCAACTTCGAGCTGAATGTTTTCATGCCGGTGCTGATCTACAATTTCCTTCAGTCCGTCCGTCTGCTCGCCGACTCTCTGCGCTCCTTCAACGACCACTGTGTATCCGGCATCGAACCAGTCCCGGAGAAAATGCATGAGAACCTGCACAATTCCCTGATGCTGGTGACCTGCCTGAATCCCTACATCGGATACGAGAATGCGGCAAAGACCGCGAAAAAAGCCTACGCGGAAAATATCTCCCTGAAAGAGGCCTGCGTGGCCCTGGGCTTCCTCACCGCGGAGCGCTTCGACGAAGTATTCCGGCCCGAGGAGATGGCCGGGAAGAGAAATAAAGCCGGAAAACTTTGGTTTCGGAAAGCCTGAAAATATGGGTTCCTACTGGGTGGGCGTTTTCCGGCATATTTGGAAAAAACGCACCCTTCTGATGCCCTTACAGACGTAAATATCTGTTAGTTTGAAGGTTGAATGGGCGTAATTTGTACTCTATCGAAAAAAGCGTACCCCTGTTTTCCCGAAAAACAGGGGTACGCTTTTTTCAAAATGTCTTAAAAACGCCCGATCCACTTTAAAAACAGCTCTAAAACGTCAAAAATCGCATAGTTTTCAGCCTAAAAGGGTACGGATTTTTCAAAAGCGCAGAAAAGCGCCCAACAATCTTTTACGCCTGAATATTATGTCAACTATTCTTCCCGCATTACATCAATTCTTCTCCAGCAGCGCCTTGCAGGCTGCGATCTCCCGCGCCATGGCCTCGGGGCCGGGGGCGCCGTCGGTATTCCGCTTCGCAATGCAGGTCTCCATTGAGATGGCGTCGTACACATCCTCTTCAAAGGCTTCCGAAACGGAACGGTACTCCTCCAGCGTCAGTTCATCCATGGATTTGTTCTTTTCGATGCACATCAGCACCAGCTGGCCGATGATCCCGTGGGCGTCCCGGAAGGGTACGCCCTTGCCCACCAGGTAATCGGCGGCGTCGGTGGCGTTGGTGAAACCTCCCTTGGCGCTGTCCCGCATCCGCGGTTCGTTGAACTTCATGGCCCGGAGCATCCCGGTCATCAGGCGGATGCAGTCAAGAGCTGTGTCGATGGCGTCGAAGGCTCCTTCCTTATCCTCCTGCATGTCTTTGTTATAGGCGAGGGGCAGTCCCTTCATGGTGGTCAGCAGCCCCATCAGGTGGCCGTAGACCCGTCCTGTCTTTCCGCGGATCAGCTCCGCGATATCAGGGTTCTTCTTCTGGGGCATGATGCTGGAACCGGTGGAGTAGGTGTCATCGATCTCCACGAAGCGGTACTCATTGGTATTCCAGATGATGATCTCCTCCGCCAGGCGGGAAAGGTGCATCTGCGTCATGGCCAGCGCGGAAAGATACTCGATCAGGTAGTCCCTGTCGCTGACGGAATCCATGCTGTTCCTGGTCGGGCCGTCGAAATCCAGAAGGCGGGCTGTCTCTTCCCGGTCCAGAGGATACGTGGTCCCCGCAAAGGCTCCTGCTCCCAGGGGACACAGGTTCAGACGCTTCCGGCAGTCCGCCAGACGGTCCCTGTCGCGGTAAAACATCTCAAAATAAGCGCCGAAATGATGGGCCAGCGTCGTGGGCTGGGCCTTCTGGAGATGAGTAAAGCCGGGCATGACAGTGGAGACATGCTCCTCCATGATCTTCAGGATCTCCTTCAGCAGCGCCGTCAGTTCTTCCGACGTCACATCGATCTCGTCCCGGATATACAGCTTCATGTCCAGCGCCACCTGGTCATTCCGGCTCCTGCCGGTGTGCAGGCGCTTTCCCGCTTCGCCGATCCGCTCCGTCAGCGTTCCCTCGACAAAAGAATGGATGTCTTCATAGTCCGCGCTGTTTTCAAAGGTCAGGGTCCCGTTTTCCAGCTCTTCCGCGATTTTCTGCAGGCCGGAGAGGATCTCTTCCCGGTCCTTTTCGCTGATGATCCCCCGGTCCGCCAGCATCCTGGCGTGGGCCATGCTGCCGCGGATATCCTGCCGCCAGAACCGGCAGTCAAAGGACAGCGACTCATTGAAATCATGTGCAAGACGGTCTGTTTTCTTTGTAAATCTTCCGCCCCAAAGCT
The DNA here is from genome assembly GCA_017449925.1 of Stomatobaculum sp. The sequence continues at coordinate 3,940 of JAFSYO010000097.1, forward strand.
TCATTCCTTTTCCTCCTCGTCCGGCAGATCCCCCTCCGGCAGATTATCCATTTCATCTTCTGTAAGGAACTCCGTGTCGTCTTCTGTTTCCGGCAGTGCATTTTCCCTCAGGCATTCTTCTTCCTCCAGAAGTTCCTCTTCCCTCAGATACTCTTCTTCCTCCAGGAGCTCCTCTTCCGTCAGATATTGATCTTCCTCCCTCTGCAGCGCAGCTTCCTTTCTGCGGCGGCGGAAGGTCATTACCGCCAGTGCTGCCAGAAGAAGCAGCGAGACTGCAGAAAGCAGGATGCCGATCTTCAGGCCGCGGGGCTCGAAATCCAGGACCACGGTGTGTTCGCCCGGCGTTACCCGCACCGCTAAAAATGCGTTCAGGGACTTCACGGTCTCCCGTCTGATCCCGTCGATGGTGACGGTCCAGCCTTTGTCATAGGGGATGCTGAAAAAGAGCAGACTGTGGTCCTCCGCATTCACAGTCCCTTCGATATGATCGTCTTCGAAGCTGGTGATCTCAAAGGGTCTGGAGCCAAGTTTTTCCTTCAGTTCCGAAAGAGCGTCATAATCAAAACGGTACATCTTCGCTTCGAAGGTAGCGCCGGAGCCGTCTGTCTCGTCCCTCAGAAGGACAGGATCGCCTTCCTTCAGGGTGCCGATCTCCATGAAAAAGCGCCGGTCCAGATTCTCAAAGCTTTTTGCTTCCCCGGGAAGGTCCGCTTTGACCTTTTTGACCCGTCCGCTGGTGGCGAAAGCATAGTACACTCCGTCGGACGGTGCCGTGAAGGAGAAGGTCTTTCCGCTGGCGCTTCCCTCCACCTCGTCCAGGACAGGCTGTATGCCCAGCAGGCCGCAGAGATCATTCTGCACGTCGGCGGGATTGTCAAAAGTCAGGACCCAGTTCTCAAAAAGATCCGGCCGGATCAGGAAGCCCAGGTCCAGGACGGAGGGATTCTCATAAAGCCACACTTCACCGGAGTGGGCCGTCTCCGTCAGGGCCGTGTTGAAGCTCTCTCCCGGATAAAATGCGTATTTTACGTCCAGCAGGGAATCCACAAAGGGCGTGGATCCTGTGATGCTGTAGGCGTTCACGGAACTTTCGCAGCCCACATGTTTCATGAATTCCGAAAGCGCTTTGTCCGCGGTGGATGAGAAAAGAGATACCGAGTGGAAGTTCATCCAGGCGCCGTCGTCCTTGCTTTTTCTCTTGATCTTCTCGAAGCGGACAAAGGGCAGGGAAGGAACGGTGTTCTTCAGGGCGATGATGTCGGCGTTGTCCGCGGTATACTCCGTGCGGCTGGTGGTCGGCACGCTGGTGACCGCCGTATTCGCCGCGGTCTCCACTGCCACCAGTCCCAGAAGGATCAGCATCGCGTTTTTTTTCTGCAGCCCACCGGTGCGCACCTTCCAGAGCACCAGGGAGTACAGCGGAAGGAACAGCATCGCCGCGTAATAGACCGCGAAATGAATATCCTCGTTGGTGACGAATTTCTGGCATGCCAGAACAAAGACAAAACTTGTCAGGAAGGATATCTTCAGGTCCCTGAGAGTATTGCCCTCTTCATAATCCAGCCCCCGGTAGCAGAGGTAAAGGACCAGGAAAATATAGATGAAGCTCTGCCGCGCCGGCAGAGAGTTGGGATAGTGGAATCCGTGCCAGATATAGTTCAGAACATTAATGGAAAAGCTGGCGAGGAAAAAGATCAGGATCACGGCATACACCGCTTTTTCCCGGAGAGAGATGCGCCTGTTCACCGCGTAGAGCTGCATCAGCTGGTAGACCGCGATGCCGCAGTATATATTCGGCCAGTGGTCCAGCCCGATCTCCGGCGTCACATTTCCGATGTGGCGCGCCAGCATGTCCATGATTGAAAAATAACAGGTGATCGTTTTCGGAAAATCAAAATTTCCCGAAGCAGTGCACTGCAGCGCAAACACTTCCGGGATCAGGACAGCAGCCGATATTCCGCCGGCGATCAGGGAGCACGCCGCAAACCTGAGTCCGGCCCGGAGCACCTGTCTTCCTCCTGCGCCCTGCAGCACAAGAAGCGCGAAGAAATAGATCACCAGGAACATGCATATCATAATGGAGATGTAGTAATTGGACGTGATGCACAGTCCCAGGGCCGCGGTGTAAAGAAGGCACTTTCCTTCCGACACCAGCTTCTCCAGCCCGAAGGCGACCAGCGGGAAGAGGATGATGCAGTCCAGCCACATGATGTTCCAGCTGTATGCGCAGAGATAGGCGGACATGGCGTAAAAGATTCCGAAAAATGCTGCGTAGAAATGCTCTGTCCTGCTGCGCTTCTGCAGATACCAGGTCATGGAGACGCCGCAGAGAGCGGTCTTCACCACGATCATGCAGGTCATGAACTCAATAATGTATTTTTTCGGGCACAGAAAAATAAGCCAGTTCAGCGGACTGGCCAGATAATAGGCATAGATGGCGGAAAAATTCACACCGAGTCCCACGTCCCAGCTGTACAGAAGGCTGCGGCCTTCCGAGAGCTTCATCTTGAATTCCGAAAAGAACGGGGCGTACTGGTGATAGAGATCTGTTCGGAGATAACTCTGTTCACCGAAGGGAAAGATGCCTCTCTGTATGAAGATGATGATCATGACGATCACCGGGACCGCAAAAGAGACTGCCAGAGCGTCTCTTCTGCGGAACCAGCTTATCTCTTCTTTCACAATGCCTCCGGATACATCTGTCACTTATCAGTTGGAAGGAGTGTTGCTCTTAAGGATGACGTCGTGGCTGCCGCCCTCCACGATAGAGGTGGAGGAGACCACCGTGAGACGCGCCTTCTTCTGCAGCTCGGGAATACTCAGGGCGCCGCAGTTGCACATGGTGGAACGCACCTTGTACAAGGTCGTCTGAACGCCCTCCGCCAGAGAGCCGGCGTAGGGAACATAGCTGTCGACACCCTCTTCAAAGGAAAGCTTCTGGGCGCCGCCCAGGTCGTAGCGCTGCCAGTTTCTGGCGCGGTTCGAGCCCTCGCCCCAGTACTCCTTGACATAATTGCCATTGATCCTCAGGCGGTTGGTCGGGCTCTCGTCAAAACGGGCAAAGTAACGTCCCAGCATCACGAAGTCAGCGCCCATTGCCAGGGCCAGGGTGATGTGATAGTCGTGGACGATACCGCCGTCGGAACAGATGGGGATGTAGATTCCGGTCTGCTCATAATACTCATCTCTCGCCTTCGCCACTTCAATGACCGCCGTAGCCTGGCCGCGGCCGATGCCTTTGGTCTCGCGGGTGATGCAGATGGAGCCGCCGCCGATGCCGATCTTCACGAAATCTGCTCCGGCCTTAGCAAGGAACAGAAAACCTTCCCTGTCCACCACGTTGCCGGCGCCCACTTTGACCGTGTCGCCGTACTTTTCGCGGATCCAGCCGATGGTCTTTTTCTGCCACTCGCTGAACCCTTCGGAAGAGTCGATGCACAGGACGTCCACACCGGCCTCCACCAGGGCGGGCACGCGTTCCACGAAGTCGCGGGTGTTGATACCGGCGCCGACTACATAGCTCTTGTTGTCGTCCAGGAGCTCCAGCTCATTTTCCTTGTGGCTGTCGTAGTCCTTACGGAAGACCATGTACTGGAGATTTCCGTTTTCATCCACCAGCGGCAGGGAATTGATCTTGTTGTCCCAGATGATATCGTTGCAGTCGTGAAGACTGGTGTCTGCCGGAGCGGTGACCAGCTTCTCCAGCGGGGTCATGAACTCCGTCACGCAGAGATCCAGGGACATCCTGGACAGACGGTAGTCTCTGGAGGCGACCAGACCCAGCAGCTTTCCGTGGGCAGTCCCGTCTTCGGTGATGGCGACGGTGGAATGGCCCGTTCTGGCTTTCAGGTCCAGAACGTCCGCCAGGGTCGCGAAGGGCGGCAGGTTGGAATCGCTGGTCACGAAGCCCTTCTTGTACTTCTTGACCCTGGAGACCATCTCCGCCTCACTCTCAATACTCTGGGAACCGTAAATAAAGGACACGCCGCCCTGCTTCGCCAGCGCGATGGCCAGCTTCTCGCCTGAGACGGACTGCATGATGGCAGAGACCATGGGAATGTTCATTTTCAGAGGGCATTCCTCGACCCCTTTCTTAAACTTCACCAGGGGAGTGCAAAGATCCACTGCAGTGGGGACACACTCCGAAGAAGAAAAACCGGGTACCAGCAGATATTCACCGAAGGTTCTCGAAGGTTCGTCAAAATAATATGCCATGATTACTCCTTTTAGGCTTTGTCGGGTATTGAGTAACTATTTTACTCCATCCTTCCGGAATATACAAGCGAGCTTTTTGATTCTGCTGATGATCCGTTCCGCCCAGCGCGGCTCCCGCTTCTTCTCCCGGATGTTAAGCGCCTTCAGCGCTTTTGCTGTGTCGCGTTTTCTCTTTGCCATTTTATTATCCATGGAATACCTTATACTCCGGCGTACCTCAGCAGGATCCCGACCACCGCAGACGCGGCGAGGAACACCACCGGATGAAGATCGATCTTCTTCATGGCGATATACAGCACCGCCGCCAGGAGGATGCCCTTCAGGTTAAAGAGGTCAGTTACTGCATGGGAAACTTCAAAGGCATCGATGTTCAGGAGGGCGATTTTCACCACCAGGAAACAGGCCGCCGCGATCAGGCCCACGGAGGCCGCGCGCAGCCCGTAGAAAGCGCTCAGCACGTATTTATTCTCCGCAAACTTCTTCAGGAACTGGGCGACGATCAGTACGACGATGACGGAGGGCGTCACCAGGCCGATGGTGGCGGCGAACATCCCCGGGATCCCCGCCGTGGTAAAACCCACATACGTCGCCATGTTGACGCCGATGGGGCCGGGCGTGGACTCAGAGACAGCCACCATGTCCGCCAGCTGGGCGTGGGAGAACCATCCCGTGGAATCGGAGATGGCGTAAAGGAAAGGAAGGGTGGCAAGGCCGCCGCCCACGGCGAACAGTCCCGCCTTGAAAAATTCCAGATAAAGTCTCAGTAAGATCACTTTGCTTTACCCCCCTTCCCGGCGCCGAGGTTCTTCAGGATGATCCCAGCCGCCCCGGCCAGCACCACATAGACCGCCGGAGAGACGTCGAACAGGACCGATCCCAGGAACACCAGGACGAAGATCACGGTGGTGGGCAGGTCGATGACCGCCTTCTTGAACAGCTTCGCCACCGCGTTGAAGATCAGCACGCAGACACAGACGCGGATGCCCGCGAAAGCATTCTTCACCGCCGCCATTTCCGCGAAATTCCGGATGAAGGCAGCGATGATGCCGATGATCACGATGGAAGGAGAGATCACTCCCGCCGTGGCAAAAATGCTGCCCGGTATCCCCCTCTTCTTCGCACCGATAAAGGTCGCTGTATTCACGGCGATGACGCCGGGGGTACACTGGCCCACGGCGTAATAATCCATCAGTTCATCCTCCGTGGCCCATCCTCTCTTCTCCACCACTTCCTTCTGAAGCATCGGAAGCATGGCATATCCGCCGCCGAAGGTCAGGCCCCCGATCCTGGCGAAGGTAAAAAACATATCCAGAAGCTCTTTCATATTTAACCCCGTTTCTTAAAATGAAGCCGTCCGGCTTACGCAGAGCCGGACGGCAGAATTCCAAACGCAGCGGCATCAGGCGCGAAGCTCTGCCTTGCCTCCCATATAGGGCCGGAGCACCTCCGGGATCCGCACGCTGCCGTCCGCCTGCAGATTGTTCTCCAGGAAGGCGATCAGCATACGGGGCGGTGCCACCACCGTATTGTTCAGTGTGTGTGCCAGGTACTTCTTTCCGTCGGCGCCCTTCACGCGGATGCCGAGTCTTCTGGCCTGGGCGTCGCCGAGGTTCGAGCAGCTGCCCACCTCGAAATACTTCTTCTGGCGGGGGCTCCAGGCCTCCACGTCGCAGGACTTGACCTTCAGATCCGCCAGATCGCCGGAGCAGCACTCCAGGGTGCGCACCGGAATATCCATGGACCGGAACAGGTCCACGGTGTTCTGCCACAGCTTGTCGTACCACATCATGGAATCCTCAGGCTTGCAGATCACGATCATCTCCTGCTTCTCGAACTGATGGATGCGGTACA
>JAFSYO010000098.1 GCA_017449925.1 Stomatobaculum sp.
AACCTGCTGCACCGGATCCTCCCGGTCCATCTGGGGACCTTCCATGAGGCACCGGACAGCATCCGGCAGGACCCGCTGTTCCAGATGCTGGTGGACGACGGGTCCATCAAGTACCCGGCGGACGCCGCGAAGGACCGGGCCCTGGAACAGGACCCCTTTGCCGGCACTACGCCGGATGGGCGAGAAAAGAAGCCGAAGGTGATGAATATGCCTGAGGCGGAAACGAAGCCCAAAGCGAATAACAAGCCGAAGGCCACTGCCAAGACTCCTGTGAAGATGGAAGCCAAGGCAGAAGTAAAGGCTGAGGAGAAACCCACGGAGACAAAATAAGAAAAGGGAGTGAAGCATCATGACTCAATCCGAGTTTACTGCATTTTATCCGCAGTTCACGGGCTTCACTCCCGCTATTGTTTTATCTACGTATATCGCCCAGGCGAACGCCCGCTTTTCCTCCTTTACCCCGGAAGACACGGAGGAAGCCCGGCGGCTCTTCACGGCGCATCGGCTGACGCTGTACGCCCGTGTTGCCCTTCCGGACGGCACGACGCCCAGCAAGGCAGCAATCGCAGCGGCCGGGCAGGCGCAGCAGAAGATCGCGGGCAAAAAAGTAGGGGAGGTGTCGGTCACTTACGCAACCGGCGCCTCCTCTTCTTCTGTATCGGCTTCTTCTGACCTGGCGGACCTGACAGAAACGTCCTTCGGGCTGCAGCTTCTGAGCCTGCTCAGGCTGTACGCTATATCGAGGTATGTACCGTGATTGGTCTTTCTATTTCCGAGGATTCTGAAAAGCTCGAGGATCGCCTGCAGTGCCTCCGATACCTGGCAACACATACCGTGGAGGTAGGGCTGACAAGTACAGCGAGCGGCCGGTCACGGACGCTGCTGGCGATCCACGAGCATGGCTCTCCGGCGATGCACATCCCGGCGCGGCCGGTGGTGAAGCCGGCGCTTAATCAGGCTTCCGTCCGGGCGGAGATGTCTTCCGCTATGCGGAAGGCCTGCTCTTCTGCCCTGGACGGGGACCTGTCCGGCGTCACCGCCGCCCTGGAGGAATCCGGCCAGGCCGGCGTGGACGGGATCCATGCCTATATTGATGCCGGGATCCCACCGCCCAATGCGCCGGTCACGCTGACCGGCGGCTGGATCCGGAACCCGGTCTCCGGAAAACCGGTGAAGGTAAAAGGAAAGTCCGGCACGACCACGCTGGTCGATACCGGACAGCTGTATAACGATTTTGATTATAAGGTTGTGGAGAAATAACTTCTGGTATTCCGCACTTCACGGATGACATCGGGAGTATCTTCCTCAGTCATGTGTCGATCATTTTTACTCCCGTGGTCTTTTGGGGCAGTGAGTCATGTGATTGGTGAGTTTGGTCTGAACAAAGGACTTTCCGCAGTAAGGGCAATCCACATGATAGTGCTTCTGGCCTCCGGCGACCTTATCCATCTGTTCTTCGGTCAGTTCTTCCAGATTAGTCTTCCTTCTCATTATCTTCCACCACATGGTGGACGTATTTCTGTAAATCCTTAATCCTGCTCATAGCTGTTTACCCTGACCTTCACATTTTCCTGAATGTTTGTATACCAAAGGGTATAGTCCCCGCCGTGGTAACTTTCCGGTCCGAAGCCCATCGACTCATCCATCGGTGCCAGCACATCCGTGTGAGTCACAACAACGCCGCGTTCCACATTCAGCTGTGCGTCAGCCGCTTCCGGAATGACCTCATACTCCCCGGTCTCCGCATTCAGGATACGGGCTCCAAGGCACAACTCCTTCCCCGCGTATGTTTCATCCCTTTTCCAGTTCAGCGGATTAATGGAAATCGCGCCTTCCATCACTACAAAGTTGGAAGCATTCGCATTTCCTTCTCCTTCTGTATTCCAGGAGATGATCACGCCGGTATCATCTTCGCCTTCCGCAAACTTCAAATGTGGATTCTGTTCCAGGAAGTCCTTCGTGATGGAGTATCCCAGAGCATAAGCCGCAACCATCCGCTCATAGTATTCCGGATGATTCTGCATATACTCGGAGAGCACGAAAGTCATCATCTGGGATCCCTGGGAGTGCCCTGCCAGAATAAAAGGCCTTCCTCCGTTCAGATTCTCAAAATAGTAATCCAGCGCCGCAAACAAATCCGCTTTCGGAGCACCTTCCAGAAGAGCCTCCCGTTCCTCCGCCGGAGCTGTAGCCGCAACCACCATGTTAATCTGCCGGTAATAAGGAGCAAAAACGTTGGTAGATTCCTCATAGAGAATGCCCTGTGTCTGATAGCTTCCCCTTGCCCCGGTCCGCAAGATCTCACTGTCGATTTCGCAGATCACGGGAGCCCCTTCCGAGGCATCCATGAAAGCTGTCGGATAGATATAGAAGGTGTCTACATCTTTCGTGATCTCCGGTATCGCCAGCCAGTTGGTGGAATCTGAGTAATCAGATGGAATAACTTCTGCCGCATTTTCAGACAAAGCAAAAGCCATCCCGGCGCAAAGCAGCACCAGACAAAGTGCAAGCACCATCAGTTTTTTCCACATCACAAAAGTCCTCCATTTCTTTGCTTTTTGCCCTGTTGTTCCAACTCATGGAATGTTGTTCAGAAAGGTATTCTTCCAAAGCCGTCCCCGGCTCGCCCCTTATTTTACTTGCTTTTCAGCCGTTTTTCAACAGATCCGCCAAAAACAAAAAAGCCGGCACACACACACATGAATGCGCCAGTACCACAGACGAGGATGGATTGCCAGAATAAAAATGACTCCCCGGTGAAAAGAACCAGGGAGATGGTTGTGAGTATGACTTCCGGTTTGGACTGCTAAGGGTTGGAGGCTCTGTGATTTCCGCCTGCTCCACCTTCGTCAGTGTCAAAAGTCATTACCGTACTTGGCTGTCATCCTGTCGCCAAAGGCCCTCATCTTAACCAAGATCTCAACTAACTTGTCCCTGTCCTTTTCATTCAATGCTCTTTGATATGCTTCCCTCAGCGCACTTAATTCATGCAGTTCATCAGCAGTCAGCTGTGAAGTCTTGTAGCCGCCGCTGATTTTGTCCAGCTCTTCCATGTTAAGTTCCTGCATGCCGCTTGCCTTCAGCATCTCATCGACTTTCGCCATCATTTTCTTATCCTCCTGCCCTGTGGGCATCAACTTTGTTTGTCTGCAGAGCTGTATTGCTCCTTGCACCTGTATATACGCAGCGCCGGGGGAGGGTGTCAGTGAATTAGATTATTAACAGAATTGTAACAATCGGGCATCCGTGGCTGTGGAACGTTAAACTGAAAGATAATCTTCCTATGAATGTCTGAATTATAAAACAAAAGGAGAGCTCATGCAAATCACAGATGCCATTATGGATCCTGAACTTGGCCGCTCCGCCTTCACGGTGGAGCGGCTTACTTATACCCGCTCTGCGACGGGGACGTCTTCCCACAGCCGGACGTATTCCGCTCTCGGTTGCGTTCATCCCGGGACCCCGGAGATGATCCAGCTGCTGCCGGAGGAGGAGAGGCATGAGACCTTTATCGCGATCTATACGGACTTTGCTCTCTCCCTGGGTTCAGACCACGGCTCAACGTATACCGGTCCCGACCGCATCCACTGGAACAGCGAGACCTGGCGGGTGGTCCGCGTCCGTGACTGGGCGATGTTCGGGTATTATCAGGCTTTAGCGGTGAAAGTAAATGAATGAGACGATCTTCAAGGCGCTGTGCTCCTGCCTCGGGCTTTCGCCCTCCTCGGAGCAGGCGCTGTCCCTGATCCGCCAGGCGTACACCGAGCCGGAGAACAACCCGCAGCCGGCACGGACGGCGGATGTGATCTACTGGTCCCTGTCACCCGAGGCTGGAGATGATCCAGCGTCGTATAACGAGACGGCTGCTTCTTCCGGAACGCACAAGCCGACTGTTCACCGGTACCTGGCGTATCAGTTGTTGGTGGTTTGCTTCGGTCCGGGATGTGAAGCCTTTGCCCACAGGATCCGGTCCTTCCTGTATCTGGACGGGGCGGGTCTGCCGCGGCAGATCCTGCGGAAGGCAGGGATCTATCCGGTGCCGGATCCGCCGGCGCCCCAGCTCCTGTATGAGCCGGAAGGGTCGCTATGGAGACGCCGCGCGGATCTGACGATCCCGCTGCGGGTTCGGGATGATCTTGTTTATTCTGTCAGCAGGGGAGCGATCACGTCCCCGCCCGCGGTTATTCTTCATCGATAGGAGGTTTTCCTCATGCTTTCTGTCAATCCCATCGCCCGCGTCGTCGTCAACGCGGTCCGCTCATCCGCGTCCCCGGCGTCCTTCGATACCGGCCTGCTGCTGATCCGGGACGCGTCCTTCGTTGCAGCCCGCCGGCTGGCGGCCTGCGACTCTCCCGCTGCCGCGGTCACGCAGCTGACGGACTGGGGCTTCGCGTCCTCTTCGGATCCGTATAAGTCGGCAGTGAAGTACTTTGCCGCTTCGCCTTCGCCCTCCCGGCTGCTCCTGTCCTGCTATCCTTCCTCTGAATCGCTGGCGGAGGCGATGGGGGCGGTACTGGATATCACGGCCTCCTTCTACGGCGTTGCCCTGGGCCAGACGGAAACGGATGCGCGGATGCTGGCGCTGGATGAGTTTATCTCCGGTCTGGATAGGCCGCTGATGTTCTTCGTGCCGGTCATCGGTTCCGCGTCCTCCGTCGTTGCCTCCGGCAGCCTCCTGCAGACGCTGTCCGGCAGGGCCTCGAAGCGGGCGGTACCGATCTTCGGCGCTGCGGTCTCAGACGCCGCCGCCCTCATGGGCACCGCCATGGGCCTGGAGCTTTCGCACCCGGCTTCCGCCTTCGCCCTGTGCTACAAGACGATCAACGGCATCCAGCCGTCGGCGCTGACGGAGACCGAGGCGGATGCCATCAAAGAGCTGTATGGGAATGTGTACCTGACGAGGGGATATACGCATCTGCTGCTGGAAAAGGGCACCGTTTCCTCCGGCGACCGGTATGACGAAATGCTCTATCTGGATAAGATCGCGG
>JAFSYO010000099.1 GCA_017449925.1 Stomatobaculum sp.
AAGGATCAGGATGACCCTGCCGATGAGCCGATCCATGATGACTATGAGCTGGTGGCCTACAGCAAAATAAAGGTTGACTTTGAGTACATTGTCGGGCTGCTCCGGGACTTTGTGGAATCACTGGATGCACCGGAGGATGAGATCGATGAGGAAGAGTTCAGGGAGAAGATAAAGACGCTCAGGGAAACCATAGACGAGTTCGCAGGGGACAACGCAAAGCTCGCGGCATTGCTCCGGCAGATCGTGGATGAGATCGAGCAGGATAAGAAGCGGTTCATGGGGCAGGACATTTCCGTAATCATCAACCAGATGCGGTATGCGGCGGTTGATAAGGCGGTCAGGGCCTTTGCGGAGAAATGGTTCCTGGGCTTCGATGACGTGAAGTACGAGGCTTTGCATTTCCGCGACGGGGAACTGGCCAACGAAAGCAAGCTGAAAGACAGCGCAGATTATTCCGCTTACAAGGCAGCCACACCGGACGCGATGGCAAAGTTCAAATTCCGAAAAGCGATGGTCGATGATTTCAAGAAGAACCTGATGGCGGAGGTGGCCCCTCTGCTGGGGTAAAGGAAAGGTGCCGCGCAAGGCTGCGGGGCAGGAATCAGGCAGCGGAAGGTTCGGACCCGGCGATGACGCAGACACAAGTTTTAAGAAAGCGGATGCACGCGGAGAGGTAGTAGAGTGATGTATCAGTTTCCGGAAGAAATCAGAAAAGCATTTGAATCCCTTAAAATCGCATTGGTATTCGACCAGCTCATCGACGGGAAGGTTGTGCCGCTGCTTCTCTCGGACGGCTTCTGTGAGCTTGTGGGCATGGACAGGGACCACGCCATGGAATGGTTCAGGGAAGGCCAGTTTGAGCGGCTGCATCCTGACGACGTGGGTCGGGTCGCCCGTGTGAGCACGGAGTTTGCGCACAGGCAGAGCGGGTATGACCTCGTTTTCCGTGCGAGGCATTCGGATGGCTATCATGTGATCCACGCCCTTGGCAAGTGGCAGACTATGGCGGACGGGACGGAGCTTGCGCTGCTGACCTATTCCGACCTGACTGCCAACTTCGATGCCATGACCGGTTCTTCGGAAAACTATAACCTCTTCCGTCGGGACCAGTTCTATACCGATCCGCTGACAGGACTTCCAAATCTCAACTACCTGAACCAGTTTGCGCAGGAACGTGTGCATGCCTTCCGGACTGCCGGGAAAACGCCGGTCCTCATCTATGCGGACGTCATCTCCATGCACTATTACAACTCCCAGTACGGGCATGAGAAGGGAAACGAGCTCCTGAAGCTCATCGCGGAAAAGCTGAAGGAGGAGATCCCGGATGCCCTGATTATACGCGGGCCGGACGACCATTTTATCATCATAGACGAATATGAGAGTGAGGCACGGACGGCGGAGCGGATCATTTCTGTGGACAACCGGGTGCAGATGGAGGCTGAGGGCAACACCACCGGGATCAAGGCGGGTGCCTGTGTCTATGAGGAGAATACCACGACCGCCCTGGCGCTTGACTGCGCGAGGAACGCGGTGAAATGGGCCGGGACTGACCTGAACGATGTGTGCTATTTCTATACCGAGACGGCGGAGGAGCAGTTCTGGAACCGCAGGTATATCGTGGAGAATTTTGAACGGGCGCTGAAGGAAGGCTGGATCAAAGTATATTACCAGGCGATATCGAGAACCGTCACGGGAAAAGGCTGCGCGGCAGAGGCGCTGGCGAGATGGATCGATCCGGTGAGGGGGATCCTGTCCCCTGGAGAATTCATCCCGGCGCTGGAGCGGTATCACCTTCTGTATAAACTGGACCTCTTCATGGCGGAGCAGGTCTGTAAGGATTTCCTGCTGAGGCAGGAGCGGGGCCTGCCGCTGACACCTGTGACGGTCAATTTCTCGGCACAGGATTTTGACTATGTGGATGTGCCGGAAGCACTGGAGCGGATCTATAACAAGTACTGTCCGGACCTGTATCCGGAGAAGAAATACCTGGTGGTGGAGATCACCGAGCAGGATATGGCAAAGGCGACGGATAAGTTCCTGGAGCAGCTGCAGAGGCTTAAGAGAAGAGGATTCCGGCTGTGGCTGGACGACTTTGGCAGCGGATACTCTTCGCTGAATGTGTTTACCCGTTTTGAGGTGGATCTGATCAAGTTCGATATGGATCTGCTGCGAAAGCTCGATGACAGGGGCGGGGTAAACCGGAAAATCATGAAGTCCATGACGCAGATCGCCAGGGAGATGGGCATCCATACCCTTGCAGAAGGCATGGAGGCGGAAGCGCAGAGGAAGTTCCTGATGGATATCGGCTGTGAGCTGGCACAGGGTTATCTGTTCCACAGGCCGGAGCCGCTGGAGGCGACCTTTTACCGGCTGGACAGCGGTGAGAAACCAAGGCCGGTGGAGACGGCGGCAGAGAGGGATATCCTGAGCAGGGAATGGTTTAATGAATATGAAGGAAGCTGAGGAACGGATATGAAGAAAATAGCAGCGGTGGTTCTTGCCGCCATGATGATCTTATCACTGGCGGCGTGTGCTTCCGGGGAGGAACCGCAAAAGCAAATCAGCGCGGCGGAGCAGTCTGTTTCGTACAGCCTTGCAGAATACCCTCTGGAAAGAAACGACATTGACCTGCATCTGGACTGCATGTCGGTCACGGGGACGAATCCGGATAGA
>JAFSYO010000014.1 GCA_017449925.1 Stomatobaculum sp.
CCTTGATGTGGCCGAGGTGCGGAAGCTCGATGGAAAGCGGGACATCCGGGATAGCCGCGACCATGGAAGCGATGTCGATATCGCCCTCGCCGACATAGAAGCGGGCCTCGCGGGCGGTGTAAAGCATCAGGTCATCCTTGATGTTGTCCAGCACCACGTCGCCGTCCGGGCCTGCCGGTCCGTCGCAGAGGTGCATGAAGTTGAAGTACTTCTTCGGGGTGCGGGCAAGCTCCGCGCCGGTCACGCCTGCTCTTCCTGCGTGAAGGGTGTCCACCATGACGAAGACATTGTCCATGCCGACAGTGTCAATGAGGGTGATGTCTTCCTGCAGGTTTCTGACGCCTGCCCAGGGAAGGAATTCAACGTTGTACTTGAGGCCATACTTCTTTGCCATCTCGGCGATCTTCGCGACTTTCTCGACATAGAAAGCTTTGTCGCGGGTCCAGATGCTGCCCAGGACGTCGGTTCCGCCAAGCTCCGCTGCTTTCTCGAACGCCGGCTCATACTCGTCGATGTTCAGGTCGGGGCGGACGCGGGCAAGTTCGATATCCATCAGCGGCATGTCATATTCCTTGAGGGCTTTCTTTGTCGCTTCGAAGAGCTCCGGATCCTTGTCAAGCAGGAACTCCGGTTCGCCGGGAAGATGCATCGGAATGGTTCTTAAGCTGACATAATCATAGCCGCACTCTTTCGCGATACGGATCTGGTCCATCGGATTGACGCCCGGAATGGTGAGGTATGCCAGTGAATACTTTCTTGCCATAGCTGTTCTCCTTTTCCTGATAAGTAATATTAATAACTGCAGGTCACAAAAAAGCTATATCTGGTAATAGATTAACACATTCCGGGGCGGATGATTAGTGAATATTCTTCATAATCCGCTGAAAATTGTAAATAATCCGCTTCGTTTTATTTTCTGCTATACTTTAAATCAGATCATTTGTTTATCGGGAGGGTTTTATGAAGATGCTGAACACACCCCTGACCATCAGAAACCTGACTTTAAAAAACCGCATCATCCTGCCGCCCATGGCAGTGGTGAAGGGAGATATGGAATCCAGAGTGACGGACGAGCTTGTCGCTTACTATGACGAAAAGGCAGCTTCCGGGATCTTCGGGCTCATCGTGACGGAGCACTGCTTCGTGAGTCCGGAGGGACAGGCCAGCGAACGCCAGCTCTCTGTGTCCCGGGACAGTGACATTCCCGGGCTGCGGCGCATTGCGGAGGTGATCCATAAGCACGGTGTTCCGGAGATCGCCCAGAACAACCACGCCGGCGGGGCGGCAAAGCGCGGGGTGACACACCTTGAGCCACTTTCTCCCAGCGGCATTCATTCCCCGGGGCTCGGCGACCCGGATCTTGACCCTGCCATCCTCACACCGGAGGAGATGGACCGCATCGCTGAAGATTTCGCCGCGGCTGCTGCCAGGGTGAAGGAAGCCGGTTTTGACGGCGTAGAGATCCACGCCGCCCACGCCTATCTTCTCTGCCAGTTCCTCTCCCCCATCACCAACCTGAGGGAGGATTTCTACGGCGGTAAGACCATGGCGGAGCGGCTCCGCTTCCCGCTGATGGTCACAGCGGCTGTCCGGAAGGCAGTGGGACCGGATTATCTCATCTCTCTTCGCCTTGGCGCCTGTGACTATCTTCCCGGCGGAAACACACCGGCGGAAGCCGCGGAAGCGGCCTGCGCCTTCGCGGATGCCGGCATCGATCTCTTTGACGTCTCCGGCGGTCTCTGCTACTACCGCCGCCCGGGCCACAAGGAAGCCGGATATTTCTCGGATCAGACCCGGGAGATCCGCGCCGCGCTCGTGAAGCGGGCGGGCAGGAACGCCGCTGCTGGAAATGCCGGTGCTGCCGGGAACGCCGTTCTTCCTCCCGTCGTCCTGACCGGCGGTATCGGAACTGCCCAGGAAGCTGAGTCTTTTCTGGAGAACGGCACCGCGGACCTCATCGGCCTCGGAAGATGCATCCTGAACGGCACCTGGAAAGAATCCTGAACATTAACTGGAGTGGCCCCTGAATTTATAGATATTATCTATAAAATCCAGTAAAAAGACTCATTTGTCACCAGTGTTCAATGCGTCTATAATGATGCTTGGAAAGAAAGATATTCCAAATATAATTTTCAGAAAGGACATGAATATCATGGAAAATAAAGCTGTCAAGATGTGCCCTCACTGCTATGTTCCGATGGAAGAAAAGGTTGCCAACTACCCGATGGGCAGCGCGCTCCTTTCTGTTGACCGTTTCCACGTCGATATCTACTGCTGCCCGCAGTGCAAGCTTGTGAAGCTCTTTGCTGCTGAGGCAGAACAGAACCTCGTGAAGTGCCCGGTCTGCGGCACCATGCATCCGAAGAACGAGAAGTGCGCCATCTGCGCCCTGAACACCGCCTTCGACGGAAGCCACAACAACTAAAAAGGAGACAGGGGCCGCTCCCCTCTCTCCCATGAAAAAAGGAACCGGATCTCTCCAGTTCCTTTTTTCATACCTTGGCAGATAGTTGGAAGAGATGGAACAGAAAGAGCGATAGCCGACGACTGAGAGTTCAGGACATTCCTTGCCGACGGAGCGCGCAGATATCCGCCATCGGATCCCGGCATCCAATGGATGCACATCCGGCCGGAGATACAGTAACCAACGGGCGCGCGGAGGAGTGCAAATGGAATGTCCTGAACGAACACAAAGGCGGCGTGCCTCTTTCCGTTCCATCTCTCTCCAACCCTGTCCATGAAAAAAAGGAACCGGATCTCTCCGGTTCCTTTTTTCGTATACTCAGTTGATGACGCCCTTGGGGCACTTCTTCGCGCAGAGGCTGCAGTTCTTGCACTTGGTGTAGTCGATCTGAGCCACATTTCCGTTCATGTGGATCGCGTCGAAATGGCACTCCTTGGTGCAG
>JAFSYO010000100.1 GCA_017449925.1 Stomatobaculum sp.
ATGGGACGAGATGATCAGTACAAATAGTTGGAATTTGCCAGTAACAATAGAAAACAGCTGCTGCACCAGGTGAAATGATATCACCATGTACAGCAGCTGTTTTTATAATGTTATTTATAAGGAGGTCACTGGTGCGCCAGCAGCTTCTCCGCGTTCCCGCCCAGGATCTTAGCAAGATCTTCTTCCGGAAGCTCAAGACTCCTTAAAAATGCGAGGCTCTCTTCCGGGGAGCTCCAGGGGCTGTCGGTGCCGAAGAGAATACGGTCAGGGCCGAAGACATCATACAGGCGCATAAAATCGGCCTGTGTCATCATGGGCAGGTCCTCCGGGTGGTAGTGCCCGTCGTTCAGGGGGCAGATGGAGCCGGTGGAGAAGGCGGTGTCCAGGCAGACAGCGGTGTCCGCCAGATATTCCGGGACTTCGTCCCAGTTCCGCCAGCCGCCCATATGTGCCGCAATGAGAACGAAAGAGTCAGAACTGCCGCAGATCTCATCCATCGCATGGCGGATCATTTTCGGGGAGCAGCGCACCTCGCCGGGGTAGCCGATATCCAGGCCCGCGTGAATGAGGACGATGAGGCCCAGCTCCGCAGCGCGTTCCAGGATCCGGAGGAAGGGCGGGCTGTCGATGTCCGCGCCCTGGTACACCGGATGGATCTTGATGCCTTTCAGCCCAAGCTCTTTGATGCGGGCAAGCTCCGCCCGGTACTCCTCAAATTCCGGGTGGATGCAGCCGAAGGAGTGGAGGCCGGCTTCCCCGAAGGTCTCGTTCAGGGCAGCGGAGGCATCGTTGACGTGGATCACCTGCCGGGGCGAAGTGGCCACAGGGAGAATGACCGAGCGGTCGATGCCGCTCCGCTGCATGGCGGAGAGCAGGCCCGATGCGCTTCCGTCAGTAAAGGGACGGGAGTGGGAGACATGGCTTAAGGCCTCGACGGTCTTCGCCGCGATCTTGTCGGGAAAGACGTGGGTGTGAATGTCGATGATCATAATAATGAATCCTCTGAAAACGAAAGCCTGCTGCAGCAGGCAGGAAGCAATTCAGCCCCTCGAGAACGGAATCTTGTAATAGTCCCGCCAGGGGCAGATCTTTTCGAATGCCCCGGACGCCGCGAACACATCGCCGTCGCGGAACTTTCTCCCGATGATCTGCATTCCGACAGGGAGACCCGTCTCCGAGAGTCCTGCGGGAACAGAAGCGGCGGGATGACCGGTAAAGTTCGCGAAAAAGGTCTCGCAGAAGCCGATCAGGGGCTCCACCGGTACGCCGTTCATCTCCCGGGGACCTTTGGTATTCCGGTCGCCGGCGTTCAGGACCGGCAGGCAGATGGTGACGGGGGAGAGGATGTAGTCGTACTGTTCGAAGACATCCTCCAGGGCGTCCAGAATCTCGGTGCGGACCAGGTGAAAAGCGTAGTAGTCCATGATGCCGCCCTTCGCAGCCTGTTCGTTCCAGTAAATGAACTCCTCCGGCAGATCGCCCCGGTGGTCCCGCACCAGGTCAAAGCCCTCCCGCCGGTCAAGTTCCAGTTCGATCGCGGTGTCCGCGGAAATGCTGCGGCACCACATCTCAGCCAGTTCGTATGCGCTTCTCTTCAGATGAAAATCCACATGCTCTACAACAGCTACCGCCTCCTGAAAACGCAGGGCGGCCTGCTCCGTGATCCGCGCCACTTCCGGGTCTACGGGAAACACACCGAAGTCCGCAGTGTAGGCAAAACGCCGTCCCCGGACACCGCGCCTCATTTCTTCTGTAAAATCGGGAATTCCCGAGGAGCCTGCTGCCGCGCTTTCACGGGGGACGCTTAAAGGATCCCGGGGGTCGAAGCGCGCCATATAGTTTAAGAGAATGGCGCTGTCCTCCACGGTCTTCGTCAGCCCGCCGTTGAAGCAGTAGGGATGCGTGGCTGCCCAGGCGTCCGGCCGGCACACGCTGGGGATGGTGCCCACCGAGGCCTTGAAACCGAACAGGGAGCACCAGGCGGCGGGAATGCGGATGGAACCGCCCCCGTCGGAGCCTTCGGCGATGGGGATCAGTCCGTCGGCCACCGCTGCGGCGCTGCCGCCGGAGGACCCGCCGGAATTGTATCTGATATCAAAGGGCGTGGAGGTGGGGCCGTAGAGAAGGTTGTCGCAGGTGCCCCGGAAACCGAAGGCGGGCGCGTTGGTCTTCCCGAGGGCGATGCCGCCGGCCGCTTCCATGGCTCTGCAGAATTCCGAATCCGCGGGGTCCGTCCTTATCAGGGCCCGGACGCCGCCGTGGGAATTCTGCCAGCCTTTTTTACTTGGAAGAAAGTCCTTCAGGGCGAAGGGGACGCCTGCGAAGGGACCAAGCGGGAAGGAACCAAAGCTAAAAGGACCGGCATCTCTCTCTTTCATAAGACGCTGCTCCAGTTCTTTCGCCTGCGCCTCCGCGTACTCCGGACAGGTATAGACAAAAGCGTTCAGAGCGGGGTTCCGCTTATCGATCCGCCCGATAAAATACCGGATCACCTCGGTGGGAGAGACCTGTTTCCGGCGGATCATTTCGCCGAGCTCGGCGGCAGACAAGTATTCCAGAGCTTCCATATTACACTCCTCCCTCATTACAGCGCACCGGCATTACAATACACCATTCGGGCAGTACTGCTCCAGGTATTCCCGGCCGACGTCCTCCTCCTTCCACCGCTTCAGGATATAGTAGCCGATGGGGGCGACCACGACCTCGGACAGGAGCTCGAGGATGGCACAGAAGACCGAGCAGCCGATGCACTGCGAGACGGTCCAGCGGACCTGCAGGGCACCGGGAATATAGGGCATGACCACAAAAGCCAGGAACACGAAAAGGAAATTGTCGACGACCTGGGAAAGGAAGGTGGAGACAAAGGAACGCGCCGCGAATGCGGCTTTTCCGTCCGGGTTCTTCCGGAAAAAGCGGCCGATGTAACAGTTCGTGTAGTTGTTCGTCAGGGCGGAAATCACAAAGGCTATGGTACTGGCGGTGAGGATGGACCACTGTCCGCCCACTACCATGTCAAGCCCCGGCAGGCCCTTCACCCGGCTGAGGACAACGCAGAAAAAGCAGCAGCAGAGGTTCACGAGGATCGCCACCACGGACAGCTGGGTCGCGGCCCGGGGACCGTAGTGCCGGGTCATGACGTCCATCAGCAGGAAGGACAGCCATGATACGGTGATGCCGGCGTTCAGCGCCAGAAAGGGAAGAGACAGAAGGGTGATCCGCGCCAGGAAGTTCATGGCGAGCACCGCTGCGATGAACAGCACGGTCACCGAAAGCGGTACGGATCGAAGAAGTGCGGCAGTGGAAGTAAGCTCGCGGACGATCCGCGGGCTCTCAGAAGATTTCCTGTTCATTTGTTTTCTCCTTGGTTTTGATTTATATCGCGGAGGATTTAGAGGCCGAACTCCGCGTACAGCGTCAAGCAAGAAGTATAGCACAATGACCAGGAAATGCAAACACGAAAATCCAACATAATTAAGACCGGAAATATTAAAAGAAGAAAGACCGGTAACTAAGACAGGACGCAAAAAGAAAGTCCGGGGAGCTGAGGCTTCCCGGACTTTGGCATGTGTCGCGGCTGAGTTGTTGTATCAATGTGACAAACCCTGGATCATGTTCCGGCGCTTCTTGTCCATATATTCACGGTAGGTGTCTGAACTGAAATACTTCAGGGCCTCCGTGCGGCAGGACTCGATATGCTTCCGCATCAGATTCGCGGAGATTTCCGGATCCTGGTGCGTGATCAGGCTGTCCAGGATCTCTTCGTGTTCCAGGGCGGCGTTGTGGAGCTTGACCTCCGTCTGGCCGGTGGCGATCACCACTCGCAGGCTGTCGTCGAACAGGCGGTGCATCATTTGAGCCAGATAGTAGTTCCTGCAGCGGTCGATGATGTAGAGATGCGTTTCCGTATCAAATTCCACTGCTTTCATGAGATCCGGTTCCGGCTCCTGGAGTTTCCTCCGGTAAGCGATCAGGTCTTCCGTATCAAGGTAGGGGATCGCCATGCGCAGCGTGACCGGTTCCACCTCCAGCCGGGTCTGGAAGATCTGCAGGACTTTGTCAATGGAAATGTCCGGGATGTAGATGCCTTTTTTCGGCAGGACTTTCACATAGCCCTCCAGCTCCAGCTGGCTTACCGCCTCGCGGATGGGAGTCCGGCTGACGCCGTACGCTTCGGTGAGGATCAGCTCGTTCAGCTCTGATCCCGGCGGATAGACGCAGTGGATGAGCTTATGTTTCATATCGAGATAAATTTTACGCTTCAGGCTGATGCGCCCGCTGTGTTCGCTCATCTCTTTTTCCTTTCTGCCGCGGTGCGGAATTCCATCGGAACTGGTATTTATGCAAGTCGGTTGTATGCAATTAAATTGTCTGAAATCATTATATAATGAAAAACCGGTTATATACAAGGAAAGAAAACGATGATGAATACAACATGCTGAAAAGAAATCTGAAAAACAGAATGATCGATGAATAACAGGAAAATGCGGAGATTCATGAATACAACAGCAACAATTACAATTAAAAATGAAAATCAGTAATAATTCATAAAAACAGAGGGATGTCTATATGAAATATATACAATATTGACGTCAAATTTTTGGCATTTACATTAGATTGACGTTAATGTATACATCAGATACAATAAACGTATGTTGTATACTTGACTGCAATAACCATTTATATCAAAGGAGGAATCACTATGATGAAGAAGGCATTTGCAATTGCTTTATCGGCTATCCTCGCGTTTGGGGTCACAGCCTGCGGCGGCGGCGGACAGACCACCACAAGAGAAGATTCGAAGGCCCCCGCTGCTGCGGCATCAGGTGCTGCGGCCAGCAACAAGAAGAAAGTGGATCCGTATTCCGGTGAAGAGATCAAGATCGCCTACATCGCCCACGATATCGGAACCCCGAACAACCAGGGCTGGAAAGAGGGTATCGAGCGTCAGTGCGCTCCCTGGAGCAACATCAAGATCGATTCCTACGGCGCAGAGGAGTCCGCTGAGAAGCAGACTCAGATCATGACCGACTGCATCAACCAGGGCTACAACGCCATCATCCTTCAGTGCTCCGACGGAACTGCTCTTGCTCCCTCTGTCAAGCAGGCAGAAGAAGCAGGCATCCCGGTCATCACCGTGAACCTTGACTGCGCCAGCGATACCGTACACAGCGCGCTGGTCATGGCAGTGGACTACGACGCCGGACGTATGGCAGCTGACAAGATGGCAGAGCAGATGGGTGGAAACGGCGATATCGCCATCATCCAGGGCGTTCCGGGCCTTGAGCGTACCGATAACCTGGAGAAGGGCTTCCGCGACACCAACGCAAACTACAGCGGCATCAAGATCGTTGACGCACAGTCCGCTTCCTTCCAGAAGGATACCGCTATGACGGTCATGAACTCCTTCCTGCAGTCCTATCCGGATCTGAAGGGCGTGTTCGCCATCAACGACGCAATGGCAGAGGGCGCTGCTCTGGCAGCTGAGTCCGCGAACAAGAAGGGCCAGATCTGCATCTGGGGCGCCGACGGTGAAAAGGACGCTCTGACCATGATCGAGAACGGCGACATGGCAGGAACCATCTACACCAACAGCTGGGACGAAGGTTCCACCGCTGCGAAGATCGCTCTGCTGATGATCGGCTCTGATTACAGCGCTGCAGGCCTGACGGAGACCCCGAAGGTCATCATGGAGCCCATTGTTGTCACAAAGGATACTGTCGGTTCGATTGCTCCGGAAGACCGCTGGTAATGAAAAGGTGTTCGGCACCGGATAAACGGGGCTGAACTGAAAAACATACTTGTGGGCGGCTCGGGTAAGGACCGCCCACATGCTTTCTTTAGGAGGGACAGATATCAGTGAACAAGATGAACCAGACAATGATGCGGCGGCTGATCTCCCTCGGCATGCTGCTCGTACTTATCGTATTATTTACGATCCTTGCCGGAGCGGGCAAAGGAAAATTCCTGAATTTTGACAACATGATCGAGATCGTCCGCGACGCTTCCATCCCGGCGATCATCGGCGTAGGCGTGACATTCATCATCATCACCGCCGGTATCGACCTTTCCACCGGAAGTGCCATGGCGCTGGTGGGCATGGTGATGGCCAATATCTACGCCTACACCCTTCTTCCGTTCCCGGTCATGATCGGGGCGGGCATCCTGACCGGCGCCATCTGCGGCGCCGTCAACGGATACATCGTGGCGAAGCTCCATGTGCCGGAGTTCATCGGCACCCTGGCTACCATGAGTATCTACCGCGCGCTGACCTACATCATCGCCATTAAGGACGCGAACGGCGTCATCAAGAGCCAGCCCATGAACCACTCCGGCTACACCTGGTTCGGCGAGGGCATCGGCGGCACCAAGATATACTATGTCATCATCGCAATGATCATCATCGTGGCAGCGGGGCAGATCGTCCTGAAATACACCCGCTACGGAACGAACCTGTATTCCATCGGCGCCAGCAAGAAGGCGGCGACTCTGTCCGGTATCAACGTCGAGATGACCCAGATGATAGCTTACATCATCACGGGCTTCTGCGTTGCGGTGGGCGCGGTGTTCACCACGGCCAGGATCCAGAGCGCCACCACCGCGGTGGGTTCCAACTTTGAGTTCACTCCCATCGCCTCCGCGGTCGTGGGCGGCGTGGCGCTGGCCGGCGGTTCCGGCGACGTGATCGGAACGCTGATCGGCGCGCTGTTCATGATCACCCTGGAGAACGGCGTCCGCAAGCTGGACATGAATACTGCCTTCCAGTATGTCATCAAGGGTCTCATCATCGTGGCAGTCGTCATCTTTGACGCCACCTACAAGGCCCGCATGGACAAGAAGGCAAGAGAAGAAGGAGCAAAGGAGGGACTGGAGTAATGGCAGGAAAGACACTTCTCGAAGCTGAGCACATTTACAAAAGCTTTTCGGGCGTTCCGGTCCTTCAGGATGTTCACTTTGAGGTGAAGGCTGGCGAAGTCCACGCGCTGATGGGAGAAAACGGCGCGGGAAAATCCACCCTGATCAAGATCATCACCGGCGTGTACTCCAAGGACGAAGGCCAGATCTACTGGGAGGGCAAGCCGGTCGAGGTGAATTCTTACCAGGACTGCCAGAAGCTGGGTGTTGCCTGTATCTACCAGGAACTTTCCGTCATTCCGCCGCTGACCGTGGCGCAGAACGTGTTCCTGGGCAGAGAGCCGAGGAACGGCCCGTTCATCGACTTCGCAAAAATGAACCAGATGACCCAGGAGCTGATCGACAAGTATGAGTTCCCGCTGAAGCCTACCACCGTGGTGGACAACTTAGGTATCGGCCAGCGGCAGCTGATCGAGATCCTGAAGGGACTTTCCCAGGATTCCAAGCTCCTGATCATGGACGAGCCCACGGCTTCCCTTTCCGGTAAAGAGGCGGAGATGCTCTTCAAGATCATCCAGACCCTCCGCAGCCAGGGCGTGTCCATCATCTACATCTCCCACCGTCTGGAGGAGGTCTACATGCTGTCAGACCGCCTCACCATTCTCCGCGACGGACAGAACGCGGCGCTCCTTGAGAAGGAAGACATTGTTCCCGCGAAGGTCATCGAGACCATGATCGGCAAGGTGGTCGACGAGTCCGCGGGCTCCAGGAAGCAGCTGCAGTCCGACGATAACGCGGAAGTGCGTCTGGACGTCAGGAACCTGACGGACAAGACTGACCGCTACAGGAATATCAGCTTCCAGGTCCACAGGGGCGAGATCCTGGGCCTCGGCGGACTGATCGGCGCAGGCCGCACCGAGGTGGTGCGCGCGATCTACGGCGTAGACAAGGCCATCTCCGGCGAAGTGTACCTGGACGGCAAGAAGCTGAATCCGTCTCCGAAGGCAAGCATTCTGGAGGGCATCGGCTTCGTTCCCGAGGACAGAAGAAACCAGGGCTTCATCCCGCTGCTTTCCACCACGAAGAACGTGGCGCT
This sequence comes from Stomatobaculum sp., assembly GCA_017449925.1. The sequence goes on from JAFSYO010000100.1 coordinate 7,949, forward strand.
GACCAACTACGACATTGTAAAGAAGAACGGATTCTCCATCTCCGATGCCGACGAGCTGGCAATGAGCAAGAGAGCCATCGAGGCCATCGACATCCGCCCGTCGGATCCCGACAAGCAGGTGGGCGTCATGTCCGGCGGAAACCAGCAGAAGGTAGTCATCGGCAAATGGCTGATGCGCGACCTGAAGCTGCTGATCGTCGACGAGCCCACGGCTGGTATCGACGTCGGCGCGAAGGATGAGATCTACGGACATCTGCAGAAGCTGGCGGACCAGGGCATCGCGGTCATCGTGGTGACCTCCGACCTGCAGGAGCTGCTCCGCGTGTCGCACCGCATCATCGTCATGAGAAAGGGCGACATCGTGAAGGAGTTCAAGAACGAGGTCGTGACCCAGGCCATGGTTCTCTCCGCAGGACAGGGCGTACAAGAGGAGGATAAGTGATGAAGAATTTCAACTGGGAAAAGTACAGTAAGCCGGTCATCCTCGTCGCATTTATCGTGATCCTGTCGATACTCCGGCCGAAGGCCTTCCTGTCGCTGGACAACTTCTCCAACGTCCTGTGGTCGGTCTCCGTCATCGGCATCATGGTCTGCGGCACCATCTTCGTGTTCCTGATCGGCGGTATTGATCTTTCAATTGCCACGCTGTGTGCCTTCTCGGCGACAGTGGTGGTCTCTGTGACCCACGCTCTGGGCGACACCCCGGGCGCGGTCGCGGCAGGCGTCGTCGCCGCTCTGGCGGTGGGCGCTCTGGCAGGCGTGATCCACGGCGTGATCATCACGACCTTCAACATTCCCGCGTTCCTGGTGACCTTTGCGAGCCAGAGCGTGTTCCTGGGACTGGCGATGATCATGACCAACAACAAGATCGTCAGCTGCAACGTGCCGGCATTTACGGCCATCGGATCCATGAAGATCCTGGGATTCCCGCTGCCGGTGTATTTTATGATCGCCATGGCGCTGATCAGCTGGTATGTTCTCAGAAAGACCGTATTCGGTCGTTACATCTACGCGGTGGGCGGCAACGCGACGGCTTCCGAGATCTCCGGCATCAACGTGCGCAAGGCATCCATCATGTGCTATGTGCTGTCCGGCCTCACCACGGCCCTCGGCGGCATCGTCCTCGCTTCCATGACGCAGCAGGCCTCTTCCTCCACCGGATCGGGCTATACCAATGACGTCATCACGGCAGGCGTTATCGGCGGCGTTTCCCTTCTGGGCGGCGTCGGAACCGTGCCGGGCGCCATCTTCGGTGCTGTGCTGATGGGTCTTCTGAACAACGGCCTGAACCTCATGTCCGTGCCGTCCACCCACGCCGGCCTGGTCAAGGGTCTCGTGATCGTGGTCGCAGTCGCCTTCGACGCACTGCAGCACGCGGACCAGTCGAGGAAGAAAGTGAAGAAGGTCGTGAAGAAGGAGAACAAGGCGGCGTAAGAATTCCTGAAGGAGTGATTTTATGAAAAAAATTGATGCGCACCTTCACCTGGCGAAGGTGCTGGCAGGTTACTGCAGGAGAGGCGAGCTGCGCGCCATCGGCGGCGGCAAGGCCCAGTGGGGCAGCGGGGAAGTATTCCAGCTGATCCCGCAGAACGGCGAATACGGTGAGGAGAACTTCACGGCGGAGAAGGCCCTGGCCATCATGGACCGGAACGGCGTGGAGCGCGCGGTCCTGATGAACGGCAGTATGTACGGCCTTCAGAACATCTACCACGAGGAGCTCCTGGAGAAGTATCCGGACCGCTTCTGCCCGTCCTGTGAAGTGGATCCCTTTATGACTAACCACATGGAAATGCTTCACAGGTTCTTTGAGGAGAAGCACTTCCATCTCCTGAAGATCGAGGTGAGCAGCGGCGGCGGACTGATGGGTTGCCACGATCCCTTCGATCTCTCCGGAGACCGGATGATGGAGATCTACAAGGTGGTGGAGAAGAACAAAGGCGTGCTGGCCCTTGATGTCGGCGATATTGACATGGAGAGCCATCAGACCGTGGCCCTCATGCGGATCGCGGACCGCTGCCCGGATCTGAAGCTGGTGGTATGCCACCTGCTGGCCCCGGCAAGAGAGAAGAAGAGAGAGTGGATGGCGGAGCTGGAGATCCTGAAGCAGGCCAATATCTGGTTCGATATCGCCGCAATCCCGAAAATCCTGACCCCGGATGTCTATCCGTATCCGGAGGCCGTGGATTACCTCAGGACGGCGGCGGATATCGTGGGCGCCGATAAGCTGATGTGGGGCACCGACGCGCCTTACGCGGCGACCCAGGACACCTACGAGCACCTGACGGATTACCTGCTGAAGACCGACAAGTTCACCCAGGAAGAGCTGGAGAACATTTACTACAACAACGCGAAGAAGGTTTATTTCCAATGAAAAAAATAGTCTGTCTGTACGGAACGCCGAACGAGATCGTGAACCAGCTGAACGCAAAGGCCGTGGAGTACGCTGCGGCCCGGGGCCTGGAGTATCAGTGGATCCCCATGCAGCCCTTCACGAATGATAAAGCGGTGGAGGCCCTGAAGGGGGCCGATGCCGGCATCATCGACGTAGAAGTTTACGACAAAGATATTTTCACCAGGATCAACGACAGCGTGAAGATCCTGGTCCGCTACGGCGTGGGATTCGACGCCGTGAATCTGAAGGACGCCACGGACGCCGGCATCGCCATCGCCAGGACCACCGCGGCGAATTCCGAGGGCGTTGCGGAAATGGCTTTCACCATGATCATGGCAGCGAAGCGCCAGCTGATGCGGAACAGGGACTGCGTGAATACCGGAAACTGGGTACGCAACGTCGGCGGCGAGATGCTCGGCAAGAAGGTCGGCATTATGGGCTTCGGCGCCATCGGCCGCAAGGTCGCGAAGCTGTTCAGCGGCTTTGACTGTGAGATCCTGGCTTACGATCCCTTCCTTTCGGCGGAAGCCTGCGAGGCTGCCGGTGCGAAGAAGGTCGGGCTGGAGGAGCTGTTCCGCGAGAGTGACGCTGTGACTGTCCATGTGCCCTACACGAAGGAAAACCACCATATCGTGAATGCGGAACGGATCGCCATGATGAAGAAGGACGCTGTGGTGGTCTGCACCGCCCGCGGAAACCTGGTGGATGAGGATGCCCTGGCAGAGGCCCTGAAGGCCAATAAGATCCTGGGCGCTGGCCTGGATGTCTTCGCAAAGGAGCCGCTCCCCGTGGATTCTCCGCTGATCGGCCTGGATAATGTGATCCTGACGCCTCACGTCTCCTCCCAGACCTGGGAGTCCCTCTGGAACATCTACGCCCGGGCCATCGACATCGCCGGCGATTATCTTGAGGGGAAGGACATCAGCAGGGATCTGCTGAACAAGGATGTGCTTCAGAAATAAAGTAACTTTTGGCCGTGTTTATAGGAAGATCATACATATATATGCCAGCCTGATTATTTGTGTTAGAATTAAAACAGGCACATATGACGATAGAAGTTCCGGGCCCGCCCGGAACTTCTTCATAAGAATGTGATCAACTGGAGAGATACAGATTTTTTAATACGACGGACAGGAGGAAGAGAAGATGCGCTATTATATCGGGCTCGACAACGGCGGGACCGCCACAAAGGCAGCGGTTTTTGACGAAAAGGGCAGAGAGATCGGCACCTGCGGCGTTGCCACGAAGGCGATCACTCCGAAGCCGGGCTTTGTGGAACGCGACATGGAGGAAATGTGGGACGCGAACTGCGCAGTGGTGAAGGGCGTGCTGGAGAAAACAGGCATCGACCCGGCCGATGTAGCCGGCCTGGGTATTTCCGGACACGGAAAGGGCCTTTACCTCTGGGGCAAGGACGACAAGCCCGCCCGGAACGGCATTATTTCCACGGACAACCGCGCTTACAAGTATCCGCTGGAGTGGAAGGCCAACGGGATCGAAGAGATGGCGTTCCACCGGTCCTTGCAGCACAGCATGGCCTGCCAGCCTACAGCACTGCTTTCCTGGCTCCGGGACAATGAGCCGGAAAGCTACGCGAACATCAAGTATGTGTTCGAGTGCAAGGACTATATCCGCTTCCGCCTGACGGGAGAAGCCAAGGCAGAGGTCACGGATTACTCCGGCTCCGGCCTTATGAATCTCTGGACCGTGAACTTTGACCAGGAACTCCTGGATATGTACGGCATTCCGGAGGTGAAGGACGCGCTGCCGCCGACCTGCAGAGCCACAGACATCTGCGGATATGTGACGGAAGAAGCAGCGGCGAAGTGCGGCTTGAAGGCAGGGACGCCTGTCATCGGCGGCATGTTCGACATCAACGCCTGCGCCATCGCGGCGGGCGTCACAGATCCCTCCAAGGTCTGTATGATCGCCGGGACCTGGTCCATCAACGAATACATCCGGAAGGAAGCAGTGATCGACGGCAGAGTGCAGATGAATTCCTGCTTCGCCCTGCCGGGCTACTACCTGATCGAAGAATCCTCCCCCACCTCCGCGGGCAACTTTGAGTGGTTCATTCGGGAACTTCTGCCGGAGCTGAAGGCCCAGGAGAAGGCGGCGGGCGGCAGCATCTACGACACGGTGGACCGCTGGGTGGAAGAGATCCCGGTGACGGAATTCGTCCCGCTGTTCCTGCCCTTCCTGATGGCATCCAACGTGCACCCGAACGCGAAGGCGTGCTTCCTCGGCATGAGCGTGAGCCACACCAGGGCCCATCTGGTCCGCAGTATTTTTGAAGGCATCACCTTCTGCCACAGATATCACTACGAGCGTCTGATGGCGACGAGGAACGAAGCACCGGAAGTGATCCGCCTGGCCGGCGGCGCTGCCCGCGCAAAGGTGTGGGCGCAGATGTTCGCGGATGTGATGAACACCCCGGTACAGACACTGGAAGCCAACGAGACCGGCGCCCTGGGCTGCGCCATCGCTGTGGCAGCGGCCACCGGCGCGTATCCGTCGCTGGACGAGGCCATCGCCGGCATGACGGTATTCTCCGAACCCATTATTCCGGACCCGGCCGCAGTGCCTGTCTACGAGAAGAAGTACCAGCTGTACAAGAAGGCTCTGGAGAGCCTGGACGGCCTGTGGGACGACATGCAGGCGCTGGTGGAAGGAAAGTAAGGATGCAGGGACTGTCGCACTAAGCATTTTTAGTGCGGCGGCCCCTCTTTTTTTGCGATCCGTCCCTGTAATTTCGGGGCCAGTATAGCCCCCGGGTATAAATCGTTGGATTAGAATACCCCCCCGGGGTACAACTTGCTGGTTTTATATTTCTCTGACATACGTAACGCAAAAAAATGATCTTTGCGTGTGTCACAGTCAGCTGTTTTTTCTTCTTAAAGCCTGTTCCTTCCTGGATTTGACATACGAAAATAAAAACTATATTAATTGCGTATGTCATTTTATTGGTTCCAAAACAAAATATCTTTCATGATACCCCTTTCCACCTTGACCTATAACATACGAAATCCCATTATTAGTAGCTTTCGTATGTCACGCACATTTTAAACTACTTAAATTACTCAAACTACTTAAACTACTCAAACTACTTAAACTACTCAAACTACTTAAACTACTCAAACTACTTAAATTACTCAAATTACACAAACTACTACCCATATAGTGGACACGCTGCATTTACGTTTCAGATGCCATGAGATGCTTATAATCCGCCGCTTGATGCGACAGCCCTTTTCTCCTATCTGCGAGGTATACAGAACGTGTCTGTTATTGTATACTCAGTTTGTCCGGCGGCGCCGGAAGCAAATGAGTTACAGAAACAAAGGAGACTGCTATGAGTGAAAAACTGACCCTGGAACGGGCAAAGGAACTGAACGCGCAGATGGTGACGGAGCCGCACCTTATTATCCATTCCACCAATGTGATGGCGGCTATGGGAGCCATGGCGAAGCATTTCGGAGAGGACGAGGAGCACTGGAAGGCCGTGGGCTATCTTCACGACTATGATTACGAGAAATTCCCGGAGGAGCATCTGGCGCACACGGAAGAGCCCCTTAAGGCGACAGGCGTTCCCGAGGAGGATATCCGGGCCATCCTGAGCCACGGCTACACGATCCGGAACGATGTGAAGCCGGAGACAAATATGGAGAAGTCCCTGTTTACCGTGGATGAGCTGACAGGCATCATCGAGGCTGCGGCGCGCATGCGGCCCGCCGGCATCACGGACCTGAACGTGAAGAGCTTTATGAAGAAGTTCAAGGACAAGAGATTTGCCGCGAAGTGCAACCGCCCGCTTATTCTCCAGGGCTGCGAGATGCTGGGCATGGACGTGAAGGAAGTGGCGGAGATCTGTATCGAGGGGATGAAGCCCTATGCCGCGGAAATTGGACTCCTGGGAACGGAAGCTCAGAGTTGACAAGTCTGTTCTTTCGTGGCATAATAGCCGTTGTTTAAAGCGTTACAGTTTAACGCGCTGAAGCAAAACCGAGATAACGCCCCGTCGTTTCGAGCCGACGGGGCGTTATAAACAAACAGGAAGGACGGAAAAAGGCCATGCCTATCACAGAGCTGCTGAGCAGAAACGCAACCTATTTCAAGAATGAGACCGCGCTGGTGGAGATCAACCCGGAAGCAAAGGGGATCCCGCGGGTCACCTGGAGAGAGTATTCCCTGATCGAGACAGACCGGAGCGGTGCGTTCCGGAAACAGATCACCTGGGGCGAGTTTGATGTCCAGGCGAACCGTTTTGCGAACCTCCTGCTGACCAGGGGCATCCGCCGCAATTCCAAGGTAGCGATCCTGCTCATGAACTGCATCGAGTGGCTGCCCATCTACTTCGGCGTCCTGAAGTCGGGCGCGGTGGTGGTGCCGATGAATTTCCGCTATGATTCCGCGGAGATCCTGCACTGCCTGAAGCTGGCGGATGTGGACTGCCTGGTCTTCGGACCGGAGTTCACGGGCCGCATTGAGTCTATCCTCGACCAGGTGCCGCGGGTGAAGAATCTCTTCTATGTCGGAGATGACTGCCCCTCCTTCGCTGACAATTATGACCTGATCAGGTACTGCTCCTCCTCAGCGCCCAGTGTCTATATCACGGACGATGACGACGGCGCCATCTACTTCTCCTCGGGCACCACAGGCTTCCCGAAGGCGATCCTCCATGCCCACAGGAGCCTCATGCACTCCTGCATCGTGGAGCAGAGCCACCACAAACAGGCCCGGGAGGATGTGTTCCTCTGCATCCCGCCGCTCTACCACACCGGCGCCAAGATGCACTGGTTCGGCTCGCTGCTTTCCGGCAGCCGGGCTGTCATTCTCCGCGGCGTGAGTCCGGAGTGGATCATCCGCACTGTGAGCGAGGAACGCTGCACCATCGTCTGGCTCCTGGTGCCGTGGGCCCAGGACATCCTGGACGCTATCGACAGCGGAAAGATCGACCTCACCAAGTACCATCTTGACCAGTGGAGGCTCATGCACATCGGCGCCCAGCCGGTGCCGCCGACCCTCATCAAGCGTTGGAAGAGCATCTTCCCGAACCACGACTACGACACGAACTATGGTCTAAGCGAGTCCATCGGACCCGGCTGCGTACATCTCGGCATTGAGAACACCCACAAGGTGGGCGCCATCGGTGTGCCGGGCTACGGCTGGCAGGTGAAGATCGTGGACGGGAACCGGCAGGAGATCAAGGACGGCGTCGGCGAGCTTGCCGTGAAGGGCCCGGGCGTCATGAAATGCTACTACAACGACAAGAAGGCCACGGATGAGGTCCTGGACAGCGAAGGCTGGCTCTACACCGGCGATATGGCGGAACGCGACGAGGATGGCTTCATCTACCTCGTGGACCGCAAGAAGGACGTCATCATCAGCGGCGGCGAGAATATCTATCCCGTGCAGATCGAGGACTTCCTGAGATCACACGACGCAATCAAGGACGTGGCTGTCATCGGCCTTCCAGACCGCCGTCTCGGCGAGATCTCGGCCGCCATCATCGAGGTGAAGGAAGACCACACCCTTACCGAGGACCAGGTGAACCAGTTCTGCAAGCAGCTTCCGCGCTACAAGCGCCCGCGCAAGATCATCTTTGCGGACGTACCGCGGAACCCCACAGGAAAGATCGAGAAGCCCCTGCTGCGGAAGCGCTATGGCGGCGATCTTCTGGTGGCGCAGCAGAACGAGATCAAGATGGACTGACAAACAAAAGAATATCGATGATCAGATTCTCAAGGCTGCCGCACGAAACGAAATCGTGCGGCGGCTTTTTATTTCCACCGAAGGGAGCAGCGGCCTTTTCCTTCTGGTATAATAGAAATGAAAGGTTAAACAGCATCAAAAAGGAGTCATCATCATGAATAAGAAGAAAATTACATTTTTGCTCTCGGCAGCGTTTTCCATGATAGTCTTATTCTCCGGGACTGTATTTGCCTATGGATGGCAGTCCTCCGGCGGCCGCTGGTGGTACGGGACCAACTTCGACAACTCCAAGTATTACAGCAGCGGATGGCAGCTGATCGACAGAGCCTGGTATTACTTTGACGACGACGGGTGGATGGTGCAGGACCAGTGGGTCGGCAATTATTACCTTGGTTCCTCCGGGGCTATGCTGACGAACGCCTGGACGCCGGACGGCTACTGGGTCGGCTCGGACGGGAAATGGATCGCCGGCCGGACGCCCGAAAAAAATGCGGCATGGACAGGTGACTATTACATATGGAATACCAGAAAGACCGCTGTTTACGGCAATGCAGGACAAGGAATCGATACCCTTGAAGCAGACAGAAGCCATCTGCATATCAAGGGATATTTCCGCAAATTAGGTGATAACAAGGATGATTATCTCGGTTATCACGACAAAACATTTAATTTTGCGAGTTACTGTACTTTCTGGGAATCTGACGGGGATGAGGATTATGAACAGGATACCTGGAGAGAGTTTTACCATGAACTGATCAAACGCGACGGACGGAGCCTTTATCTTCAGGTCGTAGATAATCTTATCCTCCGGGCGATGCTTTCCAAATAAAAGGGAAGCGGAAATCATTAAGAAACGAATCGACGAACAGCGAACTGAAAAACCCGCATTGCCTTAGTTTGGGGCAATGCGGGTTTTGATATTCATAAGATCAGTCGCCCAGGGAGCGCTTCGCCGCGACTTCCACGGTGGTGTCGAACTTCTCGAACCAGGTGTCGACGGCGTCCTGATCCGGCTTCGCCGTGAAGAGGCTTACCACCGGGACCAGGATCAGGCCCACCATCATGGTCATGGCGCCGGAACGGACAGAGGAAGCGAAGAGGTAGCTGAGCATGGGGTGAAGCGCCGGATCAAAGTTGTTACCGGTCAGGGACACCCAAAGCTGGAACACTTCGACGCCCACGCCGAAGATGAAAGAGGCCCACACGGAGGCTTTCGTAGCCTTTTTCCAGTACAGCCCGTACAGGAAGGGGGCGAGGAAAGCGCCGGCCAGGGCGCCCCAGGAGACACCCATCATCTGCGCGATGAAGGTGATGCCGGGGTTGGCGTCCTTGATGATGGCAATGGCTGCGGAGATCGCGATGAAGAAGACGATAAAGCCCTGCATCATACCGACGACAGTTTTCTCGTCCGGCAGCTTCTTCATTCTGGGCATGATCACATCCAGAGTCAGCGTGGAGCTGGAGGTCAGCACCAGGGAAGAAAGGGTGGACATGGAAGCGGAGAGCACCAGCACGATCACGATGGCGATGATGATATCCGGAAGCGTGGACAGCATGGTGGGGATGATGGTGTCGTACGCCGGTGTGCCGGCAGGCGTGTAGGTGATCTTGTCGCTGTACAGACGTCCGAATCCGCCCAGGAAGTAGCAGCCGCCTGCCACAACGATGGCGAAGAGGGTGGAGATGATGGTGCCCTTCCGGACAGCGTCCTCGTTCTTAATGGAGTAGAACTTGCCGACCATCTGCGGCAGGCCCCAGGTTCCCAGACTGGTCAGGATCACCACGAAGAGAAGCGCCAGCGGCTGCGGGCCGAAGAAAGAGGTATAAGCTCCGAGCTGGCCGTTGCCGGCGTCGATCTGGGAAAGGCTCTTCACTGCCTCGGTAAGTCCGCCGTTGGAGACCAGGACAGAACCGATGACTGCCACGATGCCGAACAGCATGATGATGCCCTGGATAAAGTCGTTGATGGCGGTGGCCATGTAGCCGCCGAAAGTCACATAGATACCGGTGAGAACAGCCATGATGACGATGCACACCCAGTAGGGCAGGTGGAACGCCATGTTGAAGAGGCTGGAGAGACCGTTATAGAGGGAAGCCGTATAAGGGATCAGGAAAATGAAAACGATTATGGATGCGACTATTTTCAGCGTGCGGCTCTGGTAGCGCTTTCCGAAGAAGTCCGGCATGGTGCGGCTGTCGAGGGTCTGGGACATGATGCGGGTGCGGCGTCCCAGGATGGCCCAGGCGAGGAGCGATCCGATGAATGCGTTGCCGAGGCCGACCCAGGTGGTGGACATACCGAAGCCCCATCCGAACTGGCCCGCGTAGCCAACGAAGATAACGGCGGAGAAGTAAGAAGTACCAAATGCAAAGGCGGTGAGCCAGGGACCCACGGAACGGCCGCCGAGAACAAAACCGTTGACATCCGTCGCATGCCGGCGGCAGTAGAATCCGACGCCCAGCATAACAGCAAAAAAGACGACGAGAAGAATGATTTGAAGTGCCATAATGTTACCCCCTGTAAAACAGTAAATATTGCTGTAATGATCCAGCGGGCGCCCCCGTTTCGCTTTCGTTCTTGATTCCGGGGACTGGATTATTACAAACTGAGCATCATCATACTCCGTGTTTTTCAAATTGTCAATAGCAGTTTAAAGTGTTGAACTTTAAACCGCAAAACTTTAAACTGTAAAACTTTAAAGCATTAAAGTTTTACAGAAACAAATACTGCCGCTTCGGCCCGGATATGCCGGGATGAAGCGGCAGAATAATTATCCTTTCCTCTTGAACCATTTCCCGCCTTTCCGGCTGTTCAGCCGGTTGTCCGGCAGGTAGTGGTCGACGGAAGAAGAGCTGTCGCGGTAAATTCCTTCCTGGGAGAACCCGGGGTTCTGTTCCTGCAGACGGCGCATGGATTCGGAGAATTTGATGTCGTCCCGGGAAGTATCGGAAAGAATGTGCCTGGCGAGAAGCACCAGGGCGGCAATTGCAGCGATGATCAGCAGAACGATGAGGCCGATCAGCACCTTCTGGAACACATCCGGAGAAGAAACAGCCTCCAGAAGCTTTTCGTGCAGGGCCGGGTCATTCGCCCCGGAAGTTTCTGTTCCGAGGTCCGTCGCCACGCTGACATCGTCCTGGGCTGCAAGAAGCCAGGTGGTGCCGATGACGCGGCCGTCGTAGAGATAAGTGAGACGGGCAGCGGCATTGCCGGGATCCTTGTCTGTAAGCTCGTAGGAAAGCTCTGTGCCCGCGTCGCTGAAGTCCGCATTTTTCGGAAGAGTCACGGAGCGGCCGGTATCCAACTGCAGCAGGGCGCTGTGGGTCCCGGTGAGGTCGATGTCGGATTCCGGCGAGGTGTAAGTCGTCTCGTAGTCGCTGATATTGACGTTTTTAAAATTCGCGAAGCCGAAGTCCATCATGGCCTGGGTGTCAGAGTAATGGGTCTGATGGCCGTTCAGCACAACAGTGATCAGCTTCAGGCCGTCCCGCTCCACACAAGTTACCAGCGTATTGCCTGCCAGGGTGGTGTAGCCGGTCTTGCCGCCGATGATGCCCGGATAATACATGCCGGAATTCTTTTTCATCATCTTGTGGCCGCAGTAGACGGTGAAGGGGGTCTTGTTCGTGGCGTTGGGCGCCATTTCATGGTACGTGGTGGAATCGAATTCCAGGAAGACCGGATTCTCGAAGGCTGCTTTGGAGATCAGGGCGAAATCGTAAGCCGTGGTGTAGTGCTCCGGGTTGTTCAGACCGGAAGGGTTCGCAAAGTGGGAATCCGTGCAGCCAAGCTCCGCCGCTTTCTCGTTCATGAGCTCCGCAAAGGCTTCAATGCTTCCGGCGCAGTGTTCCGCCAGGGCGTTCGCCACTTCGTTGGCGGATTTTAAAAGCATGGCGTACAACGCTTCCCGTACAGTGATCTGGTCCCCCGTGTCATAACCCGCGCTGGTGGAGCCGCGCTCCACGTTGTACACTGCGTTGTGGGAGAAGGTAATGGTGTCATCCAGATCGCAGCGCTCCACGATAATGAGAGCAGTCAGGATCTTGGTAATGCTTGCGGGAAAAAACTGCTGGTGGATGTTCTGGCCGAAGATCACGCAGCCGGAATCCGCGTCCATCAGAATGCCGCCTTCCGCCTGGATGGCGATCTCCGAGGGCCATGCGGGGGCCGCGAGGGCCCTGGAAGAAGCCAGCAGTGTCATTATCATGCAAAGCGGGAGAAGAAGAGCAAGGGCCCGCTGTTTCAGTCTGAAGAAAATCAAAATAAGGCCTCCAGATAAAATGTCATAAAAAGACGGTCCATGCCATGGCATGACTTCCACAGTATAGACCGTTTTTATGTAAAGGTAAAGTGAAGAAAGAATGAAATGACTCAGGCGGAAGGATCAGCTGGTCATTCCTGCGTCCGCTCTTCCGTCCGGAGGTAGCGGGTGGCGACATAGGCCTGGGCGCCGTCGTAATTGATGATGGACCACTCTTCGTTGTGGGCACCGACATAGTCCACCTGGGTGTCCTTTTTCAGGGTGACGACGACGTCTGCGTTGGTGGAGGGCGCGGTGCGGACGTTCAGGTTCTTATCCGCGATGTAGACCGTGGTGACCACCGGGCCGGGAGCCTCAGTCTCCTGGGCTTCGGTCTCGGCTGCGGAGGTCTCTTCTGAAGAGTTGGACTCCTGTACAGCCTCTGTGGTCTGCGTGGGCTTCGTCTCTTTTTTATCCGCCGTGACCAGGCGGAAGATGCTGAAGAGCAGCACGATAGCAAGAATGGGGATCAGGAACTTCAGAAGGTCGAAAGGCTCAAAAGCAGGCCCTGAAGACCTCTTTCCGGAAGAACCGCCGCTGCGCCTTCCGGAGGAGCCGCCCCGTTTCGGCCGCTGGGAATAAACGCTGCGGTATGCGAATACCTCCTGGCTCAGGAGCTGATAGGCATTGCTGGCATTGTAGGCATTGTTGTCGCCGTTCTGCATGGCGGCATCGCCCAGCATGCGGATCTTGTGAAAATGCGTGCAGGAATCGCGGGTGATGATCGCTTTCCGGTAAAGATCATCCACCATGTCGATCAGCTCGCCTTCCGGCAGGCCGTTCTTTCTGCACAGACTTCTGGCAATATATTCCACCGTCTGCCGTGCCTTGATCATGGCAAGACTGTATTGTTTCTGCGAGATGAGGCGCTCAGTGTCGCTCAGGCCTGTCTCGATCAGTTCTCTTGCGGTTTTTCTTTCTGCAGCCATAGAAAACCCTCCCTGACTATACTGAACCCATTATAATAGATTTCAGCGTCTTTTGCATCTATTGTTGACATAAAATTCTGTCAGGAATTGTATTATATCTCAAATCATATCTTCAATTTCTTTTTCGCTGAAACCGTAAGAAGAGAGTACTTCCTTCGTGTGGAAGCCTTCAGGATAGCCGGCGTGGTCGTACCGGGGAGGACATTCGGAAAGATGCAGAGGATTTCCCATCTGTGTGACCGTTACTTTCTCTTCTGTTCCGGCTCCGGGACGATCATCTCTTTCCGTAGACGGGACCTGTACTTCCGGCCACATTCCTCTCATTTTCAAGTGGACGTCCTCCGAGACTTCCTTCAGGTCCATCACCGGTTCCACGCAGGCATCTGTCTTCGAAAATACGTCTGTCCACTCTGCCCTGGTGCGCGACCGGAAGATCTCGCGGAATGTTTCTTTAACCTGCTTTGCCCCCGCTTCTGTCCGTAGGATCTCGCCGCTGCTCCATTCATCTTTGCCAAGCCTCCGGCACAGCGCCGCAAAGAACTTCGGCTCCAGAGAACCCACGCTCATATATTCTCCGTCTGAGGTCTCGTAGTAGTCATAGACCGCTCCGCCGCTCAGAAGCCCGCTTTCCCTCTGCGGTACCGGCCCGCCTGCGAAAAAGGAGGCGCCGTCCATGGAGTTGAATGGGACCACACAGTCCTGCATGGAAATGTCGATCAGCTGTCCCTTTCCTGTTCTTTCTCTGTAGATCACTGCCGCCAGGATCCCGGCCACCGCATTCATGGAGCCGCCCGCCACATCGGCGATCTGGAAATTGTACAGCGATGGTCCGCCATCTTTTCTCCCCGCCGCAGCCGCGATCCCTGCCCGGGCGAGATAATTAATATCATGTCCCGCCTTCATTGAGAAGGGACCCGTCTGGCCATAGCCGGTAATGGCGCAGTAGATCAGCCTCGGATTCACCTTCCGAAGCTCCTCGTACCCGATTCCGAGCTTCTGCATGACGCCGGGGCGGAACTGTTCCACCACAATATCATAATCCGCCACAAGACGTTTTACCGCCTTAATCGCGGCTGGTTTTTTGAGGTTCAGGAAAATTGTTTTCTTATTCCTGCCAAGCCACCCCTGGGCCCCCGTGATTTTTGTTCCTTCGATCACAGGCGGCCAGTTCACCACCAGGTCATATCTGTCCTTGCTGCTGACCTTCAGCACCTCCGCCCCCATGTCTGCCAGGACCATCGTGGCGTAGGGACCGGGCAGCAAGGTGCTGAAATCCAATACTTTTAATCCGTCCAATGCGTGAGCCATGATCTTACCCTCCCTGGTTGTGTACCTTTTTCCAGTCTTATACTCCGGAGTGGATCATATACTGAACGATCCTTGCGCAGTTTGCTGCAGCTTCTTTCATAAAGGTCTCAAAATTCACGCCTGCGGATTCATCCGCCTTATCTGATATGGCACGGATGATCACAAAAGGCGTTTTGTTCAAATAACAGACCTGGGCTATAGCGCCGCCCTCCATTTCACAGCAAAGGCCGCCGAAATCAGACAGGATCTTCTCCTTCTGCTCCTTTGTGGAAATGAACTGATCGCCGCTGCAGACCCTGCCTTCAAAAACATGAAGCCCGGGAGCAGCCTTCTTGGCTGCCGCCACTGCAATATCCCGCATCGATTTATCTGCCGGGAATGCATATTTACCTGTGTACGGAATTTCTCCTTTTGCAAATCCGATTGCTTCCACGGTGAAATCGTGCTGAACAGCATCGACTGAGACAACAATGTCGCCAATATCGATCTGATTGTCCAGGGAGCCGGCAACACCGGTATTAATGACCTTAGTGCAGCCGAATATGTTGATCAGAGTATTAGCGCATACTCCGGCATTTACCTTGCCTATTCCGCATTGAACGATGACTGCACTTTTTCCTTCGAGCGTGCCTTCGCAGAATTCCATGCCTGAAAGTTCTGCTGTTTTCGTAATTCCGGCTGCTTTCTTCAGTGAATCCACTTCTTCGGCTATTGCGCCGATGATGCCGATCTTCTCCTGTAAGCCGGGGGCTGCTGTGTTGTTCTCCATGTTTTCTCCTTTTAACCTCTTCGGTAATACGATTCCTTAAGTCTAATATTACTGCTTTTCCGGCGCGTATTCCACAAATAACGAAGTTGTGATTTCCCCTGAAAACTGGTAGGATAGGTGGGAAAGTTCAGAACGGAAAAGGAGGAGCCGGTTTATGCGGCTTAGGCATATGAAGGGCTGCGAGGAGTTCGTGGCCAGCAGCTCCAGCGTGGCGCACAGCCCGGAGCAGTACCGCGGCAGATGGAAGGAGTATTTCGGGAATGATCAGCCCGTCGAGCTGGAGATCGGCATGGGAAAGGGACAGTTCCTCAGGAAGATGTCCGCGCTGCACCCGGAGATCAATTACATCGGCGTGGAACGGTACGAAACGGTGCTGATGAAGGCGATCCGGAGAAAGGAACAGGAGGAGGCTTCCATTCCCGAGGAGGAGCGCAGAAAAAATATGGTGTACCTCTGCGAGGATGCCCTGCGTCTTCCGGAATTCTTTGCGCCGGGGGAAGTCTCGAAGATCTACCTGAACTTCTCGGATCCCTGGCCGAAGTCGGGGCACGCCCACCGGAGACTCACCTCTCCGGTGTTCCTGAATCTTTACAACCAGGTGCTGAAGCCGGAGGGCTGCGTGGAGTTCAAGACCGATAACCAGGGCCTGTTCGAGTGGTCCCTGGAAGCGATCCCGTCAGCGGGGTGGAAGATCATCTACCTGACCCGGGATCTTCACGCGGAGCCGGAGGCGGCGCAGAACGTGATGACGGAATATGAGGAGAAATTCTCCTCCCGCGGGCAGAAGATCAACAAGCTGATCGCTGTGAGATAAAGGACCGGCTAAGAAAGAGAGAAATGCCGCGGGACAGTCACAGGAAAGACACAAATCTGTTATACTATAATAAAAGCGGCCCGAGACCGGGAAGCTTAACAGATTTACATTTTCATGCATCAGGCAAAGCCTGAGAAGGAGGATCATAATGGTAAAACAGGTCAATGCGGCAACATTTGAGGCAGAGGTCCTGAAGAACGCGAAGCCCGTTCTGGTGGATTTTTACGCAGACTGGTGCGGCCCGTGCAAAATGACGGCGCCGGTGCTGGAAAAGCTTTCCGAGGCCCAGGACGCGGTGGAAATCATGAAGCTCAACGTGGATGACAGCCCGGAGATCGCCCAGGCGTACCAGGTCATGAGCATCCCCAACCTGGTGGTGTTCAAGGACGGACAGCCGGCGGCAAGAGCTGTCGGAGCGCAGAATCTGGCCGGCCTGAAGGCCCTGATCGAGAAAGTTCTGTAACACCTCTGGAGAAAGTTTTCATTTCATGTTGACAAATCCTTGATAAAAAGGTAGAATGTGTTTCGTGCTCAGGTGAAATATGAGTACGAAACACGTATTTGCGCCCTTAGCTCAGTTGGTAGAGCAGTAGACTCTTAATCTATTTGTCCAGGGTTCGAGTCCCTGAGGGCGCACTGAAAAGGTCTTGATTTCGGTTGCTGCGAGAGCCGGGGTCAGGGCTTTTTTATGCTCCCAAATAAATAAAGCTCCCGGATCAGTGTCAGGACAGATCCGGGAGCTTTCATTTTTTATTTCGATGCTGAAGAGCTGCGTTTATTTCGTGATAGATTCCAGCCATTCCTTCGGAGGCTCATAACCCAGCAGCTTCACAACAGTTGCCGCGACATTTGCCAGCCCGAAGTCATCTCCTTCCTTGACCTCTGTTCCTTCCGGTCCGTTATAGATCGCGAAAGGTACTCTTGCCAGGGAGTGGCTGGTTTTGGGCTTCGGCGAGCCGTCGGGATTTGTTCCCTTATCGTACATTTCATCGGAGTTTCCATGGTCCGCCGTCACGATCAGGGTGTAGTCCATTTTCTTGCAGGCATCCATCACTCTGCGGAGATTCAGGTCGACACTTTCGACACCTATGATCGTAGCTTCATAGTTTCCTGTGTGTCCCACCATATCGCCATTAGGATAGTTGCATCTCAGGAACTGATACTTGCCGGATTCGATGGCTTCTACCATGAGATCCGTCACTTCGGTCGCTTTCATCCAGGGCTTCAGCTCAAACGGGATGATGTCGGAAGGAACTTCTATCCAGGTCTCAAGTTCGTCGGAGAATTTCTCGGAACGGTTGCCGTTCCAGAAATATGTCACATGACCGAATTTCTGGGTCTCGGAGCACGCAAAGCTCTTTACGCCTTTTTCGACAAGGAGCTCGGACATCGTATGCTCGATGTGCGGAGGCTGCACCAGGAAGTTGTCAGGGAGCTTCAGATCTCCGTCATACTGCAGCATTCCTGCATAGAACACATCCGGTTTCCTGACCATGTCGAACTTGTCGAAACCTTTGTTCATATAGTCAAAAGCCTTGGAGATCTCAACCGAACGGTCGCCGCGGAAGTTAAAGAGGATCACGGAGTCGCCGTCCTCTACGGTCCCGGCAGGCACACCGTCCTTGCCAACCACGAATCCGGGGAGGAACTGATCCGTATATCCGCCCTCTGCGCGCAGTGTTTCAATGGCTTCCCTTGCAGAAGCGAACATTCTTCCGTCGCCCAGCACATGGAGATGCCATCCCTGTTCCACCATGGACCAGTCTGCCTCATAACGATCCATTGTAATGACCATACGTCCGCCGCCGGAAGCGATCGCGCCGTGGAATGTGCCGTCATTCAGTTCCGCGAACAGATCTTCCATCTGATCCACATACTGCAGCGCGCTTGTCTCAGGCACATCACGTCCATCAAGCAGGATGTGGACACGAACTTCTTTCAGGCCTTCCTTTTTGCATTCCTTGATCATGGCGATCAGATGTGAAATGTTGGAATGTACATTTCCATCAGAAAGCAGTCCGAGGAAATGCATCTTTCCGCCATGAGACTTCGCGAATTCAGCTGCGCTTTTCCAGGCGGCGGAATCGAAGATCTTTCCGCTTTCAATGGACTCATTCACGAGCTTTGCTCCCTGGGAATAAATCTGTCCGCAGCCAAGGGCATTGTGACCGACCTTGGAATTGCCCATGTCATCATCGCTGGGAAGACCGACAGCGGTTCCGGATGCTTTGATCGTGGTATGGGGCCATTTTGTCATCAGTTCTTCGATCTGCGGTTTGTAGGCATGCAGAACAGCATTGCCCTTGTCCTTTTCAGTCCATCCGACGCCATCCATGACGACCAGTACTACAGGTTTGCTCATAAGTGTTTCTCCTTTTGCTTGTTGTCTATGCAGTAAATAAATCACGCCTTGTTTCTGATGCATAATGCCCCGATAAGGATCATTCTTTGTTATTTTATTATGATGTAAAAGACAAGGCTCTGTCAACAGTTCCAGCAGAGGATGGACGAGAGAAGAAATGTATAAAAGGCGGCTGTTTTTATGATTTCATTTTTTAAAAGATCTGCCCCATTTTTCCCAGCACCTCTTCGGACACCCCCAGACCTTCGAGAAGCCCCTGGATCCTCTGAATCTGCTCCAGAGTTTCTCCGGAAGCGGCTTCTGCCCGTTCCTGCAGTTCCTTTTTCAACTCCGGAATTCGGCTTTCCACGGTATTTTCGGGTGAATGGTCCAGGTCGTCCAGCTTCTTCACTGAAGAAAGCATGGACATCATGTTGAAAAGGACTTCCACTTCGTTTCCGCTCATGGCGTCCTTTGCGCGCTCTTCCAGTGCGGATGCTTCTATCTGGGCTGCATCCAGCTCTTGTGTCAGTTCTGCCTCAAATTTTTCCAGGGAACGCAGCAGCGCTTCGGGATCGTGTTCATTTTCACGGATCAGCCGGAGCGCTTTTTCATACTGCGCTTCCAGCTTGTCTGCTGGATGGCCGGGCTGTACTGCTGCCGTGTTGAAACCTCCGGGCTGCACTGCCGGCTCACCGAAGGTTCCGGACGTTTCTGTTTCTTTTATATCTGTTTCTTCAAAGATATCCCCGGTCAGTTTTTTTAAAAAATCAAAGAGCGGCATTTATATTTCCCCCTTGCGGTTTTAATCATGGTTCCCTCTTCCGGTGCTCCGCGCTACAGAAAAGTCTATACTCATTATAAACCACAAAGACATATTGACCAATGGCACAGGCCGTTTTAACATTCCGTGCAATTGAAAAGGGCTGCCGAAGGGCAGCCCTTTAAAGGGAAATGCTGTATTCAGACGGAAGTTTTTATGCTTCCGTGAACAGGGCGGTGGAGTAGTAGCGGTCTCCGCTGTCGGGAAGCAGGGCCACGATGACCTTGCCCTTGTTCTCCGGGCGCTTTGCGAGGGCGATGGCGCCGAAGAGGGCAGCGCCGGAAGAAATGCCGACGGAAATACCTTCCTTCTTTGCCAGGAGCTTTGCGGTATCAAAGGCCGCCTGTCCCGGTGCCTTGAAGACTTCGTCGTAGATCTTCGTATTCAGGACGTCCGGAACAAATCCGGCGCCGATTCCCTGGATCTTGTGGGCTCCGGCTTTTCCTTCCGAGAGCACCGGGGAATCCTCCGGCTCCAGAGCGACGATCTTGATGGCGGGATTCTTCTCCTTCAGGAATTCGCCGGTGCCGGTCAGGGTGCCGCCGGTGCCGACGCCCGCGATGAAGATATCTACTTTGCCGTCCGTATCATTCCAGATTTCGGGACCGGTGGTCGCCTTGTGGACGGCCGGGTTGGCCGGATTCACGAACTGGCCGGGAATGAAGCCGCCCGGGATCTCCTTCGCAAGC
The DNA here is from genome assembly GCA_017449925.1 of Stomatobaculum sp. The sequence goes on from JAFSYO010000100.1 coordinate 28,027, forward strand.
TCCTCTGCCTTCGCGATGGCGCCCTTCATGCCCTTGGCGCCTTCCGTCAGCACGATCTCCGCACCGTAGGCCTTCAGGATGTTGCGGCGCTCCACGCTCATGGTCTCCGGCATCGTCAGAATGATGCGGTAGCCCTTGGCAGCGGCGATGGCAGCGAGGCCGATGCCGGTGTTGCCGGAGGTGGGCTCGATGATGACGGAGCCTTCCTTCAGAAGACCCTTCGCTTCCGCGTCCTCGATCATCGCTTTCGCAATGCGGTCCTTCACACTTCCTGCCGGGTTGAAATACTCCAGTTTCACGAGGATCATCGCCTCAAGACCCAGTTCCTTTTCAATGTTCGTTACCTCGACCAGAGGTGTGTTTCCGATCAGTCCCAGAGTTCCTTTATAAATATTAGCCATGATATCTAACCTGCCTTTCTGATAATTGTTTTACTATGAAAGTCCGCAAAGCGCAAGGTGCTTCGAGCAAGTGTCTTAAGTCTTACTCTACAGCTTTGAAGCCGTTTTCAAGGTCTTCGATGATGTCGTCGATGTGCTCTGTCCCGATGGAGAGACGGATCGTGTTAGGCCTGATTCCCTGGTCGAGGAGTTCCTCCTCCGACAGCTGGGAATGTGTGGTGGAAGCCGGGTGGATCACAAGGCTCTTTACGTCCGCGACGTTGGCGAGTAGAGAGAAGATCTTCAGATTGTCGATGAAGTCCCAGGCTTCTTTCTGTCCGCCTTTGATGTCGAAGGTAAAGATGGATCCGCCGCCATTTGGGAAGTATCTCTCATACACCGCGTGGTCCGGATGGTCCGGAAGGGAGGGGTGATTAACTTTTTCCACCTGAGGGTGGCTGCTCAGATACTCGACGACTTTCTTTGTGTTCTCCACATGCCTGTCCAGACGGAGCGACAGTGTCTCTACGCCCTGCAGGAGAAGGAACGCGTTGAAGGGAGAGATCGCAGCGCCAGTATCCCGGAGGAGGATCGCCCGGATGTAGGTCACGAAGGCTGCCGGCCCGACAGCGTCGTAGAAGGATACGCCGTGGTAACTCGGGTTGGGAGCGGCGATGTTCGGATATTTCCCGCCGGCGCTCCAGTCGAACTTGCCGGACTCCACGATGATGCCGCCCAGGGTCGTACCGTGGCCGCCGATGAACTTGGTGGCGGAGTGGACCACGATGTCCGCACCGTGCTCGATGGGGCGGATCAGGTAGGGAGTACCGAAGGTGTTGTCCACCACTACCGGGAGGCCGTACTTGTGGGCGATCTCCGCGATGGCGTCGATGTCGGGAATATCACTGTTCGGATTCCCGAGGGTCTCCAGATAGACAGCCCGGGTATTCTCCTTGATGGCTGCCTCCACTTCCTGCAGGTTATGGGCGTCCACAAAGGTCGTTTCGATGCCGTACTGCGGAAGGGTGTGGGAGAGGAGATTGTAGCTGCCGCCGTAGATGGTCTTCTGCGCCACAATGTGTCCGCCGTTCGCTGCCAGCGCCTGGATGGTGTAGGTGATGGCCGCTGCGCCGGAAGCCAGGGCCAGGGCTGCGCTTCCGCCCTCCAGGGCCGCGAGCCTCTTCTCCAGGACATCCTGGGTGGAGTTGGTCAGTCTTCCGTAGATGTTGCCGGCGTCCCTCAGACCGAAGCGGTCCGCCGCGTGCTGGCTGTTGTGAAAGACATAGGACGTGGTCTGGTAGATCGGGACAGCGCGGGCGTCAGTCGCCGGGTCTGCCTGTTCCTGTCCAACGTGCAGCTGCAGGGTCTCAAATCTGTATTTACTCATCGTGATATTCTCCTCTGTAATTGATAATGTATAACTGACCCGATCCATTCGGATGCCGATCCCGTAATCTCGCTGCTTCGCAGCTTCGAACGGTATCTGGCTCCTTTTTTCAGTCTGGGTGATGTTTTGCCGTGAAAGTAAGAACCGGAGGGTTCCGGGCAAAAAAAGACCCGGGAACCTCTTTATAAGCTCCCGGGCAAATGGCATACGAAAATGCTTTCCAGCATCAACATCGTACTGAATCAAGGCGCGCGTTTCTTAAGCCGAACGCCTCAGCCACAGGATATGCCCGGGAGTAAAGCATTCGACAGCATATGCCGTTCAGTTTTCCCGTGATGGTGCGGAACATTCCTGTGTCCTCCTTGAGTAGATTTTGTTTTCCCAAATATAACAGTATCGACCTACTATGTCAATGGGTTTATTGCAAAAATTTTCTCCTCTGCTTCAGATCTTGTTTCCGGTCCTTTTCTGGTAATCCTCCAGGGCGGACTGGATCGCTTCCTCCGCCAGCACGCTGCAGTGCATCTTATAGGCAGGCAGGCCGTCCAGAGCCTCCGCCACTGCCTTGTTGGTCAGCTTCTTCACTTCGCTGACCGGCTGTCCTTTGATCAGTTCCGTCGCCATGGAACTGGACGCGATGGCGCTGCCGCAGCCGAAGGTCTCAAATTTCACGTCTTTTACGATATCATCCTCGATCTTCAAGTACATCTTCATGATATCGCCGCACTTTGCATTGCCGACTTCGCCGATTCCGTTCGCATCCTCGATCACGCCGACGTTGCGGGGATTGCGGAAATGATCCATTACTTTTTCGCTGTATAAAGCCATTTTTCTGCCTCCTCTTAAAGGATGAATTCTTTTTTGCCTGCCATCAGGTCTCTCCAGATGGGAGAGACTCCGCGCAGATATTTTACGACGTCACTTACCGCCTGGATGATATAATCCGCGTCCGCCTCGGTGATGTCCTCGCCGATACTCAGGCGCAGAGAACCGTGGGCCACATCGTGCACCCTGCCAATGGCCAGAAGGACGTGGCTCGGATCCAGCGACCCGGAGGTACACGCGGAACCGGAGGAGGCGCAGATGCCCTTGTCATCCAGAAGCAGAAGGAGAGATTCTCCTTCGATGCCTTCAAAACAGAAGTTGATGTTTCCCGGAAGCCTGCTGACGGCGCTGCCGTTCAGCGCTGAATGCGGGATTTGCATCAGTCCGCAGATGATCTTGTCCCGCATCGCCGTGAGATGCGCGGCGTTCTCTTCCATATGGGCGCTGGCTTCTTTCAGGGCCGTCGCCATGGCGGCGATCCCCGCCACATTTTCCGTGCCGGCGCGTTTGCCGCGTTCCTGGGCGCCGCCCTCGATCAGGTTGATGAGCGGCACGGTCTTCTTCGCGTAGAGGAAGCCGACGCCCTTCGGGCCGTGGAACTTATGGGCGGAGGAAGAGAGGAGGTCGATGTTGTCATCCACCACATTCACCGGGATGTGGCCCACCGCCTGGACAGCGTCCGTGTGGAACAGGACCTTTTTTTCGCGGCATATGGCTCCGATCTCCCGGATCGGCTGGATGGTGCCGATCTCGTTGTTGGCGAACATGATGGTCACCAGGCAGGTGTCGTCCCGGATGGCGGCAGCCACTTGCCGCGGCGTGACCAGCCCGTCTTCATGGACATCCAGGAGAGTGATCTCAAAGCCTTCTTTTTTCAGCTTCTCCAGGGTGTGCAGCACGGCGTGGTGCTCGAAAGCGGTGGAGATAATGTGCATTTTCCCCTTCGCTTTGCCGAGTTCGGCGGCGGTGCGGATCGCCTGGTTGTCCGCCTCACTTCCGCCGGAAGTAAAGATGATCTCCCGGGGCTCTGCGCCGATAATGGCGGCGATGTCCTCCCGCGCCTGCTCCAGGGCTTCCTTAGCCTTCTGGCCGTGCACGTAAAGGCTGGAGGGGTTCCCCCAGGTCTCGTTCAGAATGTCGGTCATCGTATGGAGGGCCGCGTCACTCATTTTGGTCGTGGCGGCATTGTCAGCGTAGATCATATGGTTTTCTCCTTTGTAAACATCGGTTTATTTATGACTCAATCCGTCCGGATGCCGATCCCGTAATCTCGCTGCTTCGCAGCTTCGAACGGTATCTGGCTCCTTTGTTCACGTCAATTCCCGCAGGCGGGACTTGAAATCTGATTTAATCTGTCGGATGGAATTATAACTCCTATTAACCTACTGTGTCAATAGGCGAAAACCAACAAAGAATCTCTTGATTTACCTATTTGCCTACTATATAATAGGGAAAAAACAGGGAAGGGAGGGATTCTTCATGATCTCGACAAAAGGACGCTATGCCATCCGCGTCATGATAGATCTCGCGGAAAATGACAACGGCAGCTACATCCCTCTGAAGGATATCGCCGCGAGGCAGGGGATCTCCAAAAAATATCTGGAGATCATCGTTAAGGAGATGGTCACCGGCGGACTTCTGGTCGGAGCCAGCGGAAAAGGCGGGGGATACAAGCTTGTCAGGAAGCCGGAGGAGTATCCTGTCGGCGAGATCATCGAGCTGATGGAAGGCCCTCTGGCGACGGTCGCGTGCCTCGCGGAAGGAGCCGCGCCCTGTCCCAGGGCCGCAGCCTGCGAGACACTTCCTCTGTGGGCAGAATATGACAAACTGACCCACGATTATTTCTACAGCAGATATCTCAGCGACCTGGTAAAGAAGGGAAGCTGAGAAGGAAAAAATCTTTGCGGTCTCCGGCAGGAAGACAGAAACATCAGACAGAAACACCGGAGTGTTGGAAAAGCTGTATTGACATCTGTTATACATGGGGCTTATAATTCAGAAAATTACATAACATAAACCGATGAAGCGGAGATAACGGCAGTGATGCCTTTACAGAGAGTCCGGGGAGCTGAGAGCCGGGCGGGAAACAAGCTGTCAAATGGACCGCGGAGGGCGCAGGGAAATGCGGGAGTACCCGCAGAGTATTCTGCGACGCCGGAGGCAGGCGTAAACTGCCGGGGATATGATGGTATCCTGCTAAGCGCACGGGTCATGCCGTGAATCAAGGTGGCACCGCGGATAGTATATTAATTATTCGTCCTTGACAGAACAAGAGTATGTTCTGTCAGGGACTTTTTGTTTGCCCGAAAGCCTTGAGCCTGTCGGCATGGGAAAAGTTTTTGACGGAACAGCCATACGGCGAAGGCCGGCGGAAAGGAGAACACCATGATTAAAGAAGCTATCGTAAAAATCGTGAGCAAAGGGGATCTCACCTATGATGAGGCCTACACCGTAATGAATGAGATCATGAGCGGGGAGACGTCGGCCACCCAGAACGCAGCGTTCCTGGCGGCCCTCTCCACGAAGAGCGCCAGGGCGGAGACCACGGATGAGATCGCTGGCTGCGCCGCGGCCATGCGGGACCACGCGACCCGGGTGGAGACAGGGATGGACCTGTTCGAGATCGTCGGCACCGGCGGGGACAATGCGGGAAGCTTCAACATTTCCACCACTTCCGCCCTGGTGGCGGCGACAGCCGGGATGAAGGTGGCGAAGCACGGGAACCGGGCGGCTTCCTCCCTGTGCGGCACGGCGGACTGCCTGGAGGCCCTGGGCGTGAACATCAACCAAAGCCCCGCCCGCTGCATCGAGCTTCTGAACGAGGTGGGCATGTGCTTCTTCTTCGCCCAGAAGTACCACACCTCCATGAAGTATGTGGGCGCCATCCGGAGAGAACTGGGATTCCGGACGGTCTTCAACATCCTGGGGCCGCTGACGAACCCCGGATCGCCCTCCATGCAGCTGCTGGGCGTGTATGACGACTATCTGGTGGAGCCCCTGGCCCAGGTCCTGGTGAACCTCGGGGTGCGGCGCGGCATGGTGGTCTACGGCATGGACAAGCTGGACGAGATCTCCGTCAGCGCGCCCACAAGGATCTGTGAGATCCGGGACGGATGGTTCCGTTCCTACGTGATCAAGCCGGAGGATTTCGGGCTGGCGCGCTGCGCGAAGGAAGAATTGAAGGGCGGAAGCCCCGCAGAGAACGCCGACATCACCCGCGCCATCCTCGGCGGACAGAAGGGACACAGGCGGGACGCGGTGCTGCTGAACGCAGGAGCGGCGCTGTATATCGGCGGCAAGGCAGAGAGCATGAAAGAGGGCGTTGCCCTGGCGGCGGAGATCCTGGATTCCGGGAAGGCGCTGGAGACGCTGGAAAAGCTGATCGAGGTCAGCAACCGGCCGGAAGAAAACAACTGACGGAAGCGATACATCAGGGGGTAAAGAACCCACGAACCGGTTTGCCGGGAGGGAGACATGAATATTCTTGAAAAACTGGCGCAGCACGCCAGGGAGCGGACAGAGGAAGCGAAGCGAAGGATCTCTGCGGAGGAGATGCGGAGCATGGCGGAGGCGATGTATCACGCAGAACTCTCAGGAAAGACAAAGCCGGAAGGAAATGCGGCGCCCGGAAGCGTGATCCCGCCCTTTGAGGCAGCGCTCAGGAAGCCGGGTCTCTCCTTCATCTGCGAGTGCAAGAAGGCATCTCCCTCCAAAGGACTGATCGCTCCGGAGTTTCCGTATCTTCAGATCGCGAAGGAATACGAAGCTGCCGGCGCGGACTGCATCTCCGTGCTGACGGAGCCGAAGTGGTTCCTGGGCAGTGACGCGTATCTGAAAGAGATCGCAGCGGCGGTGCGGATCCCCTGTCTCCGGTAGGATTTTACGGTGGATCCATACTTGATCTGGGAAGCATAGACCCTGGGGGCCGGCGCGGTGCTGCTGATCGTCTCCCTGCTGGAGGGGAGTGAACTCCGGGAGTATCTGCAGATCAGCGACGAACTCGGGCTTTCCGCGCTGACGGAAGTGCATGATGAAGCGGAGGCGGAGACAGCGGTGAGAGCCGGCGCGCGGATCATCGGCGTGAACAACAGGAACCTGAAGGATTTTACGGTGGACACGGGGAACAGCCGCCGCCTGCGGGAGAGGATCCCGGAGGAAGTGCTGTTCGTCTCCGAGAGCGGTGTAAAGAACGCGGAGGATGTCGCCGCTCTCCGGGCGGCGGGCGCGGACGCGGTGCTGATCGGAGAGGCACTGATGAAGGCGCCGGACAAGAAACAGAAATTAAGAGAACTGCGGGAGACTGGCTGAAAAAGGACTGAGATCAGACGGGTCCCGGTATCGGCGAAGATGGGGAGAAAGAGAGAAATGACGAGGATCAAGCTGTGCGGCCTGTCGCGGCTGCAGGACATTGAGACGGCGAATGCGCTTCTGCCGGAATACGTCGGGTTCGTATTCGCCCCGAAGAGCAGACGGTATGTGACGCGGCAGCACGCGGCGGATCTGAAAAAGCATCTGGCTCCGGGGATCCGGGCGGTGGGCGTCTTCGTGGACGAGCCGCCGGAGAACGTCGCGAAGATCGCGAAGCGCGGCATCATCGACCTCGTGCAGCTCCACGGCAGCGAGGACGAAACGTATCTACGTCGGCTGCGGGAGCTGACGGCGGCGCCGCTGATCCAGGCCTTCCGGATCCGGTCGGGGAAGGATCTTGCGGCGGCGGAGCG
>JAFSYO010000101.1 GCA_017449925.1 Stomatobaculum sp.
CGTCTTCGAATTCGTCTTCCTCGTCGAATTCCTCGTCCTCTTCGTCATCTTCAAAGAGGCGGTCGTAGACTTCTTCTGCCAGGGCATCCACATATCCCTGGTCCGCAAGGTCATACTGAGTGACGTAGATGTCCTGGATCAGCGCAATGCGCTTCAGCGCCAGGACTTCGTCCTGCACATCGCCGTGTTCACGTCGGACGATCTCATCGACCTGTTCCGGTGTGTAATTCTCCAGGAACCAGTTGATGAGCTGCTCCGTCACCTCGTTTTCCTCATGGATCTGTCCCTTGACGGTCTTTGCGTCCTGGGTCGTCTTCCAGGCGATGAAGAGAGAAACTCCGGCCAGAGCGGTGAACATCAGCTTCAGAATGATATTGACCGGAAGCACTCCCGCCCAGCCGGCGAGGGCAAGAATGACCAGGGCGCCGCCCACGATCCAGAAGGCGGAGGCAGAGCTTTTCAGATCCTCGTAACGCTCTGCCCGGGTCACATAGACCGTGGGCTCCGGAAGAGCGCCTCTCCTCCGGCCGCGGCTTTCCTGCTCCGCTTCATCCAGGGATTCCTTCATGGCTTCTTTTTCTTCGTCGGTCATGGATTCCAGCATCTCACGGCGGCGGTCTTCCTCCGCCTTCGCTTCTTCTGCTTCCCTGACGGCCTTGCCTTCAAAATATTTATCTTTGTCAACAAGGATTTTTCCGCAGTCGGTGCAGGTCTGCACGCTGTCAATAAATTCCATGTCGCAGTCCGGACAGTACTTCATAAATTTACTCCTTTCGCACCCCCTCAAGCCCGGGATGCGGGGTGCTGATTTTAATCACATTATGTAAAGTAGTATAAAACATCCCGGGGGGTTTTTCAATAATGTCTGTTTTTCCGCCGGGTTCGGTGATATACTTACGGCGTATGCACGCTGTACAGTCTTTCTTTGACAGGAGGAGAAGATATGCCGCATCATCTGAAACCACATTTCTCCCATCCTCCGCTTCCTTTTCGTCTGACACTCATCGTCCTGTTTCTTCTGTTCGGCTGTATTCCCTTTTTTTTCAAAGGCACTGTCCTGACCAAGACCTTTTCCCAGGCGACGCTGGAGAACAGGCAGAATGAGATCCAGAACAGAAGCCGTATCCTTTCCACGAAACTGACCCGGTCGGGGTATCTGAAAAATACGGCGGAGCAGGATACTGCCCTGAATACGGAAATGGACACGGTCGCCTCGGTCTATGACGGCAGGATCGTCCTGATCGACAATAATTACCGTGTGATCAGAGATACCTTTCACCTGGCGGAGGGGCGTTATCATGTGGCGCCTGAAGTGATCCGGTGTTTCCGGGGAGAAAATTTAAGCGGATACAACGGGGAGCTGCAGTATCTGCTGCAGACGACCCCCGTCTATGAACTGTCGGCTGAGGGCGACGACCGGACGGTGGAAGGAGTGATCCTTTTCATCGCTTCCACGGAAAAACTCCGTCAGTCGCTGTCGGATACCGGGAATACCCACGTCATGTTCGACTTGATCACGGTACTGCTGCTTATTCCGCTGGCGCTGATCGTTTCCATGATGGTGTCCGGTCCTTTCCGCGCCCTGCGGCACGATCTGTCCGTGGTGGCAAACGGAGACCTGAACCACCAGGTAGAGCAGAACGCCTTCGTGGTGACGAAACAGATCTCGGAGGATATCAGCACGACGATCCGGAAGCTGAAGGATGCCGCCCAGTCCAGAGACGAGTTCGTATCCAACGTGTCCCACGAACTGAAGACGCCCATCACTTCCATCCGGGTTCTGGCGGATTCCCTGATGAGTATGGAAGATGCGCCGGTGGAGCTCTACAAAGATTTCATGAATGATATTTCCGGGGAGATCGACCGCGAGGCAAAGATCATAGACGATCTTCTGAGCCTGGTGCGGATGGACCGCTCCGGGGTGGCCCTGGAACGGAAATCCACCGACATGCACGCCATGCTGGAGCAGATCCTGAAGAGGCTCCGCCCCATCGCCCGCCTCAGCAATGTGGACTTGACGCTGGAAACGGTAAGGGAAGTGAAGGCAGACGTGGACGAGGTGAAATTCTCGCTGGCCATTACGAATCTGGTGGAAAACGCCATCAAGTACAATGTGAAGGACGGATGGGTACACGTAACGCTGGACGCGGACCATCAGTACTGCTACATCAAGGTGGAGGACTCCGGCATCGGTATTCCCCAGGACCAGATCGATTCTGTCTTTGAGCGTTTCTACCGGGTGGACAAGGCTCGTTCCAGGGAGACCGGAGGAACAGGCCTGGGTCTTGCGATCACGAAGGAGATCGTCCTGATGCACCAGGGAAACATCCGGCTGACAAGCACCGAGGGAGAGGGAGCCTGCTTCCAGGTCCGTATCCCGCTGCTCCACAACGAAAACGCTGCCAAGCCGGCAGCAGGAAAGGAGCAGGCGGAATGAACCGTGGGAAAAAATATATTGCAGGAGCGGCAGCCGCTCTGCTGATCCTTCTTTCGATGTTCCTGACCGCTTCCTGCGGAAAGAAAAATGAAGCTGCAGTTCCCGGGACGGCGGGAGAGTACACGATCTATTACCTGGACAAATCCGGGACGGAACTGTATCCCGTGGTCCGCAGGATGGAAGGCGGCGAGGCGGACCAGGAAGAACTGATCGCCTGGCTGCTGGACGGTTTCCTGCACGTGCCGAATGACATCGACGCGGTCTCGGCCCCAGGGGACCAGACCGAATACCGGGGATTCCGGCTGGACGGGACCCTTCTGTACGTCTATTTTGACGCGCAGTACGGAGAGCTCCGGAAGGAGAGGCTGATGCTGTGCAGCGCGGCTCTGACCCGGACCCTCTGCCAGGTCCCGGGAGTGGAGCATGTGGGGATCTACAGCGGAGACCAGATGCTCCGCAGCAGGGATGGAACGCCCCTGGGCCCCTTCGCGGCCAATGATTTTATCGACAGCATCTCCAACGTCAACAACTACGAGACGGTGGAGCTGGCGCTTTATTTTTCAGACGCGGCAGGGAAGGAGCTGGTCCGGGAGACCAGGACTGTGACCTACCGGGTGGATACGCCCCTGGAGGAACTCGTGGTGGAACAGCTTCTGGCGGGACCGGGCAGGTCAGGAAGCCGGCCGGTGTTTGCGGACGGGACCAGACTGCTCAGCCTCTCTGTCAACGACAACATCTGTTACCTGAATTTTAACAGGGAATTTCTGACGGCGATCCCGGATGAAGATCCCAATGTTACGATCTACGCACTGGTGAACTCCCTGGCGGAACTGGATTCCGTACAGCGGGTGCAGATCGCGGTGGAAGGATCCCAGGCAGTGATGCTTCGGGACGCGGTCTCGCTGGATGCCCTTTTCGAAGAAAATCCCGATCTTATAAAAGAATGATATAAAGGAGAACCGCAGCAGAATGAAACGGCCCTGGGAGATCCTGGCGGCCGGAATCGTGCTTGGAGAGCTGATCATTTTGGCGGAAGTCCCGTTTTGGGCGGCAGGCGCAGGCCTGTCCGCCCTCTTTCTGCTGCTGTTTATTCCGAATAGGGGACATTGGCTTCCTGCCGCCGGCCTAACCCGGGGCCGTCGCCTTCTTCGTGCCGGGACCCTGCGGAGGGTCCGTAATATATCTCTTCTCCTTGCCGCAGGCATGGCAGCGGGAATGTTCAGACTGGCTGCAGCCCAGGTCCCGGGGAAGCAGGAGCGGATGCTGGATGAATGGTTGCGGACGGAAGAAGAAACAAGCATTGAATTCGTCATCGAAGACATCGAGGAGGACGGGGAACGGCTGAAAATAAAAAGCGGCTGTCTTCTGGTGTACTGTGATGCAGAGAAGCTGGGGGAGATACCTCCGGCAGGAAGCAGGGCGGTGGCTTACGGGAAACTGTCGCGGTTTCCGAAGGCAACGAATCCGGGCGAGTTTGATGCCGCCTCTTACTACAGGTCAAAAGGGATGACGCACCGTCTGTATGCTGACAGGATCTGTATAACAGAAAAGAAGGAGAGCTTCCCGGTACAGCAGCTGATCGCCCTGCGGCGCAGCGCCGGAAAGCATCTGGACCGCATGTTCAGCCCGGAAGACGCCGGAATCCTGAAGGCGGCCCTGTTCGGCGACCGGAACGGCATGCCGGAGGACCTGTACGAGCAGTACCGAAGGAACGGCATCGCCCATCTTCTGGCCATCAGCGGGCTGCACACGGCAGTTCTGGGACTCGGTCTGTACCGGCTGATCCGGAAGGCGGGGGGCGGATTCCGCCTGAGCGGCATCCTTTCCGGCGCCTTCCTCCTGTTCTACGGAGCCCTGACCGGCGGAGGCACCGCCGTAGTGCGGGCGGTCCTGATGATGCTGTTCCTTTTCCTTTCTTCCGTCATCGGGAGGACCTATGATTTGAGGAGCGCTGCGGCAGCGTCCATGGCAGCCATCCTTCTGGCGAACCCGCAGGAGCTCACCCAGTGCGGTTTCCAGCTTTCCTTTCTGGCGGTGTTCGCCATCGGCGGGCCCGCAAACATGCTGACAGATCAGGTGAGAAAACAGTATCCGGCATTTCCGAAGCGTCACCCCCGTCTCTTATTTATTCTGTCCGCATTTCTCTCCAGTTTCAGCGTCTTTTTCCTGAGCCTCCCGGTGACGGCCTGGTGGTTCTTTGCCATTCCGCTCTTGGGGCCTATCCTCAACCTGGCGGTGATCCCGCTGATGCAGTATGTCCTGTGGGCGGGGCTGGCCTCTCTTTTCTTCTCTGCGGCAGGGGTGCCCGGGGCTGCAGGAGCCGCAGCCGGAGCAGCGCACTGCATCCTTCGTTTTTTTACAGCGCTCTGCGGTACGGCGGAAACACTGCCGTTCCACCGGATCCTGGTCGGAAGACCCTCCTTTCTGCAGATCGCTTTCTACTATCTGCTGCTTGCCGCCGCCTTTATTTTTATAAAGAAAACTTTCTCTGCCGCTCTGCTTTCTGCCGCCTTGCTGTTTTTTGCCTGTCTTATGCTGCGCCCTGTCCGCAGTCAGGACGCGGTGCTGTGGTTCCTGGACATCGGCCAGGGCGATGCCATTGTTATAGAGTATCGGGACAGCTGTGTCCTGATCGACGGGGGTTCCAGCTCCTCCCTTCAGAACGGAAAATATATTCTGCGCCCGTTCCTGGAAAGCAGGGGGTGGAGCAGTGTGGAGACGGCGTTCATCACCCACGCGGACCAGGACCACACCAACGGAGTGACGTATCTTCTGAAAGAGGATCCGGATCTCTCCATCGGGCAGGTGGTGCTGAACGCCGCGGCGGAGGGAGATGAGCGGTATGATAAGATCCGGGAGGCGGCAGGGCGGCGGCCGGTGCGCTATATGGGAATGGGAGACCGGAACGGCTGCTTTGCCTGTCTCTGGCCGGACCGGAAACATCCTCCCGGGGACACGAACGAACAGTCCCTGGTGCTGATGTTTGAGTGCTGCGGCCGCCGCTGTCTTTTTACCGGAGATGCGGGAACAGAGAGCGAAGAACGCATCATTGCGCTCCTGAAAAAAGAAGATCTTTCCGGGAAGGGGACGGGAAGTATCGCCGGCCCGGTGGATGTGCTGAAAGCCGGACATCACGGGTCCTCCGGCTCCACCGGAGAAGCGCTGCTGAAAGCTTTTCCGCCGGAGACTGCAGTGCTTTCCTACGGCGAGGGCAACCGCTACGGCCACCCCCATGCGGAGACGCTGGAACGCCTCAGGGCCTGCGACGCAGTGATCCGCAGGACTGCGGAAGAAGGGGCGGTAAAGATCGTCTTCAGAAAACCATGATATGCAAAAAGTAAGGGCCAGGTATCAAAACTTTAAATGAACTGTAAATTTCTTGGTGTGGATTTCATCAACCGCCTGTATTATAATCAGTTCAGGCTGAAAACAGCGTCGAAAAGAAAGGAGTTTATCCATGAAAAAAATGAAATGGCTGGTCTCTGCGGCACTTGTCTCTGCAATGATGATGGCTATGGCAGGCAGCGCATTCGCTGCGAAGAATGAAGATCCGATCACCGGAGTGGAGATCGATCTTGACTATGAGCTTACCACAGGACTGACCAAGGATGATATCAAGGTAGACTGCAATACCTCGGGAATCGATTCTGTATCGATCACCAGTGTCACGAATACCAACTACGGGAAAAGGCCGCAGGTGACGATCAAAGTCAAGGCGGACACTTCGGACGGCTATTACTTTGACAAAGAGGATTCCAGCGAGATCCGTCAGGACGGTTTCTGGTCCATCAGCGGAAGCGAAGCGGAGTTCAAAAGCGGAAAGCGCACAAGCAACAGCACTGCGACGGTAACGGTGCAGCTTCCGAAGATCGGCGGCGACGACAGAAGCACTCTGACTGTAGAAAATGTAGCCTGGGAAGGCGATTCCGGTGTCGTCACCTGGGATAAGCCGGACGATGCGGACAGCTACACGGTCCGTCTGTACAGGAACGACTCCAGGAAAACCGTCGTCACCACCCAGAACGAATACTATGATTTCAGCTCCCTCATCAAGCAGTACGGCACAGGAAGCTACTATGTCGGCGTTAAGGGCAAGGCTTCTCAGTACAGCGCCGAGGACTGGACGGATTCCGAGGAGTTCGAAGTCACGGACGACAATATCAACAGCGTTACCGGCGGATATTACGGCGGCGGCTCCGGCTCCAGCAGCAACCCCACCGGTGGAAGCAGCGGAGGCGCATGGCTTACTGACAGCAACGGAAGATGGTACATCAACGCGGATCGTTCTTACACGGTCAGCAACTGGCAGCAGATCGACGGATACTGGTTCTATTTTGATGAAAGAGGCTATGTGAAGACCGGCTGGCTGCAGAGCCCCGCTTCCGGACTGTGGTATTATCTGTCCCCGGATCAGGAGCCGCTGGGCCACATGGTGACCAACTCCTACATCGGACAGTACTACGTCAATGCCGACGGCGTGTGGCAGCAGTAAGCGCAGGACCGGCCTCCGGCAGAATAATAAATACTGCATAATTAACCGAGACCCCGGGCAGTGTGCATAGCACAGTACCCGGGGTCTTATGATATACTTAAAACAATAGGTCCGCTTTTTTTGGGAACAGATTCCGCCGGACGGGAAGGAGAAATGACATGGTCGATTATACGGAAGGTTCTGGAAAACAATATCACACCGGTGTGGGGCCGGGGGATGTCGGGAAATATGTGATCCTTCCGGGCGATCCGAAGCGCTGCGCGAAGATCGCCGCGCATTTTGAAGACCCGGTGCTGGTGGCGGATGTCCGCGAATTTATCACCTATACCGGGACGCTGGACGGAGTGAAAGTCAGCGTCACCTCCACCGGGATCGGAGGCCCCTCGGCGGCCATCGCTCTCAACGAACTGGTGAAAAGCGGGGCGGATACTTTTATCCGGGTGGGCACCTGCGGGGGCATGCAGCTCGATGTCCTGGGGGGCGATGTGGTCATAGCCACAGGGTCTGTCCGCATGGAGGGGACCAGCCGGGAATTCGCGCCCATTGAATACCCCGCCGTATCGGATTTTACAGTGACCACGGCACTGGCGGAGGCGGCGTCGAAACTGGGCATCCGGCACCACATCGGCGTGAGCCAGAGTAAGGACTCTTTCTTCGGGCAGCACGAGCCGGAGGTGATGCCGGTGGATTATGAGCTGATCAACAAGTGGAATGCCTGGATGAAAATGGGCTGTCTTGCCTCCGAAATGGAAAGCGCGGCGTTGTTTATCGAGGGAAGCTTCCTCCGGGCCAGAGTCGGCGCCTGCTTCCTGGTGGTGGCGAACCAGGAGCGCGCAAAAGCCGGCCTGTCCAACGAACAGGTCCACGACACGGAGCTGGCGATCCGCACCGCAGTGGAAGCGATCCGCCTCCTGATCCGGAAGGACCGGGAACAGGAAAAGATGTGCGGCAAAGGAGGAGACTGCAATGGATGACAGGGAGCTGTACCTTCTGGCAGTGAAAGCCCGGGAGCGTTCCTACAGCCCCTACTCCCATTTTCGGGTCGGGGCGGCGCTCCTTGCCATGGATGGCGGAGTCTATCTGGGCGCCAACATCGAGAATGCTTCTTACGGGGCGTCGAACTGCGCGGAGCGGACTGCGTTTTTCAGAGCGGTCGGCGAAGGAGTCCGGGGATTTGAGGCCATTGCCATCGCCGGCGGACCCGAGGGCGCGGAATCACTGGAATTCTGCCCGCCCTGCGGCATCTGCCGTCAGGTGATGCGGGAATTCTGCATACCGGAGCATTTCCGGATCATTCTAGGAAACTCAAAAGGTGAGATCAAAAGCCGTACGCTTTCGGAGCTTCTTCCCGACAGCTTCGGACCGGAGGATTTATAAAATGGATATCAGGGAAATACTGAAACGCTGCGATCATACGCTTCTCAAGCAGGAGGCGGCCTGGGAACAGGTAAAGGAGATCTGTGACGACGCGGTGCGGTACAGCACTGCCAGTGTCTGCATCAGCCCCTGCTACGTAAAGCGGGCGAAGGAATATCTTGCGGGCCGGATGAAGGTCTGCACTGTCATCGGTTTTCCGAACGGGACCTCGACCATGGAAACGAAGGCCTTCGAAGCCGCGGAAGCGGTGCGGAACGGGGCGGACGAGATCGACATGGTCATAAATATCGGTGCGCTGAAGGCAGGCGATGATGACTATGTCGCGGATGAGATCCGGATGGTAAAGGTAGCCTGTCAGGGACGCATACTGAAGGTGATCATCGAGACCTGCCTCCTGACGGAGGAGGAGAAGATCCGGATGTGCCGCATCGTGACGGAGTGCGGCGCGGATTACATCAAGACCTCCACAGGCTTTTCCACGGGAGGAGCGACGCCGGAGGATGTCGCGCTGTTCCGGGCCCACGTGGGAAAGGGAGTCAAAATCAAAGCGGCCGGAGGCATTTCAAGCCTCCAGGACGCGGAACGGTTCGTGGAACTCGGAGCTGACCGGCTGGGGACCAGCAGGATCGTGAAACTGGTGAAAGCGATGGAAAATGAACCGGGAGAGAAAAACGGAGGCGCCCTGTGAGCAGATATCAGGAAATCATTCCGTATGATCGTGTTTTTGTTATCGTGCTGGATTCCCTCGGGATCGGCAGCGCGAAGGACGCCGCGGACTTCGGGGACGAAGGGGCGGATACTCTGGGACATATCTCCGACGCAGTCGAAAGTCTGGAGATCCCGAATCTTCGTCAGCTGGGACTCGCCAATCTGAAGTGGCTCTCGAAAGTGGATCCGGTCACCACGCCCCTGGGACGCTACGGCGTCCTCCGGGAGAAGAGCCACAGCAAGGACACCATGACCGGTCACTGGGAAATGATGGGCGTTTACACCAGGACACCCTTCCGGACCTTCTCGGAGCACGGGTTTCCCCCGGAGCTTATCGCGGAACTGGAAAAGAGGACCGGGCGGCAGATCATCGGGAACAAAGCGGCCAGCGGCACGGTGATCCTGGACGAACTGGGGGAGCAGGAGATCAACGAAGGAAAACTGATCGTATACACTTCGGCGGACTCGGTGCTGCAGATCTGCGGCAACGAAGAGACCATGGGCCTGGAGAACCTGTACCGGTACTGTGAAATTGCCCGGGAACTGACCATGCGGGAAGAATGGAAGGTGGGCAGGGTCATCGCCCGCCCCTACACCGGAAAGAAGCCGGGAGAATTCGTGCGGACCTCGAACCGTCACGACTACGCTTTGAAACCGCCGCACCCCACGGCGCTGAACGCGCTGCAGTACGCGGGCCTGGACGTGTGGAGCGTCGGAAAGATCTACGATATCTTTGACGGATACGGCATCACCCGCGCCCTGAAATCGAAGAGCAGCGTCCACGGGATGGAGCAGACTATCGAGCTGTCAGAAGAAGATTTCAAGGGCATCTGTTTTGTAAATCTGGTGGATTTCGACGCCCTCTGGGGGCACCGCAGGAATCCACAGGGTTACGCGGAAGAGCTGGAGCGCTTTGACGTGAAGCTGGGGATTCTGATGGAACACCTGCGGAAACGGGATCTCGTGATCCTCACCGCGGACCACGGAACAGACCCCACCTGGAAAGGGACGGACCATACCAGGGAGGACGTGCCTTTCGTCTGCTGGTCTCCGATGATGCGGAACGGCATGGGCGGCAGGATCTGGGGCGCGGACAGCTTCGGCACCATCGGCGCCACCATCTGCGAAAACTTCGGCGTCCGGATGCCGGACCAGTGCATCGGGGAATCGCGGCTTGAATTCCTGCGCTGACGGATGCGGCGGAGGAAAGCGGAAAAGTAATATACATAAGATATACCATTGTGATACAATGAATGCCAGCGATGAGCAGAGCTGAGTGCAATGCGAAGAGCGGAGTGAAAAAGAAATGAGGTATAAGACATGAAGACAAAGGTGTATATCGACGGACAGGCAGGAACCACCGGACTGCAGATTTTTGACAGGATCGGATCCAGAGAAGATCTTGAACTGATGAGGATCGCGGAAGAAAAGCGCCATGACAATGACGAACGGAAAAAATTCCTGAATGCCGCGGATATCGTATTCCTGTGCCTTCCGGACGACGGCGCCAGAGAGGCGATCTCCCTGATCGACAACCCGAAGGTCCGGGTCATCGACGCCAGCACCGCCCACAGAACAGCAGAGGGCTGGACTTACGGCTTCCCGGAGGCCTCTAAAGAGCAGAGGGCTGCCATTGCCTCCGGAAAACGGATCGCCAACCCCGGCTGCCATGCCACGGGTTTCCTTGCTTCCGTTATTCCGCTGGTGCGCCTCGGCATCCTTCCGAAGGATTACCCGGTGACCTGTTATTCCCTGACCGGCTACTCCGGCGGCGGAAAGAAGATGATCGCGGACTACGAAAGCCCGGAGAAGCCGGAGAAGCTCTTCGCGCCTGGCATTTACGGCCTGACCCTGAAGCACAAGCATGTGCCGGAGATGCTGAAGATGAGCGGCCTCGATTATCCGCCGGTCTTCAACCCCATCGTCGACGACTACTACAAGGGCATGGCCACTGCGGTCATGCTGCAGAACCGTCTCCTGAACGGCGCACCCTCCGCGAAGGAGATCTGCGAACGCCTGCAGGAGTATTACAAGGACGAGCACTTCGTCACTGTCAGGGAGTTCGAAGAGAAGCCTGCGACCATCTATGCCAACAAGTTCGCAGGCACGAATCATCTTGAGCTGGTGGTCTGCGGCCATGAGGACCAGACTACGGTCACTGCGCTGTTCGATAATCTCGGAAAGGGAGCTTCCGGCGCGGCGGTCCAGAACATGAACATCATGCTGGGAATCGACGAAGCGACAGGACTGGAATAATTACATTCGGCGGCGGGACAGATAATAGTGTCCCGCCGCCGGCTCTTCAGAAAAGGAGAAAGAAGATGAAAAAGAAGATCGACGTGAATCAGTACGCGGGCCTGCTCAACGAGGCGGTGGGAAAAGGCATCCTCCTGAACACGCAGGATCAGAAATTCAACTCCATGGTCATCGGATGGGGTCACCTCGGCCGGATCTGGAACCTTCCGACCTATGTGGTCTACGTCCGAGAGAGCCGTTATACCAAGAACTCGCTGGACAAGACCGGCGAGTTCACCGTCAGCGTGCCTCTTTCCGGCATCGATCCGAAGATCCAGCAGGTCTGCGGCTCCCTGTCCGGAAGAGACGTGGACAAGGTGAAGGAAGCAGGGCTGACCCTTGTGGAGCCGGAGACCAACCATGTCCCCGGGATCCTGCAGTATCCCCTGACACTGGAATGCAAAGTGCTCTACTCCCAGAAACAGGACCCGGCAGACATCCCGGCGGAGATCCTGGAGAAGTTCTACCCGCAGAACTGCGGCCTGCCCGGCGCTCTGGACGGAAGAGATGTCCACACCGCCTACATCGGCCTGATCGTGGATGCCTATATGATCGAGTGAGAACGGGACGGCAGAAGGGAGACTTCAGCGCCGAAAAAAGTACTTGCCTTTTTACGGAACCTCGGTTACAATAGTCTCCGTTGGAGATATAGCTCAACTGGGAGAGCATCCGCTTGACGTGCGGAAGGTCGCAGGTTCGAACCCTACTATCTCCACTTAAGAACCCGCTCAGCAGAGCGGGTTTTTTAGTGTCTGATTCCAAAACCAGAGAGTAGTTTTCTTGTTTTTCTGTTCTGGAAGTAGTGTATACTGGGAATTGTAAGGGGCAAAAGCCCTGAGGCCGAGGTAACTGGTCAGCCATGCACATGCAAAGGAGAGACGGTATGAGTCAGGAGCGAAAGAGACGCCGGATCGGGTTGGAGATGAAGCTGAATATCCTGCTGATCGTCAGTATTATCCTGATTTCAGCAGGTCTGGTATTAATTACCTACAGGGTATACTGCCGCAAGGTGGACAGCATCTATCTTGAGCAGGTTGAACGTACCGCATCCGCTACTGCTGAGCAGGGATCCCTGCCATACGGATATGTGAAGCTCTTTCGGGAAAGGTTTGATTCGGATGAATTCCGTGAAGTACATCAGAAGGCAGTGGAGGCGGACGATGAGAAGATCATCGAGGACTGGATGCGTCAGCAGCCTCCGGTCTACTATATGCAGGAGCAGCTTGAGGAACAAGGAGATGAATGGGATGAAGAGACCAGAGAGCAATATACGCTTTTGGGGAATTACGAGAGTTGCGCCGACCTGCTGGACAGTTACAGATACTCATTCAACGTAAAGGACGTGTACCTGCAGTACGTTTCAGACGGCGTAACCTACAACCTGGTGGACCCGGATGAGAGCCTGATGACGATTGGGACCCCGGAAGAACCGATCGATGCTTTTTCCCAATACATGGGGAATGACCGCATACCACCAACGATCTACCAATACAACGGCCAATGGCTCTGCACTGCCTGCGAGCCGGTTATAAATGACTTGACAGGTGAAGAGATCATCGCCCAGATGAGCGTGGACCTTGATATGAATGATGTGTTCAGAGAGCGCCGATGGTTTCTGCTCAACAGCGCAGCACTGATCGCGGTGATCACGCTGGTGGTGATGGTCAGCAGTGTGCTGCTGACCCGGAGGCTGGCTACAGACCCCCTGAAGCTGCTCTCGAAAGGAGCGATGGGCTTTGCAAAGGGGGATGCCGGCGTCTCGGAGGATGATGTGATCCAGCTGCCGATCCGGTCCAATGATGAGATCGGTGATCTGTACCATGAGATCCAGTCGATGCAGCAGCGCATCGTGGAGAGTACAGACAGGATGACGAAGATGACTGCCGAGCGGGAGCGGGCTTACACCGAGCTGCGCATGGCGGCACAGATCCAGAGTTCCATGCTGCCCGGAAAATTCCCGCCGTTCCCGGACCGCAGTGAATTCGACCTGTTCGCCAGCATGGATCCGGCAAAGGCGGTCGGCGGCGATTTCTATGATTTCTTCATGATCGACGAGGATCACCTGTGTCTTGTGATCGCCGACGTTTCCGACAAGGGCGTGCCCGCGGCGCTGTTTATGATGTCCGCGAAGATCCTGCTCAATTACAGGGCCCAGATGGGCGGTTCTCCGGGAGAGATCCTCACGGCGGTCAATGCGCAGATCAGCAAGAACAACGACTCCAAAATGTTTGTCACGGTGTGGATCGGTATTCTGGATGTGAACACCGGCGTTCTCACTTGTTCCAACGCGGGACACGAGTATCCGGCGATCCGCGGACAGGATGGGGTCTTCCGGATCTTCAAGGATACGCACGGGATCCCGGTGGCCATCAGGCGAAAGATAGAATACAGGGACTATGAACTTTTGCTGGAACCTGGAGACGCGATATTTGTCTATACCGACGGCGTCCCGGAGGCGGAAAACGCCTCGGGAGAAATGTACGGGATGGAGAGGCTGAAAAATGCGCTGAACCGGACGGAGGGACAGTCGCCTGAAGGCATCCTGCAGGCGGTTCGCTCTGACGTGGACACATTTGTAGACGGCGCGAATCAGTTTGACGACCTGACCATGCTATGCCTGGAGTACAGGGGAAAGCAGTCAGATTAATTGGATATTCCGGTTCTGTCTGCCCCCGCTTCATCAAAAGAGGAGAATAGGGTACTATGGTCGGGCTGTACTGCCCGCCCTATATGAAAGATCTGAATGCCACCGGATGGCACCTTCACTTCATCTCAGAAGACAGGGAAAAGGGAGGACATGTACTCGGGGCGAATATTGAGTCGGCTGATATTGCCTGGGATTACACGGATGGCTTTGCGATGCTGCTTCCGGAGACAAAAATGTTTTCCAGTCTTGACTTAACGGTTGACCAGTCAAAGGACATTAAGAAGGTTGAGACCGATGTGAGCAGGTGAAAATGGGATTATAGTCCGGGAAAGGATGAGATATGGTTAAAAATATTGCATGGATGGAGGCCAGGGAAATGCTGCTTTCCAGAGTCCTGCCGGTGGAAACGGAAACGGTTTCCCTGAAGGACTGTCCGGGACGCGTGCTTGGCATGGAACTCAAAGCAGAGCAGGACATTCCGCCCTTCGACCGTTCACCTTATGACGGATATGCTTTTATTGCGTCAGATACATCCTCCGCGTCCAAAGAAGAGCCGGCAGTGCTTCGGGTCATCGGTAAGACCGCGGCGGGGCAGATGCCTGAGGAGAGAGTTACGCCGGGAACAGCCGTCAAAATTCTTACCGGTGCGCCGATCCCCCAGGGGGCGGATGCGGTATGCATGTATGAAGAGACGCTTTTTACTGAGGATACAGTGACAATATTCAGGTCTTTCCGGCAGGGAGAAAATGTGGTCTATGCAGGGGAAGATGTCAGAAAGGGCACTGTTCTGGCGCACAGAGGAGACGTGATCGATCCCGGGATCGCCGGTTCGCTGGCAGCCCAGGGGAAGACGGCTCCGTGCCTTTACCGGATCCCCCGGATCGGCTTGATTTCCACTGGAAGCGAGGTCGTTGAGGCGGACAAGCCGCAGGGAGAAGGAAAGATCCGGAATTCCAACAGGTATATGCTGGAAGCGGCACTTCTTAGGGAAGGGCTGCAGCCGGTCTTTCTGGGACTCGCAGAGGATGATATTCCGTCCATTGAGAAACTTATCCGGAAAGGCGCGTCGGACTGTGATGCTGTGATATTGACCGGCGGCGTGTCCGTGGGCGATTATGACCTGACGCCCGCGGCCATGGAGGCGGCAGGGTGCGAGATGCTGTTTCAGAGGGTGGATCTCAAACCCGGCATGGCCTGTGCCTACGGCATGCTGAAGGGCAAAGCGGTCTGCGCTCTTTCCGGGAACCCGGCGTCGGCCCTGACAAACTACTATGCGATCACGCTGCCCGCCCTGAAAAAGCTGGCAGGAAGAAGACAGTTTCTCCCGGAAGAGATCACGGTGACACTGCGTAACGGTTTTGGGAAAAAAAGCAAAGCGACCCGTATTCTCCGGGGGCATCTTGACCTGACCCGGGGAGATGTCGGTATGACGCTTTCTCAGGAGCAGGGAAACGCGGTCCTCTCCAGCGCCATCGGCTGCGATGTGGCTGCAGTTATCCCGGCTGGAAGCGGAAAACTGGAGCCGGGGACCCGGCTGAAGGGTTTTCTTCTATAGTGTCAGGAAGAGGCCAGGAACTGGTCTGTTTTCTCCCGGATCATTTTCATTTTTTTTACGGTTTCCGGATTGGTGCTTTCCAGATCCAGGATCTTCTCCAGATATCCCTGCTCCCGCATGATCCTGCGGCTTTCCGGATAGACCAGCCCGAAAACAAGGGCTGCCTGTCCGACGATATAATCCGCCGCTGTTTTCCGGTGGGGGCGGAAGATATTCTGCATGGACAGCGCTTCCTGCAGGACCGTATCCGAGATGTCCGAGGTCAGGAACTCTTCATTTGAAAAATGATAGATCTCCTCCCGTGGAAATTCACAGTTCACGCGCAGAATATCGATCTTGTCCGCGTCCCTCAGAATCTGGCAGAAGGTACGCTCCCGCTCTGTGAGATCAGCGGGAAGTTCGAATTTGTTGTGGAGGCGGATCGCCTTTTCCATCACTTCGTCGTCTTTACGGGAGCCGGTAAAAAAGCGGATCAGTCCTTCCCGGAACAGAAGATCCGCACCGAACTCCGCGTGGTCGACGGAAGCTGCGTCAGAAAAGGTGCCGTATCTCCGCACCTGTTCAAAGCGCCCGATGTCGTGAAGGATACCGAGGAACCATGCGAGGTCCACGTTTTCATCGGCTTTTTCTGACGCCGGGAGAAAAATGCTTTCGGCGATCCTGCCGCAGAGATCCGCCACCCGGTATGTGTGTTCTGCCTTCAGGCGGATCTTCGTGTCTGAAATATCATAGGGGGCAATATAGGAAGCGAATCTGTCGCGGATCGTGTCTCTGTTCATATACCGGCTCCTCTTTGTCAGGTGGAACGTCTTTTGGCAAGTCAATCATAGTATACACTTGTGCTATAATAAAGATGCTGTAAGAAAACAATACTGATCGAGGAAAAGGATGTTATGAAACACAAACGCCGCGTTTCCCTGGCAGTAAAAATCAATCTTCTGATTATTGGCGCTATCCTGCTGGTCTCATTGATGCTTGTGGGGCTGAGTTACCGTACCCACTGCAAAAGGATCAACAATGCCTATAATGAGCAGGCAGACCGTGTGGCTGTCGTGCTGGAAATGTATTTGAATCCGAAGTCTTTGCTGGCGATGCAGAATGCTTTCCTGTCGGAGGAATATCAGGAACTCCGGAAAAAAGCTGCCGCCGCGGGCGATGAAGACATCTTAATAGACTGGATGAATCAGCAGGAGAGCGGAATTAAAGCAGAGGGGTATTCACTGGGGGATGACTATATTGTCACGGTAGCGCTGCTCAAGGATTTCTGTGAATTCTTTGATCTGGATGACGCTTATTATCAGACCGATGTGGACGGAGTCACCTGGAATGTGGTCAGCGCCTATGGAGGAGTGTTCTGGAGCGGGACCGTCGATGAGGATGCGGTACTGTTCGATGAATATGAGGACAATGCGCGGATACCTCACACCATCTACCATGATGAAACAGGATGGTACTGCGCCGCATGCGAACCTGTCATAGAACCCGATCAGGGAAAAACCATCGGGCTGGCGGGCATAGACATCAGTATGAATAAAGTCATGGCAGCACGCCGGTGGTTCCTCCTGAACATTATTTCGGTGGTCATAATCCTGACTTTGGGGATCCTTCTGGTATCGCTGTTCCTGATGCGGCAGATCGCCGTGCAGCCGCTGCGGGATCTTGCGGCTGCTGCATGCAGTTTCGCAAAGGACGGAAACGGTTATACAAAGGAAGATGTCATCCGGCTGGATATCAGATCCAATGACGAGATCGAAGACCTCTATGATGAGATCCGTTCCATGCAGGGCCGTATCGTGGACTATACCGACAATCTGGCCCGGATCACCGCGGAAAAGGAGCGCGCCAGCACGGAACTCCGTATGGCGGCAGATATCCAGAGATCCATGCTGCCCGGTGTTTTCCCGGCTTTCCCGGACAGGAAAGAGTTCGATCTTTTTGCCTCAATGGATCCGGCAAAGGCTGTGGGCGGTGATTTTTATGATTTCTTCCTGATCGACGACGATCATCTGGCGCTTTTGATCGCCGACGTTTCAGACAAGGGTGTGCCTGCCGCTCTGTTCATGATGTCCTCGAAGATCATTCTGAATTACCGGGCCCACATGGGCGGGACTCCCGCGGAGATCTTCTCCGATGTGAATCAGAAGCTGAGCGCTGACAACAAATCAAAGACCTTTGTGACCGTGTGGATGGGTATTCTGGACCTGAACACGGGAAGAATGGTCTGCTCCAATGCGGGGCATGAATATCCGGAGATCAAAGGGGAGGAGGGCAGGTTCTGCCGCCTGAAGGACAAGCACGGACTGCCGCTGGGCGTGATGCCGAAGGCGCGGTACGAGAATTATGAACTGGAGTTAAAGCCCGGGGATGCGGTCTTTGTGTACACGGACGGCGTGCCGGAAGCCAGCAATGCTGAGAATAAGTTCTACACCCTGACCCGTCTGGAGGGGGCGCTGAACACAGTGGCGGAACAGGATCCGGCGGCGGTGCTGAAGGCAGTCCGCGCCGATGTGGAGGAATTTGTGGGAGATGCGGAGCAGTTCGACGATCTCACTATGCTGTGCCTTCTTTACATGGGAGGGAATCATGAAGAAACGGATTGTCAGTCTGGGGAAGCGGACCGTAGAGATCTTTCTGAAAAATGACGTCATGGTCTATGCAGGGCATGCCACGCTGAGCCTGGTCACAGCAGTGTTTCCCCTGATCATGCTGATCATCTCCCTTTTGAATATGCTTCCGTGGTATTCACCGGAGGACTTCACGGAACTGGTGTTCCGCTTCCTGCCGGATCTGCCCCAGGTCAAGGGGCTGTTCCTCGGTGTCGTGACTTCGCTCCGGAACCAGTCCACCGGCCTTCTGGCCTCAGTGGCGGCCCTGACGGCCCTGTGGTCTTCCAGCGCGGGAGTGACAGCCATCCAGAAAGGGCTGAAGATCATCACTCCGGGCGCGGAGAAGAGCTTCTGGGACAAACCGGTGGCATTGCTGTGTACCCTTATTATTGTGGCTCTGATCCCTGCGTTCCTTGTCTTCAACCTGCTGGGGGATTCCCTGGTGAAGCTGCTGCATTCTTTTTCCGCACGCTTCGGCTTCCAGGAGATCACGGCCTGGATCGTCAATCTGATCCGCTACAGCGGGGCTATATCCGCTGCTGTAGCAGTCCTTATGATCCTTGTGATCTATACCTTCCTGCCGGGAGGAAAGAGAAAGCTTAAGGATCAGATTCCGGGGGCGGTCTTCACCTCCCTTTGCTGGGCAGTCTTCACGGAAGCTTTTACAAGGTTCGTGCCCCTGTTCTGGAAATCCTCGGTCTACGGATCCCTGGCAGCCCTTTTCCTGACCATCACCTGGCTGCGGGTGATAGTGATGATCCTGTTTATAGGAGACGCGCTGAACGCGGCATGGATGGAAGACCAGAATCATGAAATAAAAGATGGAGAGGATGCAGATCATGCGGGAGCATAGCAGGCCGCTGGCAGTTTTCAGCTCAGCTCACTTTCTCGTGGATCTTTGCTGTATTTTTCTCGAGACAGCGTATATTCTTTCCCTGGTGAAGGACCGGACAGCGTGGCTGTGGTGCGTGCTAGTCTATAATTTCTTTGCCTTTGCCTGCCAGCTTCCCGCGGGGATCTTCGGGGACCGGCAGAAAAAACCGTGGCTTTTGGCGGGAACCGGATGTATTCTGGTGGCAGCGTCTTATTTGATCACCGCGGTCTGCCTGAAAACGGGGGTTGTTTTCTTCCCCGGCTCTGCGCCGGAACCGGCGCCTCCCTCCGCTTTCGCGGCTGCGCCGCTGGCGCAGCTCCTTCTGGTCTCTGCCGTCGCCGGCATTGGAAATTCCTGTTTCCATGTGGGCGGAGGGATCGATCTGCTGAAACGCAGCAAAGGCAGTGCGGCGATGCCCGGCGTCTTTGTCTCCACCGGTGCCTTTGGCGTCTGGCTGGGACCGGTCCTGGCGGCAAAACAGCAGGCCCGGACCTTCGGCCTTCTCTTTGGCTGTATCCTGATGCTCTTTACAGGTCTTGTTCTTATACAAATGCACCTCACCCGGCAGGCATGGGAACCAGGAGGGGAAGAAGAGCAGAAAACATCAGAACATTTTAATATACATATTGCAGATCCGTCTTTTGCAGCGGCTCTGTGCCTAGTGACAGCGGTGCTGTTCCGTTCCTATGCCGGAACCATTATGCGCTACGGCTGGAAGAAAGCAGGAGTGGCCTTTCTTTTTACGGCAGGGGTCGTGTTCGGAAAGATGCTCGGAGGCATCGTCGGCGACAGGGCAGGATGGCGCCGGACTGCGGTGGTGAGCCTCGCTGTCTCGGGTCTTTTGTTCCTCTTTGCGGAAAAGAATGCGGCCTGCGGCATTGCAGCGGTATTTTTCTTTAACATGACGATGCCCCTTACCCTGACCGCTCTGGCGAAGCTGTACCGGGGCAGGGAGGGCATGGCCTTCGGCCTGACGACGCTGGCTTTGTTCCTCGGGACGCTGCCTTCTATGGCAGAATCCGCGGGATTCCTGTTTTCCGGCAGCAGCCATCTTCTGGCCCCGGTCTGCATCGTCTCCCTCGCGCTCATGGCTGCAGGTCTGAAGGGAGAAAAACAGGAGGCGGAGGCATGATCCAGCGGCTCATTCTGACAATGATCGTGTGCCTTGTCCTGACAGAAATAGTGGAGATCGGAACTGCCTGGATCCTGCAGCTCCGGAGCAGAAAAGGACTTGGGATCGTGTTCCTGGTGAATCTCCTTACGAATCCTGTGGTGGTCCTGCTCAGCGTCCTGATCCCGCGGTATTCGCCTGCGGTGGTTCCCTACGGGGCGCTGGTAGCGGTGCTGGAACTGTGGGCATGGCTTACGGAGGCGCTCATCTACAGACATTGCGGCATCGGGAAGTACTGGGAAAACAAAGACGCCGCAATGCTCCGCATTCCGGCCCTTACGCCCTTTCTGCTCTCCTCGGTACTGAATCTTGTGTCATTTTCTGCGGGAAAGCTGTTGTAGAAAGTGCAGAAACGGATAAGTTATCAATTAGTGATTTGCTGTTAGTTGACATAATATATATAATTCGGCAAAAAAGGAGGAACCGGCAATGAAGAAAAGTGTGGGAAAACGTTTGAAAAAGATCTGTACAGCAGTGGCAGCGGTCATGTTTCTGTCTTTGGCGGTGCTGGCATCGGCGGCCCGTGCCGACGTGCTGATAGAGAATTTCTGGTTCACGATGTACGATGTGGATTACGATGCAGTGGTGGAATCACCCCAGGGGGCCGAGTCCCTGCGTTATGGCGCGGGACTGGAGTATCCGGAAGCGAATGGAAAAGTCGCGAACGGCGAGGTGATCCACGTCTTCGGCGAATGCAGGGCGGACGACGGTACGTTCTGGGGCAGGGTGAAGTACAACGACAGGAGCGGTTTCCTGCCGCTGTCAAGCATTAAAAAAACCGCCCCGCAGTCAGAAGAGACCACGGCGGCGGAGACCACAGCAGAGGAGACTGCAGCGGCGGAGACCACAGCGGCAGAAACAAGCGCAGCCGCAGAAACGACTGCGGCTGCGGAACAGACCCCGGGGGCCTGGAAAAGTATCCTGAGTACACTGTTCAGTTTCATCCGGTCTCTGTTCTGACCGGCGCAGGAATCTTTGGACCGTGATACTGGATGCAGAGCATCGTCATATCATCAAAGAGCGGGGCGTCTCCTGTAAAGGTGCGGACTGCGTCCTCCACATCGTGGAGGAGCTGCACCGGGGAGGCGTCCGGCGTTTTATTTAAAACCTCAAGGGTCCGCTCCAGTCCGAACTGCTGATACGATTGATCGCAGGCTTCCGGGACACCGTCGGTGTAAAGGAAAAGAGAGGAGCCCGGTTCCAGAGTGATCTGGTATTCTTTGTATCGTAGACACTCCATTCCTCCGATGACAAAGCCGTGTTTGTCGTGCACGACCTCGTATTGTCCGCCAGGAGTTTTAAGCATGGGGTATTCGTGGCCGGCATTGGCCGCATTGATCACTCCGTTTTCCAGGTCCAGGATCCCAAGCCACACGGTGACGAACATTTCTTCCGGATTATGCTTGCACAGCTGCTCGTTGACGGCCTCCAGCGCAGTGGCCGGGGACATACCGGCCAGTACGGTATTCTGCACCAGGATCTTCGATACCATCATAAAGAGGGCAGCAGGAATGCCCTTGCCGGAGACATCCGCGATCACCATGCCGAGCTGGTTTTCCGAGACCAGGAAATAGTCGTAGAAATCACCGCCTACTTCCTTCGCCGGCTGCATGGAACCGAAGATGTCAAATTCCTTCCGGTCCGGGAAGGGCGGGTATTCGCTGGGCAGCATGGATGCCTGGATACGTTTGGCCAGAGAGAGCTCTGTGAGGATGCGCTCCCTTTCCGACGTGATCCTGGTGAGATTCTCGATGTAGCGGAGCGTGTCCTGTTCCATCTCGTCGATGGAATCGGCAAGGGTCCGGATCTCTCCGATATCGCTGAGGTTATCCAGCGTTCCCTCGGGGCTGCTGGTATTCTCGTCAGCAAAGCGCCGGGTCTCGCGGGCAATGGTCTTGATCGGGTGGACGATATGCCGGCCGAAATAGAAATGAGCCGCGATGGAAGCGATCATGGAGCAGAAGACCAGGGCCGCTGCAATCAGCTGAAGGTAGGAGTACCGGCCGTGGTTCAGTTCATCCATGTTCGACTGAACGGTCAGGATGCCCTTCACGCTGCCATCGCTCCCCTTCAGAGGGATCATGGTGTGGATATGGGGCTCGGCTCCCTTCAGATTTGTGGTCCGGAGAATGGTCTTGTGGGAGAGGCCGTTTTCATAGAAAGCGCGGTAGATGCTCCGGTACTCCTCGTCCCTCGTCGGCTGTACGTGGCCGATGGTCCAGATGTCATCCTCCGCGTAACCGCTGTTGTCGTTGGCGACATTAAAGACGATGGTATAATGGTTATAATCGGAAGTATCCACGCAGAACACGTAAATAAACGTAAAATCCTGCTTTTGGCACAGCATGTCCAGCAGCTCGTTGGTAAACTCATAGTCTGCGTCCGTGCCGCCGCTTTTAAGATAATCATCAAGCCGGTCCGGAGTGACCGTCACGGCGGCAGTCTCGGCAGTCTTCAGCATGGTGTCGCTGTAGGCGCTCGTCATGGAGGTCGTGAACCGGGCGTATCCGATATAGCCTACCAGGCCGCTGAACAGGATCAGCAGCAGGAGCACGTAGGAAATAATGCGGAAATTCAGACTTTCTGATAGACGTTCGTTCTTTTTCATAGTAAAAATTAGTATAGCAAATTCCGCGATGGAAAAACAGTCAGTTTTGTGACGAGCTTCAGGGAGATATTTTATGGTACGAGCAGTTTTGATCTGTATGATGGTTTATTTTCTGGCGACATTCGTCCAGCGGGTCTGCGGGTTCGGCATGGGGGTCGTCGCGATCGTGATCCTGCCGTACCTGATCGGTTCCCATACCCAGACCGCTGCCTATACAAACATGCTTTCCGCGGTCAGTTCTGTCTGGCTGGCCTTTAAATTCCGGAAGATCGCGAAGTGGCACCTGATCGCTCCCCTTTTGGCCGGAAGCTTCTGCGCCACGTTCCTGACAGTCCGGCTGTCCAGGGGCGCGTCCTTCTCGGTCCTGGAAAAGATCCTGGGAGCGGTGCTGCTGCTTCTGTCTGCCTATTTTCTGTTCTTCAACGGGAAGTTCCGCATCCGCCCGGGGATCCGCAACGGATTTCTCACCGGCGCCTGCGGCGGCGTACTGAACGGGCTTTTCTCCACAGGGGGGCCGCCCATTGTCCTGTATCTCCTGGGGACCACCGAAGGCCATGCGGCCTATCTTGCCACTATCCAGGCTTACTTCGCGTTCAATAACGTATACGCCACCATCATCCGCTTTCTGAACGGGCAGATTACGGCGGGGATGATGCCCGGCCTCGCAGGCGGCCTGATCGGAATGATGATGGGAGTCTTTTTCGGGGGTAAGCTGGAGAAGTACATCCCGGACGAAATGTTCCTGAAGCTGATCTACATCCTGATGGCCTTCAGCGGAGTGATGATGCTGCTGTGAGAATATGCCCGGCAAGGGATGATATCTGAAGATATGACATCACGTCTTCAGATACGTAAGGACTGTCTGCCACTCTGTGACCAGCCGCTCCACGGACCAGGCGGCATTCGCCGGGCTTGTGGAGGGAAGTTTCACTGCCTCTCTGCCGGTCACCGGATAGATATATTTCATATAAAGTTTATGGGACGCCGCGCCATTGCAGAAAATGGCGCGGATTTTTGCTGCCTTAAGAATGGGGGACAGGTCGTTCGGCGTCACGTTGGTGATGCTCGCGTCCGAAGCTCCGGTGATCTCACAGGAAGCTATAGTGTCCCAGAGGGCGATGTGGTTCGAGAGCAGCATGGCCCGCTTTTCCGCCACTGCAGAAGGCACAATGACCGGTCCGTTTGCCGCTGGCCCGCCCGCCGCCTGGAATTCGCCGCCTTCTCCCCGCCAATCCAGCACCTGCGCCATCACCTTCCAGAAGCGGTTCTGGGGATGACCGTAGAAAAACTGCGCTTCCCGGGATTTCGGGGACGGAAAAGACCCCAGGATCAGGATCCGGGAGTCCTTGTCGTAGAGCGGGGGGATGGGGTGGACAAGAAAATTGCTTTCCATGAAAAGGGTCCTTTCTGCTTTATAACAGTCCCGGACAGAAACAGATCCGGGAAAGGGAAAGAAGGCTGCCGCACAGATCAAATGCGGCAGCCTTCGGCATCGAATTGTCAGACGATCTTAATAACCTGCGGGACATTGCCAGCGCCAATTTTCTCCTGGCAGACAGCACCCATCTTCTCCACAGAGAAGGGATCAGCTGCGGCCACGGCAGCCTGGAGATCCTGGGCAGCCTGGGCGGCATCGGCATCCGGCGCCTGAGCGGCCTTGGCTTCCTCGGTAGCCTTGGCGATCGCTTCCGCGCGCTTCGCTGCGGCTTCCTCCGTCAGCTTCAGATCCGCGGTGAGGTAGAACTGGCTGTTATCGCCGTAGAAGACATAAGCTTCTGCGTCCACCACGCCCGGGACCTTCTTCAGAGTCTTCTCCATCGCGTAGAGGTTCGGGAAGGAGCGGCCCATGGTGCGCTCCGCCATGATAGTTCTTCCGCTGTGTTCCAGCAGGTTGATGGAACCGTCAGGAAGGATGCGGGCGGTGTAGGGAGTCTCGTAGATCTTTCCTTCGCCGAAGGGGTTCTTGTAGACCGCGGTGGCATCGGCGAATTTCTCGTTCTTGATGTACAGCCGGCCCCAGCCGCCGAAGGGCTTCTTCTCCAGGTGGTCGTTCAGGACATAGACCTTCACTCTCTGGTCCTCGGTCATATTCTTCAGGAGACGTTTCTTTCTCACGATGGAGAGGGCGCGGTCAAGATCGCCGACCCGGACCTCGTAGTGCTTCGGATAGATGGTCTCCGGAAGCTGTTTCCGGATCTGGTCCACGCTCTCCACGGTCATCATCGCCAACACCACGGACTCGTAGACAGTCATGAAGACCTGCAGCTGCTCTCTGTCGAAGCGGTTCTCCCAGTAGCGCAGCTCGTAGTAGTACCCTCTCCAGTCGTTGTGGATCATGAGGTGGAAGGGCAGGGAGTCGAGATTGATGGGCTGCTTCTCCGCGGGAAGTCCTCCGATGGTGTTGAGGTTCAGGATCTCGCCCTGGTACTGGAAGAACATTTCATCCGGATGCATCACGGAAATATAGCAGCGCATGGTCTCCATGATCTGGTCGGCATTCCGCTTCAGGAACGCGGCCACTTTCTCATGGGGCTTTTCGGTCTGGCGGTACATGTAGGTCAGGAACAGCGGACCAACCAGCCTGTTCCAGCGGCTGTCGGTGCGGCCGCTGTGGATGCTGGAGCTCAGCGTGTCCTTTTCGTTCATGAAGAGGCCGATGCAGTAGTTGAACGCGCTCAGGAACAAGACGTTCTCGGAGACGCCGAACTTCTGGCAGTAACCTTTCAGCTTGCTGCGGCTGATCTGGTAGAAATGGTCGCGGAGTTTCGAGTTGTGTCCGTGAGCCAGGTCATAACAGTCTCTGCGGGTCAGGATGCTCTTCCGGACGCGGAAGTCCTTCGTCAGACCCTTGAAGTACTCGACGTTTTCGCCGCGCATTCCGGCGGCATCCTTCGCCTTGTAGTCCAGGACATACTCGTAGTAGCTGTAGCCCTCGAACTCGAGCTTTTCGCCGAGGTACAGACGGTTCAGATCCTCGAAGATGATGTTCAGGCTCATGCCGTCGCCGATGATGTGGGCCAGGTCGAAGAAGAAGTAGCGGCTCTCTTCGGTGCGGACGATGCAGGTGTGGTACAGCAGTTCTCCCTGCTCGTACATGAAGGGCTTCACCATGTTCGGGAACTCTTCCTGCCACTGGGCCTCTGTCATGTCGACGATCGGGATTTCCACCTCGCGGCTGTCATCGCGGAAGTTCATGTAGACGCCGTTCTCATCCTTCTGGATGATGTCCTTCATCTCCGGGTGCACCTCAAAGAGGTCCTTGACGGCCTGGATCAGCCGGGCAAGATCCACATCCGGATCCAGCTTCCAGCAGAAGGGCAGGTTGGAGGTGGTGTTGCCGCGCATGACGTAGGCGAAGTACATCTGCAGGGTGGTGAGCGGATAGACCTTGCGGACACTGTAGTCGATGGTCTCCGCGTTCATCTTCTCTTCGTAGAGCTTTTCCAGTTCCAGGACAGTCGGGTGTTTCACCAGCTCGTCCAGGGTCATGCTGAGCTTCAGGGCATCGTAGATAGAGGAAAGAAGCATGATGCTGCCCATGGAATCGAGGCCGGCCTCGTAGAAATCCATATCCGTGCCGAAGTCTCTGTGGCCCAGCTGCGCCGCCGCGATCTCGTAGAGGGTCTTCTGGATCTCTGTTTCCGGAAGACGCATGACTTCGCGGGTCTCTTTTGCCTGCTTCAGCTCATCGAAGAAGGCCTTGCGGATGATCTTCTTGGAGGAAGTCTTCTTAAAGGGTTTTTTGCGGGTGTGGCTGCGCAGGATCCGCTTGAAGCTGGGAAGCTTCTCGTTGATCCTCTGAACAACTTCCTCGATGGCGGCTTCCACGTCCTGGATGCCGCGGTCCTCCGCGTACTTGAAGTTCGGGTAGATCTCGGCGCAGATCATGTCATTGTCGCCGTAGATCAGCACGTCCTCAGTCAGAGGCTCGTCTACGAACATGTTCTCCAGCTGCTCCGGCGCCACGTTCTCGCCGTTGGAAAGGATGATCAGGTTCTTCACGCGGCCGGTGAGGTACAGGAAGTTATCCTCATCCAGGTAGCCGAGGTCGCCGGTGCGGAGCCATCCGTCCTCAGTGAGGGCGGCTTTGGTGCTCTC
>JAFSYO010000102.1 GCA_017449925.1 Stomatobaculum sp.
ATCCGCATGTGGAACCCATGGAAGTGGATCCGTTGGAGGAGAGTACTTCTGAGACGACTCTGATCGCATACGGGAATTCCTCTTCACTCGGCAGTACCGGAATGAGCGCTCTTTCAGCCAGCGCGCCGTGTCCGATCTCGCGGCGTCCCGGTCCTCTGGAGACGCGGGTCTCGCCTACGGAATAGGACGGGACGTTGTACTGATGCAGGTAGCGCTTGCTCTTGATATCGACATCCATTCCCTCGATGCGCTGCACTTCGGAAAGCGGCGCCAGGGTGCAGACGTCGACGATCTGGGTCTGGCCTCTGGTGAACATCGCGGAACCGTGTACTCTGGGAAGCAGGTCGATCTCGGCAGAAAGAGGACGGATCTCCGTGATCTGTCTGCCGTCCGGACGCTTATGATCCTTCAGGATCATCTTCCGCACAGTCTTCTTCTCGTACTGGTACATGGCGTCGCCGATCAGTGGAAGCCACTCTTCCTTGTCTGCCAGAGCCTCTCTGCAGCGCTCGGTAAGCTCGTCCACCGCCTTGTCGCGGACCATCTTGTCATCGGAGAACACCGCGGTCTCCATCTCTTCCTGGGGAACGATCTCCTTCACGGCGTTCATCAGTTCCTCGGGAACGACAGCGGAAACATATTCCTGCTTCTCCTTGCCGACTGCCTCGCGGATCTCGTTAATGAATGCGATCAGCTTCTTGTTGACTTCATGAGCCTCATAGATCGCGTCGATCATGACCTGCTCCGGAACTTCCTTCGCGCCGGCTTCGATCATGATGACCTTGTCCTTCACACTGGCCACGGTCAGCGCCAGGTCAGAGACCTTCTTCTGGTCGTTGGTGGGGTTGATGACGAATTTCCCGTCCACCAGGCCCACCTGCGTCATGGCGCAGGGACCGTCAAAGGGAATGTCGGAGATCGTCACAGCGATGGCAGTACCGATCATGGCAGTCAGCTCCGGAGAGCAGTCCGGATCCACGCTCATGACCAGGTTTTCCAGCGTCACGTCATTTCTGTAGTCCTTCGGGAACAGAGGGCGCATGGGGCGGTCGATCACACGGTCGGTAAGGACCGCGTTCTCGGAGGGCTTGCCCTCACGCTTCATGAAGCCGCCGGGGATCTTTCCGACTGCGTACTGTCTTTCATTATATTCCACAGACAGC
Source organism: Stomatobaculum sp. (assembly GCA_017449925.1). The sequence continues at coordinate 1,164 of JAFSYO010000102.1, forward strand.
GGGAAGAAATCGATGCCCTCCCGGGGCTGCTTGCTGGAAGTTGCCGTGGAAAGGACGACTGTGTCACCGTAGTGCATCAGGGCTGCGCCGTTCGCCTGGGCGCAGACTCTGCCGATCTCCACGGTCAGTGTCCTGCCGGCAAGTTCCATGCTGAAACTTTTGAATTCCTTGCTCATTTTTCTACTCTTCTCCTTTTCCTCACTCTCCAATTACTCGTCCGATTACCATAACACTAAACTCAGGGTGGAATTGATATTCCACCCTGAGATAGAAAACCTATGAAAAATTACTTTCTGAGACCCAGCTTCTCGATCAGTGCGCGGTAGCCTTCAAGGTTGGTCTTCTTGTAGTACTGAAGGAGGCCTCTTCTCTGGCCGACCATCATCAGAAGTCCTCTTCTGGAGTGATGATCCTTCGGGTTGACCTTCAGGTGCTCGGTGAGGTCTCTGATGCGCTCGGTCAGCAGAGCGATCTGGACTTCGGGAGAACCGGTATCCCCTTCTTTTCTTCCGTACGCGGCGATGATTTCAGCTTTCTTCTCTTTTGTGATCATGGTTTTATTCTCCTTTTATTTCTTTATACTTACCCGAAACCGCGCATCCGGTGGAGTCCTCCGGAAACGAAGCCTCAGGCGCCTTTCAATGCTCACTCATACTATCACGAAGCAGATTTAAATGTCAACGGATTTCTCCTCAAGAAGCGCGATATCCCTGCCGATCTGCTCCTTCAGTTCCTCCAGGTCCCGGAACTTCATTTCGGGCCGGATAAAATGCAGGAACCTGATCCTGATCAGGGTGTCGTACAGATCCCCCCGGAAGTCCAGGAGAAAGGTCTCGATGCGCACCCGGTGATTCAGCCTGTCGTTCTGCACCGTGGGATTGTCTCCGATGTTGGTAATACCCCGGACCCGGGTCCCATCCGGAAGCTCCACAACTGTCCCGTAGACACCATAGCGCGGCATCAGCTTGCCCCCGGGCACCTCGAGGTTCACCGTCGGAAATCCCAGCAGACTCCCTCCGATATGATTCCCCCGGGTCACTGTCCCTTCCAGGGACCACTCGTAGCCCAGAAGCTGGTTGGCTTTCTCGATGTTGCCCTTCCTTAGTTCCTCACGGATGTAGGTGGAACTGATATCCCTGCCCCCGTCCTGTTCCTTGCGGATGATCTGCGTGCGGAAGCCGTACTTCGGCCCCATGGCCTCAAGGAGCGC
>JAFSYO010000103.1 GCA_017449925.1 Stomatobaculum sp.
ATGATCCAGTCCGGGGCGCCGACACAGCCCCGGGGATTCCGTTTTTCTTTGTCACAGATCACCGAGATATCCGGTGAAACGTTGGTCTTATTGCTGTCCAGACGCGGCCGGACGCTGTAGGGTCCCGGAAGGACTCTGCAGGGAAAACCTTTTTTCTTTAGATAGGACCATATTTCCGCACTAAGCGCCACCACCAGTGTCTGGTGATCTTCCGTGGGCTCTGCCATGTCGTAAAGGACCCCGTCGATCAGCTCCACCCGCACATCCTCCGGCAGCCGCCCAATATCCTCCACTGTATATTCACCCTGGCTCTTTCCGGAAAGGAACGGGAAGTTCTTCGCATATCTTCCTGTATAGGCGTCCCGCTTTCTTTCTCCATAAGCGGCAGAAGGTTCCCTTACCGTCATAGAACTGCCGCTGATTCCGTACTCTTTCTCCTTGGATTCTTTTTCTCTCACTGCTCCCAGCACCTTTTCCAGCTTCAGCATGGTCTCATGCCGGGGCGACTTCGTGATGCCGCCGAGGATCTTCTGAACTGTTGCCTGCGGGACCTGCGCCATTTCGGCGATCTCCCTGCAGGTAAGGTGAAGTTCTTTTTTCCTGATCTTCATTTCCTGAATTGTCATGGCGTCCTCTCCTTGTTCTGCAGCTTTTTCCGTTTTCATCCATTTGTTTGCCATAATTATACCATATATGGTCTGCCATTCAATCCATATTTGGCTATTTATCACATCGTTTTATCCATATATGCTCATTCTGCTCAAAGCCGGTATTCCTGAACCACTCAGCTAAGTGAATCATGACTCTCCTGCTCTCCCGGACAGATCATAGTTGCTTCTTTTTCTGTTTTGTCATACACTATATGGAAATGCGCTCTGGAACAGTTTGCATCAGTGGGGAAGACTCCCTCTGAGATAAACGATCCTCGGGAATTGAAAGGAATCAGGAGAACAGGAATGAAAATTGCAGCAACTTATGAGAACGGAAACATCTTTCAGCACTTCGGAAGAACAGAACAGTTTAAGATCTATGAGATCGAAGACGGCAAGGTCGTCTCAAGCCAGGTGATCGGCAACGACGGTCTGGGCCACGGTGCCCTGGCCGGCCTTCTTGCGGACCACGCCATTGACGTGCTGATCTGCGGCGGACTGGGTGCCGGCGCGCAGAACGCGCTGGCCAGCGCCGGCGTGGAAGTCGTGGCGGGAGCCTCCGGCAGCGCTGACGAAGCAGTGGAAGCCTATCTGAAGGGCGAGCTGGTCTCCACCGGCGCAAACTGCGACCATCATCACGGAGAAGATCACACCTGCGGAGACCACGGCTGCGGACACCACGATGAAGAAGAGGGCGGATGCTGCGGTCACAGCGGCGAAGAAGGCGGCTGCGGCAGTGAGGAAGGCGGCTGCGGCGGATGCTGCGGCGGAGGTCCCCGGCTTCTTTTTGAAGGCCCCAACGCCGGAAAGACTGTCCGCGTTCATTACGAAGGGACCCTGAATGACGGCAGCAAGTTCGATTCTTCCTACGACCGCGGCGAACCGCTCGAGTTCATCTGCGGCGCAGGCATGATGATCGAGGGCTTCGACAAGGCTGTCGTGGACATGGAACCCGGCGAGGTGCGGAATATCCATCTCATGCCGGAGGAGGCCTACGGCCAGCCGGATCCCGCCGCCATCTTCACGATCCGGTTCGAACAGCTGCCCGGCTCCGAGGCACTGGAAGTCGGTGAGCACATCCACATCACCAACAGCTTCGGTGCTCCCTTCCCGGTCGTCGTGAAAGCAAAGGACGAAAGCACCATCACCTTCGACGCCAACCACGAGATGGCCGGCAAAGAACTGAACTTCAAGGTTGAGCTGGTGGAAGTACTGTAATTCCGATATTCTTAAACAATTAATCCAGAAAGAGATCTATCATGCAAGAACAGAATAACACCAGCAAAATGACCCGTATCGTCGCTCTGGGTGCGCTTATCGCCGCAGTCTACGCAGTTCTGACTTATATCACCGCGCCCATCAGCTTCGGTCCGATCCAGTTCAGAGTTTCCGAAGCCCTCTGCGTCCTGCCCGTCTTTACTGTGGCAGGGATCCCGGGCGTGACGATTGGGTGCTTCCTCGCGAACTTCCTGGCCGGCGCTGCGCCCATGGACGTTGTCTTCGGCACACTGGCCACATTGATCGGAGCCATCGGCACCCGGGCATTAAGAAAAACAGGGCCGTTCGCAGCGATCCCGCCGATCCTTTCGAACGCCCTGATCATCCCCTTCGTGCTCCGCTATGCCTACGGCGTGCCGGACCTGATCCCCTTTATGATGCTCACCGTCGGCCTGGGGGAGATCATTTCCGTCGGTCTCCTCGGCAACATTTTCCGCGTTGCCCTGATCCGTGCCGGTGCGGAGCGCTTCCTCACGGATTGATCCCGGAAAGCACGTGAAAAAACACATTCTATAATGGAGAAAGCCGCAGGTCCCCCCTGCGGCTTTTTCGTGTCTTAGTCTTTTTTCGTGCCTGGCTCTTCTTGTTTCTCAGTCTTCCATCGCCCTGCGGAACACTTCCTCCACATGCATCCGGCACTCATCCTCTTTTTCGAAGAGATGGGATTCGTAGATCTTTTCCTTCCCGATGAACATGGAGGGATTCGCGTTATAGTCATACATGTCGGCGATCTCTGGATGCTTCATCTCGTTGATCCGCTCGAATTCCACCGCAGCATACTCCGGATGCTCTTTTACAAGCTCTTCGATCACCCGGTCCGCCTGCTGGCAGTACGGACAGGTGGGAAGATGGAAATAAGTCACTTTCTTCGGCATAGATACCTCCTTCAGCTCACTCTTCCTTCAGGACAAGACCGCCCTCCTGCTCTTCCCCCTCTTCTCCTCCTTCTTCGCCCGGCATGCTCCGCTTTCCGAACATGCTCATGGCATTGGAGAGAAGGGAGGTGAGCAGCTCGCCGGCATCATCTCCGGTTCCTTTCAGAAGCTTCATCACTTCTTTTTTCGTGTCCGCGTCAGCCTTCCGGTACAGCTCCACCAGCTTCTTCTCCGCTGCTGTCAGCTGCATGGAGGATTTTGCCGCGGAA
>JAFSYO010000104.1 GCA_017449925.1 Stomatobaculum sp.
GTGCTGGGCTACCTGATGGTCCTGTTCAACAAATACCTTAAAAAGTAGCGCCTTATGGAGTATTTTGCCATTATCATTGCCGCGATATTCGTCAATAACATCCTGCTGGCGCAGTTCCTCGGGATCTGCCCCTTCCTGGGTGTATCCAACAAGATCAGCACTGCCACGGGCATGTCCGGAGCCGTCTGCTTCGTCATCACGCTCGCCACGCTCGTGACCTGGCTGATCAACCGCTACCTGCTGATCCCCTTTGGCCTGGAATTCCTGCAGACCATCGCGTTTATTCTGGTGATCGCGTCCCTGGTACAGGTCGTCGAAATCGTCCTGAAGAAGATCAGCCCGTCCCTGTATCAGGCCCTGGGTATCTTCCTGCCCCTGATCACCACCAACTGCGCCGTCCTCGGCGTGGCGATCACCGTGGTGACCAAGGAGTTCACCTTCGGCGGTACCTCCCACATGCTGAGCCTCGCCCAGTCGCTGGTCTATGCCCTGGCCACCGCCATCGGTTACGGCATCGCGATGATCCTCTTCGCCGGCCTGCGCGAGCATCTGGCGATGAACGACGTCCCGAAGTCCTTCCGCGGCCTGCCTATCGCGCTGATTACCGTCAGCATCATGGCCATGGCCTTCCTCGGCTTCTCCGGGATGGTTTAGGCCCGCACTTTTCTCTCGCGATTAGGGTTTTTGCCGAAACTTGCGTTAGAATAGTTTAGATGCTCTATGACGACAGGAAATATGTAAAGGAACTTTCGAAGGGCTCACGCGAGGCCTTCGAAAGTCTTTATCTGCGCTATTCCTTCCTCGTGGAGCGCTTCGTCTTTTCGCTGGTGAAGGACCGGGCGGCGACGGACGACATCACGCAGAACATCTTTATGAACATTTGGGACCGGAGGAAGAACCTGGACAAGGATATCGTCTTCCGGTCCTACCTTTATACCGCGTCACGCAACGCCGTCTATGACTGGTTCCGGCGTTCTGACAGATTGGATACGGTCGGGATCGAGAATGCTTCCGGCATTGTCGGGGAGGATCTGTCCAAAGTCCTGGACGACGGGGAACTGCTCACGATGGTCAACCTGGCCGTGAGCGGGATGCCCGAGACGCGGAAGCGCATCTTCATCCTGAGCCGGGTGAAGGGCCTGAAGAACCGGGAGATCGCCGAGGAGCTGGGCGTCAGCATCAAGACCGTCGAGTATCACATCTCCAAAGCCCTGGAGGAGCTGCGCAAGCTCTCCTATCTGGTTCTGCTGTTTTTCTGATTTTTTCTTCCTGGGATTTAGGGTTTTTCCGTAAACTTGCGTCTGTGTAAGTGTATGGGAAAAGCCGAAGAGATTATCCGCAGGTATGCGGAGGCGAAGGAGCCGGTCGAAGGATTTGGCTCCTGGCTGCTTGCCGACAGGGATTCCGCCGAGAAGGAGGAGGCCCTCTCCGGGCTTTGGAGTCGCCTTGAAGCTACGCCCGCTGCTGACGATGTCTTCCTGCGCCGGGCGAAGCTTTCTTCGCTTATGCATCGCATTCCTAAGGAAAGGTTGACCGCTGGATTTTGGATGCGCCGTTATGGGTGGATTCCGCTTTCTGCGGCCGCAGCTTTGGCACTGATGCTTGTCCTGCATCGTCCCGCTTCCATTCCGGAGGCGGAACCTTCTTCGCCGGAGCTGGCGCAGGCGCCAGTTCCTATCAGTGAAGATCCGACTCCGCTGCTTGCGGAGGCGGTTGAGGCGGTGGACTTGCCGGTGGCTCCGGGTCGTTCTGTACAGCGTTCATCGCCGTCCGTGGCCCCTGCTCCGGCTTTCCCGGAAGGCGGGGAGTCTGCTTATGGGGAAAGGGTTGAGACAGAATCCGCTTTTGAACCTCTGACAACGACTGAAGGTATTGCAGCCGATCGTACGGATAAGGAAGAAAAGGCAGCCCCACCGGAAGAATCGAGGGCGGACAAGGCTGCCACGGCCCGCCAATGGGCGGAGTGGGAGCGGCTGGAATTGTCCGGACGCGGAAAGAAGACTGCTTCACCGATTGTCGGATTGAAGGCTTCAGGCGGACTGCTTACAGCTGCTTCTTCGCATAGTTTTAGCCAGGTTGGAAGCATTCCGGGTGGAATTGGAAGTATTTCGGGGGGAGACTTCTTGGGCGGTACCTATAGTGGAAGTGGCGCTGTAGCCATCGGGCAGTCGACTCACTATGACATTCCGGTGAAAGCCGTCTTTTCCCTTTACTGGCCAATGAATGATAAACTTTATCTAGGGGTAGGAATGAGCGTGACATCGCTTCATTCCAGAACGACCGGGTATCTTAACGAGGCGACGAATGCTTATGAGAATCGCTCGATCTATGCGGGGATTCCGCTTTCGTTGCGGTACGATTTCGTCTCTTGGGGCAAAAGCTATCTGTACGGCGCGGCGGGTGTGTCCGCGGATTATTTAGTCAAGGCTTGGACGACGTCGAGTGCGCCGACAAATGTATCTCCGACCTTCTATGATGGGCATCCGCTCCAGTTCTCGACCCGCCTTGCCGCAGGTTATGAATACCGCATCTTCAACGCCTGGAGTTTCTTCGGCGAAGTCTCGCTGGATTACTATTTCAAGGACAACTCCTCCCTTGATACCTATTTCAAGCAGCATCCACTTTCACCTTCCGTAGCTTTGGGCGTGCATTATAACCTTTTAAATCGATGACAATATGAAAACCGTGTTTAATATCAATCAGGGTTTATTCTTTTTGTTTGCAGCGATCATTATGCTGTCTGCCTGCGAACGCACCGCTGATCCGGTGGATCCGATGTTGAATCTATTTACCGAAGTCACTGGTGAAAGCCAGGCTAATTTTCGATTTGTGATATCGGACAGGATAGGGACGAGAAGCATAGTGAGAGGTAAGAATATAACCTGGGAAGAAGGGGATTTCATCAGTTTCAGGTTAAGGGTCATCTCAATCGCTTGGTCCACCTTGCAGGAATTTGCCAAGTCTCCCGGTGGTTTTCTCCCTGCCACGGACTATGGAGTCATCGAAGGTAAATTCGTCTATGAAAGTGGCTCCTGGGTGACATATCTTTATAGTGGTGACACAGAAATCGGCTTTCGCGAACGAGCTGCAGGTGTAGTGAAGGATAATTCGTCTTTTTATAAAACAGAAGAGGTTACGGTTGATTCTCCAGGCGATGGATACTGCGCTGTGGAGGCAAAATACATTTACACTTCCGGAGAACTCTCGGATCCGAACTGTTACCAGTTAGAATGGAACCAGA
>JAFSYO010000105.1 GCA_017449925.1 Stomatobaculum sp.
CCGCGCCGGCCTTGATCTGGAACATGCCGTCCTCGCGGTTCATCGCCGTGACCACGCGGTCCGCGGAGATGTCCATGACCATGGTGTTCAGCTTGTACTCGATGCCGAGATCAAGGACTTTTTTGATATAGCGTCCCGCGTACTCCGGTCCCGTCAGCTCTTCCTTGAAGGTGTGAAGGCCGAAGCCGTTGTGGATGCACTGGTTCAGGATGCCGCCCAGCTCATAGTCGCGCTCCAGGATCAGGATATCGTCCTCTCCTGCTTCCTTCGCTGAGACTGCCGCCGCAAGGCCGGCCGGGCCGCCGCCGATAATGACGATCTTGTAACTGTCTTTTACTGCAGCGCTCATGCCTTTCCTCCCTTCGTTTTCTCCAGGACCAGGTAGGAACCCGGGTCATTCTTCCGGACTTCCTCCGGCTTAATGCCAAGCTCCTTCTCCAGGATCTCCATGACACGCGGGCTGCAGAAGCCTGCCTGACATCTGCCCATGCCTGCGCGGGTCCTGCGCTTCACGCCGTCCAGGGAACGGGCGCCCAGCGGGCGACGGATCGCGTCGAGGATCTCGCCTTCGGTGATGGACTCGCAGCGGCAGATGATCCTGCCGTATGCCGGTTCCTTTTTGATCAGTTCGTTGCGCTCTTCCAGAGTAAGTCCGGCGGGCTTCAGGACATCCTTCCGCTTTCCGTCCCACTTCTCTTTCTTCTCGAATCCGAACTTTCCGCTGATCATTTCTGCCATATACTCGCCGATGGCCGGGGAGCTGGTGAGACCCGGGGACTCAACGCCAGCGCAGTCAAAGAAGCACGGAGCGTCTTCCGGCTCGCCGAGAATAAACTCGTGATTGTCTTCGTGGGCGCGCAGACCTGCGAAGGAGGTGATCACCTGACGCACCGGAGCGTCCTTTACGTACATGGAGGACTTCTTCAGGATCTCGTCAAAGCCGGGCTGTGTTGTCGAGATAGCTTCCTTGTCCTCGATATCGATGGCGGTGGGGCCGACCAGCGTATTGCCGTGGATGGTGGGAGCTACCAGGATGCCCTTGCCCAGTTTCGTGGGCTGCGGGAAGATGGTGTGCTTCACGAAGCCGCCCGTGGTCTTGTCCAGAAGGAAGTAGTCGCCGCGGCGCGGGGTGATGTGGATCTTCTTCGCGCTGACCATGTTGTGGAAGAAGTCAGAGTAGAGACCTGCGGCATTCACGACAGCCTTCGTCTTGTACTCGCCGTTGCAGGTCTTGATGTGCCAGATGCCGTCCTCGTCCCGGAACAGCTTCTCCGCCTTGGTGTTGAAGAAGAAGTCCACGCCGTTCACGCAGGCGCTCTCCGCCATGGCGATGTTCAGGCGGAAGGGGCAGATAATGCCGGCAGTCTCAGCATAGAGGGCGCCCTGGGTCAGGTCCGAAAGATTCGGCTCCATCGCCATCGCCTCTTCGCGGCTTAAAAGCTTCATGCCGGGAACACCGTTCTTAATGCCTCTGTCATAGAGGTCCTGCAGTCCCGGGAGCTCATCCTTATCGATGCAGACGACCATGGATCCGTTCCTGTCAAAGGGAATATCCAGGTCTTCGCAGAGCTCTGTCATCATCGCGTTTCCGCGCACATTCATTTTTGCCATCATCGAGCCCGGTACGCAGTCATAACCCGCGTGGACAATGGCGCTGTTTGCCTTGGAGGTGCCGGAGCAGACGTCCTCGCCCTTTTCCAGGACGCAGATCTCTGCCTTATAGCGCGACAGCTCCCGCGCGACAGCGGCACCCGTGACGCCGGCGCCGATAATGATTACATCATAGATCATAAATTCGTTCCTCCGTTGAAATCCGGGATCGTGCCGGATAAAGTTCCGATCCCCTCTACGGGTAAAAAAGAAAAGAGCCACGACCGTACGAACCCGTACATCGATTACTGGCCCTTTCTCCGTATTCTGAGCTTATACGATATTTGGCAGCCGCCCCCGCCCCACTTCCGGAAACAAGGGGCGGCCGCTCTATGTCTTAGTATGAAGTTTTAAATTATGTCGTTAACTGTAATTTATGCTGCAAACACTGCCATGTGAATCAGGGAAGCTACGATCGCGCCGCAGATGGGAGCAACAGCCGGGATCCAGCCGTATGCCCAGTCAGGATCCTTCTGGCCCTTGTTCGGAGCAAGAAGCTGATAAGCAAGACGCGGAGCAGAGTCTCTGGCCATGTTCATCGCGTATCCGGTCAGGCCGCCGAAGGAAGCGCCGCAGGCGACGATGACGCCGTATACCAGGAACCATGAAACTGCGGAATCACCAGCATTGCCCGGGATAGAAGCAAGGGTGAAGACCAGGATGAAGGTTGCGAAGAACTCAGACAGGAAGTTGCGGCCGGTGTTACGGATGGACGGGCCGGTGCAGAAGCAGCCGCGGATCGTCGCATCGTCATCCGTAGCAGCAATGTGATCGCCGTAAAGGACCATCAGGATAGCTGCGCCGCAGAAGCCGCCGGCCAGCTGTGCAATAATGTAGCCCGGTACAAGGCCCCAGTCCATGCCGCCGCGGATCGCCGCGCCGATGGTAACTGCGGGATTGAAGTGAGATCCGGACATTGCGCCGAAGCAGAACGCCGGAACCATAACTGCCATGCCCCAGCCGATCAGGATGTGGACAACGCCGGCACCCTTCATTCCGGACTTGTTGAGGCTGACGTTGCAGCAGACACCGTCACCGAGGATAACGAGGAACATCGTTCCGATAAATTCGCCTAAATAAGCCTGCATATCATTTCCCCCTTTTCTTTACCGTTGCTTTGTTGTTTTTTATTTCAGCCCAGGGGCCGGCCGGACCGGCCCCTGCACTTAACAAAATGGATCAGTCTTCCTTCGCCCAGCCGAAGGTAGCCTTGACGGCCTGCTTCCAGCCCTTCAGCTCTTTAGCTCTGACATCATCAGCCATTGCCGGCTCGAACTCCTTGTCGATCGCCCAGTTCTTGATGACGTCGTCCTTGCTGGTCCAGAAGCCGACTGCCAGACCTGCCAGATAGCTTGCGCCCATAGCGGTGGTCTCGACGCAGACCGGACGATGGACCGGAGCGTTGATGATGTCGGACTGGAACTGCATCAGGAAGTTGTTCTTGCAGGCGCCGCCGTCGACTTTCAGAGCGTTCAGCTTCACGCCGGAACCTTCTTCCATGGCTGCCAGAACGTCGTTGGTCTGGAATGCCAGGGACTCAAGAGTAGCGCGGATGATGTGATACTTGTTGACGCCGCGGGTAAGTCCGGTGATAGCGCCCCGGGCGTAGGGATCCCAGTAGGGAGCGCCCAGGCCGGTGAATGCCGGGACCACATAGCAGCCGTTGGTGTTGTCGACTCTGGTCGCGAAGTACTCGGAATCCGGAGACTGGTCGACCATCTTGACCTCGTCGCGGAGCCACTGGATCGCAGCGCCTGCTACGAAGACGGAGCCTTCCAGAGCGTACTCGACCTTGCCGTCAAGGCCCCACGCGATGGTGGTCAGAAGTCCGTTGTTCGGATAGATCGGCTTGTCGCCGACGTTCATCAGCATGAAGCAGCCGGTGCCGTAGGTGTTCTTCGCCATGCCGGGCTCGAAGCAGGTCTGGCCGAACAGAGCAGCCTGCTGGTCGCCTGCCACGCCTGCGATCTTGATCGGGCCGCCGAAGAATTCCGGATCGGACTCGCCGTAGATGCAGCTGGAGGGCTTCGCCTCGGGCAGCATGCTCATCGGGACTTCGAGCTGCTTGCAGAGCTCCTCATCCCACTGGCAGGTGTTGATGTTGAACATCAGGGTTCTGGAAGCGTTGGAATAGTCGGTCGCGTGGACTTTGCCCTTGGTCAGCTTGAAGATCAGCCAGCTGTCAACGGTACCGAATGCCAGCTCGCCTGCCTCTGCCTTCTCGCGGACGCCCGGAACATTGTTCAGGATCCAGCGAAGCTTCGTGCCGGAGAAATAGGGGTCGAACACCAGACCGGTCTTGTGATAAGCCGCGTCGTCGATGCCCGGATACTTCTCCATCAGCTCTGCCTTCATGTCAGCGGTTCTGCGGCACTGCCACACGATCGCGTGATAGACGGGCTGTCCGGTCTTCTTGTCCCAGACAATGGTGGTCTCACGCTGGTTGGTGATACCGATGGCGGCGATATCCTCAAAGGACGCGCCGGCCTTCTTCATGGCCTCACGTGCTACGGAAAGCTGAGTCTGCCAGATCTCGTTGGCATCATGCTCAACCCAGCCCGGCTGCGGATAGTACTGTGTGAATTCCTTCTGCGCAACGGAGCACATTTCACCCTTTTCATTGAAAAGGATACACCTGTTGCTGGTGGTTCCTGCATCCAGTGCCATTACGTACTTCGCCATAGTAACTCCCTCCTTGAATAAATGGTTTACGATTTACTGCAAAGACCGCCTTCGGGGAAAGCCTCACGGCCTTCCGCACGAAAAAAGAGAACCCTAAGTAAAGCAACCTTGTTGCTTCCTCCCGCGTTCTCTCATCTCCCCGGCTACTTTGCTGTTTGAATTCATTTTACAAAACAGCCTTGTATCCATCAATGGTAAATTTGAACAAATTTCACAATTTGTTTTTGTATTTTTCTGACAAATTAGTTTTTATTACTATATTCCTCTTTTAAGTCCATTTACACAGATAGTATAAGTGCCTTTTCAGGCATCCCAGAGTCTCCGGTTTGTCGTCGAAATAGATACTGCCCCGCTCTTCAGAGCATTCATGACCTCGCATTTTTTCGTGATCAGCCCGCTGACCATCACCGGCACCCGGCAGGTGGACACCACCTGGCGGATCACGTCCGGCAGCAGCGTCCCCGGCAGGACCTCCATGATGTCCGGCTGGACGGACTCCGGCCGGCTGTTCCGCTCCAGCGTTTCCATAGCAGTGCTGTCCAGAACGAAAGTCCTGAGAACGGTATTCAGCCCCAGTTCCTTTGCCCGCGGCAAAAGATTCGCCTTCGTGGTGATGATGCCGTCAGCTTCCGTATAGTTCCGGATATATTCCACCGATACGTCCTTTGCCTGCATCCCGCTGACCAGGTCCATATGCACCAGGGCCAGTTTCCCCGCGCCCTTGATTTTCTTCACGATGTCAATGATGCTGCCGATATTGCCGTACAGAATAAAGACCACCCCGATTTCCGACTGGAGGCATTCCTCCAGGCCTTCGTCGTCTTTTACGGCCGCAATGATGGGATTGTCTTTGACGATCCTTACAAAATCGATGTGTCTCATCTTACCTCCGTTCAGGCGCAGCGTTTCGGATGTGTTCTGTCCGCGCATGTACACCGGATAAAAAAGAACATGAAATGTAAGGCAGCTTTCCCTGCCATACACCATGTTCTCTCATCTCTGCGGCGTTCGTTTTTATGTTCTTTTCTATCTTACACTACTTCTCCGGAAGGCTCAACAAGGATTTCGTTTTTTTTCATTTTCTATATGACGATATACTCCCGGTCACCAGCAGAAAATATTGGAATCCGTGCGGCTTTCCGTGCCGCCGACCAGAACGCCGTTCGGCAGGCGCAGGATCATCTGCCCCCTTCCGAAGGAAGTGCGTTCCAGGGCGAGGCTGATGTCGTGGCCCTTCGCGGCGAGCTGGCGAGCCAGGGCGCTGCCGTACTCCGGCTCCAGCAGGACGGTCTTCTCCCTGATCCACTGCCAGCGGGGCGCGTCCAGCGCCATCTGGGGATTCAGGCCGAAGTCCGCCAGATTCTGCACCACCTGCACATGGCCCTGGGGCTGCATATAGGCGCCCATGACGCCGAAGGGCCCCACCGCCGTCCCATCCTTTGTCAGGAAGCCCGGGATAATGGTGTGATAGGATTTTTTATGCGGCGCCAGCACATTCTGCGCCGACGGGTCCAGGGCGAAGTCCGCGCCCCGGTTCTGCAGGGCCACGCCGTATCCCTCCACCACGACGCCGCTGCCGAAACCGTTGTAATTGGACTGGATATAGGAGACCATGTTTCCTTCTCCGTCCGCGGTACAAAGATACACCGTCCCGCCGTGGGGCGGCTCCTCCCAGGTCGGGATCTCCGCCTTCCCGGTGATCTCCGCCGCCCTTGCCGCGCCGTATTCCGGCCGCAGCAGGTCGTGATAATCCAGCTTCATCAGGGACGGGTCCGTCACATAGTGCAGGCCGTCGGCAAAAGCGATCTTCATCGCTTCCAGCTGTCGGTGGACCGTCTCGGCGTTCCGCTCCCGGAAATCGAACTCCTTCAGGATGTTCAGCGCCATCAGAGCCACGATCCCCTGCCCGTTCGGCGGGATCTCCCAGACATCATAGCCCCGGTAATTCACGTGGATCGGATCCACCCAGGTGCTCTCATAGGAAGCCATGTCTTCCATGCAGAAGAAACCGCCGTCTCTTTCCGACTGCCGCACCAGCTGTTCAGCGATCTCTCCTTTGTAATACGCGTCTCCCTCTGTCTCCGCGATGAGACGGAGCGTCTTCGCATGGTCCGGGAAGCGGACCATCTCTCCGAACCGGTACGGCTCTCCGTCTTTTGTGAACACCCGGAACCACTCCCGGTACGCGTCCTGTCCTCTTAAAAGGCGCCCGTACTGTTCCGCCGCCCGCTCCCAGAGCAGGGCCATGTTCGGCGAGACAGGCCATCCTTCCTCCGCATAGCGGATGGCAGGCTCCAGCACCTCCTTCAGCGTCAGCTTCCCGAAGCGCTTCAGCAGCGTCGGCCAGGCTTTCACCGCGCCGGGCACCATCACCGGCGTCCAGCCGAGCCGGGGCATGCGTCCGTCCGGATGCTGTGCCTGTATCTTTTCCAGGGAAATGTTCCGGGGGGAATACCCGGAGGAATTCAGCCCGTACAGCCGGTCCTTCATCCATACCAAGGCAAAGCTGTCTGATCCGAGTCCGTTGGAGGTGGGTTCCACCACGGTCAGCGCAGCAGCTGTGGCCACGGCGGCATCCACCGCGTTTCCACCCTTCTTCAGCATCTCCAGTCCCGCCGCGCCGGCGAGGTTGGAGCCGGTGGCGACCATGCCGTTCCGCGCAGTGACGCAGAAACGATTGGAAGCATAGGGCTGGTATATGGGATCAAATTGAAACATCGGGGGACCTCCTCTCCTGTTCTTTTCTATTTTTTACTGTTCTTCTCTTTCCTCCGGCGCGCGACGTCGATCAGTTTCTCCGCTTCCCGGAAGGCATCAGGCAGATACGCCTCAGTCCACTCTTTTCCGGCTTTCTCCTGTTTCTTGATCTCCTCCCAGCGGTTCAGGACCGCGCCGGAGGTTTCAATGTGTTCCGCCCCGAACACATGGGGGTGCCGGCGGATCATTTTCTCCCTGACCCCGCGGATCACATCCTCCATAGTAAAGAAACCTTCTTCCTCTGCGATCTGGGCGTGCATTACGATCTGCAGAAGCAGATCCCCCAGCTCCTCCTTCAGGTTGTCCGGATTCCCGGTCTCCGTCAGGATATTGATCCCACAGAGCACCTCCGCCGCCTCCTCAATGCAGGCCGGCTTCAGGGATTCGTGAGTCTGTTCCCGGTCCCAGGGGCAGCCGTCCGGCGCCCTGAGCCGCGCGATCACCTTCTGAAACTGTTCAAATTCTGTCATATTTCCAGGTCCTTCTTTATTGCATTAGTTTCTGTCATTTTCAAAGATAACTCATTCTTCCGGGTTTGTATACCAATTAACCATGGAGTCTGCTCCGCGCCCTCACAACAGAAAAAGCTCCCGGAACCTCCGGGAGCCAAATTCTTTTCCAGTCCTCTTTTTTCAACTTACACAAGCTCAGTTTGCAGCGGAATCCAGCAGGTATTCTTTTCCTCTGAACAGAAGTACCAGCTCTGCGGAGACGTAGCCACCGGCGCGGAAATTTTCAAAATCCCTGGTGGCTCTCTCCTGATCCTGGTAGCTGCACTCCCCCGCAAGAAAACCGTTCGATCCGTAATATCTGACACTGTACATTCCCATGGTTACACCTCCTTATTAGGATAATCGAATCTGATGGTGTTAATCTTACATGGCAAATGTGTACGGACTGTTTCCTGTTTGTGACGGATTTCTGAGCTTTTTTATAAATTTTATAAAGTTATTCCGCAAAATCAGCCAGTTTCCGGATCTGCTCCCAGTCGCCGGCATTGGAGCTGTCCCGGAACGCCAGCACCTTCGCTCCGCTTTCAGCAGCACTCCGGACCGCGAAAAGGGCGTCCTCACAAATCAAGGTCTGCTCCGGAACATATCCCATCTCTTCCATCGCCCGCTGATAGATGGCGGCGCTGCGCTTATCCATTCCAAAATCATCCGAGGTCAGAATGGCTTCAAAACAGTCCCTCAGCCCCACGCGCCGCAGGGCTGCGTCCGCCAGGGCGCGGTCCGAAGAAGTAAGCACGCACATTCTGCTGCCGTGCTCCCGGGCGGCGCGGATCAGTTTCACCGCCCCTTCTTTGGCGGGGATCTCGTTCCTGTATTCCGTATCGATCAGCGCCAGGATCTCCGAAATAATCTCCTTTTCGGAAAGTCCGATGTTCATTTCCCTCCGGAGATATGCGGCCGATTCCTCCAGCGTCATTACCTCCAGGGTCCTGTTAATTCCCGCCGGCGGCTTTATTCCCTTCCGTATCAGGTAATCCTCTCCCAGCGTATCCCAGTACCGCATTGAATCAAGAATGGTACCGTCCATATCCCAGATCATATAAGGAAAGGAAGCTGTCCTTTCCACCAGGTCATCGCACATGGATATCAGTCCCTGCCTTCGTAATACAGGCCTTTCACAGCTCTTGCAAGCTGGATCAGATCTTCCGCTGCTTCCGCTCCGCCGACAGAACTGTACATCAATGGAGTTTCGTCCGCATAGATCACATACTCCGTTTCGTAGATCTGCTCTGTCCCCGCCAGTTTTTCAAAGGGCGTGAAATACGTAATGTGCTCCATCATGAGATCCGTGTAAAACCCTTTTTCCGTGATGACAAAGCCGTCCTTTCCGGAACGGAACAGGGTGTCGTCATGACATAAGAACACCGTTTCCCCTTCCGGGATCTGAAGATGGCTCATCAGCTTCGGAACATCTTCTGTTTTAAAGTACTTCGGATATTTTTTCCCCAGTTCCTGACACATCGTTCTGATCTGTTCCAGTCTCTGATCCATACACCCTCCTGTATTCCTGTTCCCTGTTAGTCCAGTATGACGATTCTTCCCTCGACATGGGAATCAATATCCTGATGGGTGGAGAAATACTCTTCCACCAGATTGTTCACGGAAGTCGCCACGACCCGCGGTTTCATGTTCTTTTTGACTTCCTCCAGCGGAACGCCAAGGAATTCGTCGAAACTATTGTAGTGATATGCCTGCAGGGCGATCAGCAGCTCCTGGCTGTTCTGGATCTCCTTTCCTTTGAAACTGCATTCCTCCAGCGTATGGGTGCTCTTCCGGTAGACAAAGCGGCAGCCTTTTGAGAAATTATAGAACTCCGTGTGGCCCTCCCATGCTTCATCCCTGAAAATATGGAGCAGCATGGTCCGGAACTGGGCTCCTGTCACCTTCAGCATCCAGAGCACATCGTCAAAGGGCGTGTTTTCCAGCATATCCTGGTACTCCACCACCGGTCCCATCTCCTTTTTCCGGATGGCTCCGGTCCCCATCATCATAATGTCAAAGCTGGACTCCCACTGCACCAGGTCCGCATACAGATTGCCCATTTCCGTCTCCTGTATGCGGGTGGGATGGGTAAGCTTCCGGGCGAAGTTCGTGACTACGCGGCGGTACTTCGCGTCCGTCTCGCCTCTGTAGTCTTCCAGGAGCAGCGCCATCACCTCATCCTTCGGGGATGTATCCTCATTGATGGGAACACAGGACCAGCGCATATCCAGGATCTTGTTCCAAAGGGTGTCATACTCTATGTCGAAGCGGCCGATCTGTCCGCTGCCGCTGCCAACCTGCACGATCGGGATCCCGTTCACGATCTCCGGCTCCTCCATCAAGGTGTGGGAGTGTCCGCCGATGATCATATCCACGCCCCAGTCGGGGTTCAGTGCTTCCGCCAGTGCCCGGTCATTTTCAATGCCGATATGCGTCAGCAGGATCACCAGGTCCGTTTTCTTTGTGCGGTAGTTGTCGCAGATCACACCGACCTCCCGCACTGCTTTTTCAATATCGATCACGCCGCCGACTACCTTCTCCCCCTTGGTGCTCGCCAGGACTTCCGGCGTAAGGAGACCGATCACCATGATACGGATCCCGCTCCGCTCGAGATTCATATAGGGCTCGAACAGTCTCGCGTTGTTCAGGGTCACGAACAGGTCCGCGTTCACGATGGGAAACCGGGCGCATTTTTCCAGGAACAGCAGGTGGGCGATGCCGTAATCCACCTCATGGTTCCCCACAGCAGACAGATCCGGGCGCAGCATGTTCATCAGGTTGATAGTCGAAAGCCCCAGATACTCGGAATCGATAATGGAACCCCGGAACATATCTCCCGCGTTCAGATAGATGACATTTTCCTCCTCCGCCCGTACCTTTTTCACGTAACCGGACAGCCGGACCAGGCCTCCTGTTTCCTTCCCGTCCTGCTCTTTGGGAAGAAAATCTCCGTGAAGATCATTGGAGTGCAGGATCACCAGTTTCTTTTTTGCCATAACAAGTTTTCCCTTTCCTTTTACTGAGATGTAATTTAGAATTTGTAATTATTCAGCATCCCCGGATGCGAAGCAGCCCAAGTTTAAGGGCTGAACAAATATGTCAGGAATCTATTAACAGCACGGTTATATTTTACCATAACCCACTCGGCTCAGAAAGGTTCAGATCATGTACGGATATCTGGCGGCGGTCAATCTGATCGCCTTTGCACTCTATGGAATCGATAAATACAAAGCCCGCCGCAGGCTTTGGCGGATCCCGGAAGCGGTGCTTCTCCTGGCTGCGGCCATCGGAGGCAGCGCCGGCGCGCTGCTGGGCATGCAGTTCTTTCACCACAAAACAAAAAAGCCCCGGTTTTTCCTCGGGGTTCCTGTGATGCTGCTCCTGCAGCTTCTGCTTCTTTGGTTTTTTGTGTTCCGCGGGAAATGACCGCGCAAAAGTTCCCTATAAAACGGGAGGAGGCCAGACACTTTCGTGCCTGGCCAAAGTATATGAAAAAAAGTATTGGCAGCTGCTCTGATTGCCTGCTGTGTTATTATAATAAATAACAGAAATAGACGTTTCTTAGCGCGTTCGTAAACCTTTCTTAAACGATTTATGAACAGAATATGAACAGCCGCCGGGCCATTTTTATGTCTCGTTTTCCGGCTGCATACAGTCTTCGCAGATCCCGTAAAATACTGTACGCATCGCGTTCAGGGCGAAATGGTGATGCTCCCGGAGATGGGCCCCGATCCCCTCCAGCTCGTCGCAGTGCAGGTGGATCAGCTTGCCGCACTTCTCGCATTTGCAGTGAAAGCACACCGGATCCTGGCAGACTTCCCCCTCTCCCACATATTCAAAACAGGCAGGACTGTTCGCGTCGATGATATATTTCCGGACGATCCCTTCGTCCACCATCTTCTCCAGCTGCCTGTACACCGTCGTCATACCGATCTTCTTTCCGCTCCGGTGAAAGCAGTCGCAGATATCGGCCGCCGTAACATGCTGCCCTTCCACTGTCTGAAGATATTCCAGCAGATCCTTCCTCTGCTGCGTCACATACTGCATCTTATTCGCCATAAAACCACCTCTTGGCCCTGACTTCCGGTCCTCCGCTCTTCGCTGATTTTACAATGATACAATGAAAGCCAGTGAATCGCAAGCTGAGGAGATGATTCACAGTTTAAGATGGTGCTTCATCCGCCGTTTGTCCACCGACGCCTCCTTCTTCCTGCGTATCATTTCCGCGCCGGCTTCGTCTGTGATCTTAATGGTCTTCACAGCATAGACCATGCCGTCGGAGGTATGCTTCATCCGGATCTTTCCCTTTACATATCCGTGCTCCGGGCAGATGCCTACGGCGTAGTAGTAGCGCTGGTTTCCCGTGAACCAGCGGATCTTTTTCCTGAGCATGCGGCGGCAGCGGTAGCAGAGAAGGTCTGTCACCGTCTTGTCGGCGATGGCGTCTTCCCTGGAAGAAAACTTCCGGGACACAAATTTCGAGTAGTCCGGGAAGACAAGGTAGATCTCCTCCCCGCTGTCCCTGGGCAGGCGGTAATAATCCAGGGAAAGATACTCCTCCACCCGCCGGAAATCCATCTTCTTTAATACCGCTGCGGTACAGCGGGCATCGTCCAGGGCGCGGTGGAACTGCTCCGCCGGAGGCAGGCCCAGTTCCTCCACTGCTTTTTCCAGGGGAAGCTTGTTCTTTGAATTGTCGAGATACAGGAGATTATACAGTTTCTGGATATCATAATAGAGCAGCGGATAGGGGAAGGGATTTTTCACGCCGTGGAAGGCCATGTTCCGCTGCAGTTCTGTCAGGTCCATATTTCCCCAGGTACAGAACACCGGACGGGCCCCGGGCTGGCCCTCCTCCTCCGGAGCTTCGCACCAGGAAAGAAATTCCCGCACCGCCTCTGCAAAGGGGACTCCCCTTTTTTTCAGCTCGTCCATCCCTACATGGGTGATCTCCAGGACCTTGTAGTGGAGCTTGGTATACACCACCGGCCGGATAATGCGGGAAAACTCTCCTACAGGTTCCCTGTCCCGGTTCAGCTTCACCGCTCCGATCTCCAGGATCTCAAAGGGCAGATCCTGCACTTCTCCCTGCTTTCCCTCCGCGCTTTGGTTCCACTCCAGATCGAATACGATATAACACGCCTGGTCCATCATCCAACCCACCTCGCAAAAGTGCTCCTGTAATGAAACAACTCCGGGCGCCGTGAAGCGCCCGGAGCGTCTTTCCTTACATTTCGGACTCAATTACTCATTTCGGACTCGATCACCATGAAATACTTATCCAGAATCACGCTCTGGATCATCTCCCGAGTGCGGGCATTGATGGGATGAGCAATATCCCTGTACTCACCGTCCGCAGCCATGCGGCTCGGCATGGCGATGAAATAGCCTTTTTCGCCCTGAATGATCTTGATATCATGGATCACGAACTCGTTGTCGATGGTGATCGACACCACAGCCTTCATCGAGCCCTCTTTTTCAATTCGTCTGATCCGTACGTCCGTAATCTGCATAGTGCCTCCTCTCGGCACGGCAGCGGGACGGTGACGATTCGATACTGCCTGAATCTTAAATTGTATATCTTTCGTTCTTCTCGATCACAATCTTCACATCGTCCGGTTTGCCGATATATGTGGTGTTTGCTCTGATCGTGTCGCGGCTCTCAACAATACAATTTTCAA
The DNA here is from genome assembly GCA_017449925.1 of Stomatobaculum sp. Next base: position 13,265 of record JAFSYO010000105.1, read on the forward strand.
TAACGGTGTTGTCGCCGATATATACATCATTCAGGATAATAGAATTCTTGATGACGCAGTTGTTGCCGACATAAACCTTCTTGAACAGGACAGAGCTCTCCACTGTCCCATTGATGATGCATCCACTCGAAACCAGAGAGTTCTTCACGTTTGCTCCCGGGTTGTATTTTGCCGGGGGCAGATCATCCACTTTGGTATAGATCTCAGGATGCTCACGGAAGAAGAAGTTGCGGATATCCTTATCCAGGAAGTCCATGTTGGTCTTATAGTAGGACTCTACGCTGGCGATGTTGGACCAGTAGCCCTCCATCTTATAAGCATAGATGCGCTTCAGGCTCTTGTAGCGGACCAGGATGTCCCTGACGAAATCATAGCGGTCTTCTGCCGCGCAGCGCTCGATGAGCTCGATCAGCAGACGTCTGCGGACCACATAGATACCGCAGGAATAAACGTTGGACTCCGCCACCATCGGCTTCTCGTCGAACTGGGTGATGCGTCCGTCCTCATTCAGTTCCACCACACCGAAGCGGGTCACATCCTCGCCGGCCGCAGCATCTCTGCAGACCACGGTGATATCCGCTTTTTTCTCAATGTGATATTCAAGGACCTTGTTGTAATCCAGCTTGTAGACACCGTCGCCTGCAGCGATGACGACGTAAGGCTCATGGCAGTTCTTCAGGAAGGACAGGTTCTGATACAGAGCGTCCGCCGTGCCGCGGTACCAGTCGTTGGACTGCGCGGTGATGGTGGGGGTAAATACATACATACCGCCCTGCTTTCTTCCGAAATCCCACCATTTGGAGGAGCTTAAATGTTCATTCAGAGAGCGGGAATTGTACTGTGTGAACACCGCCACCTTCTGGATCCTGGAGTTGGTCATGTTGCTCAGTGCAAAGTCGATGCTGCGGTAGCTGCCTGCGATCGGCATAGCCGCAATAGCTCTCTTGTTGGAGAGCTCCTTCATTCTTTTGGAATTTCCGCCTGCAAGTACGATTCCGACTGCTCTCATTTTAAGCCACCTACCTTTACAATAGCGTCGCCGCTCTGAAGCATGCCGTCCGGATAGTCCGCTGCAGCTGTGTCGCCCCAGATCGCGGTATTCTTGCCAACCTTCACTCCGTCAGGAATCACCGTGTGCTCGCCGATCGTCACCAGGTCTGCGTTGTAGACCTTTTTGTTGTAGGTGCTCTCCTTGAACTCGCCGACGCCAAGTTCGCAGTTCTTGCCGATCTTCACATCCTCTGCCACGATCGCCTTGGTGATCTTCGTCCCTGCTCCGACCACAGACTCTCTCATAATGATGGAGTCGCGGACTTCCGCACCTTCCTCGATGGTGACGCCGGAACCGATTACGGAATTCACGACCGTACCGTAGATCTCCGTGCCCTCTCCGATGATACTTCTCTCGATATGGGATTTCTCGGAAATGAACTGCGGGGGAATGATGTCGCTCTTCGTGAAGATCCTCCAGTACTCCTCATAGAGGTTGAACTCGGGGATGATGTCGATAAGCTCCATGTTTGCTTCCCAGTAAGAGGACAGGGTTCCGACATCCTTCCAGTAGCCGTTGAACTCGTAAGCGAAGAGACGCTTTCCGGTATCGCGGCAGTCCGGAATGATATGCATACCGAAGTCGCAGTTCGGGACATCTTTCAGCTTCATCAGGGCGTCTCTCAGCACCGGCCAGGAGAAGATGTAAATGCCCATGGAAGCCAGGTTGCTTCTCGGATGCTCCGGCTTCTCTTCGAAGTCGATGATGCGGTTCGTCTCATCCGTGATCATGATGCCGAAACGGCTCGCTTCTTCCATGGGAACCGGCATGACGGCGATGGTGACATCCGCTTTGTTTGCCTTGTGATAATCCAGCATGACCTCATAATCCATCTTGTAAATATGGTCGCCGGAAAGAATAAGGACATAGTCCGGATTATAGGTGTCAATGAATTCGATATTCTGGAAAATAGCATTTGCGGTGCCGCTGTACCAGTCACTTCCTTTTGCGCTCTCATAAGGGGCAAGCAAAGCTACACCGCCGACATTGCGGTCCAGGTCCCACGGAATACCAATGCCGATATGCGCGTTCAGGCGCAGCGGCTGATACTGTGTGAGAACACCGACCGTGTCGACGCCGGAATTAATGCAGTTGCTCAGCGGAAAGTCAATAATGCGGTACTTTCCGCCGAAAGAAACTGCCGGCTTAGCGACCTTCTGAGTCAGAACACCGAGACGGCTGCCCTGACCGCCTGCAAGAAGCATGGCAATCATTTCCTTCTTAATC
>JAFSYO010000106.1 GCA_017449925.1 Stomatobaculum sp.
CAGGCCGATCCGTTCGCCACGTCCAGACCCACCTTCACGTCCTTGAAGCTGAAGCGGGACATGGAGATAAGGTAGCCGATGTAGCGGTTCCGTCCCGCCACGTAGTCCACGGTGCGGCCGATCTCATGCCGCCCCGCGATCGGGACCTCGAGCTTGCCGTCCAGATACTCCTCCACCTTGAGGATAGTCTCCTCGTCCATCTTCTCGCCCTTGCCGTTCAGCAGCTTGATGCCGTTGTCGTAGTAGGGGTTGTGGGAGGCGGAGATCATGATGCCGCAGTCAAAATCGTCCACGCGGGTGATGTAGGCAACCGAGGGTGTGGTCGTGACGTGCATGATGTAAGCGTCCGCGCCGGATGCCATCAGCCCCGTGCAGAGCGCGTACTCGAACATGTAGCTGGAGCGCCGGGTGTCCTTTCCGATGACGACCTTGGCCTTTCTTCCTTCCTTTGCGCCGTAGTACCAGCCGAGGAAACGGCCGATCTTCACCGCGTGGTCATAAGTCAGGTCCTTGTTGGCTTCGCCGCGGAAGCCGTCTGTTCCGAAGTATTTTCCCATACTTACAGTCTCTCTTTCTTTTCAATATCAAGGAAATACTTGTAGGTATCGACCATGATCTCGCCGCAGGCCTCTTCGTCGCAGGCGATGATGGCAGCCTTATGCAGCTGCAGGGCGCTGCAGGTCCATCTCTGGCTGACGCCGCCCTCGACCACCGCCGCAAGGGCGCGGGCCTTGTTGTGACCGCTGATCAGGATAACGACCTCCTTCGCGTCCATGACAGTGCCGATACCCACAGACAATGCCTGGGCCGGAACCTTTTCCGGGTCATTGCCGAAGAAACGGGAGTTCACGATACGGGTATCCGTGGTCAGGTCCCGGACGCCGGTCCTGGAAGTCAGGGAAGTGTAGGGCTCGTTGAAGGCCAGATGGCCGTCCACGCCGATGCCGCCCATGAAGAGGTCGATGCCGCCGTAAGAAGCGATCTTCTCCTCGTAGCGGGCGCACTCTCCCTCCGGATCATCCGTCATGCCGTTCAGGATATTGATGTTCTCCGGCTTCATGTCCTTCAGGTGATCGAAGAAATACTCGTGCATGAAGTACCAGTAGCTCTGGTCATGCTCCCTGGGCAGGCCCAGGTATTCGTCCATGTTGAAGGAGACGACGTTCGCGAAGGAGACCTCTCCCGCCTGGTTCATTCTCGCCAGCTCCTTGTAAACTCCGATGGGGGAGGAACCGGTGGGAAGACCCAGGACGAAGGGCCGCGCTTCCTTGTGCGCGTTGATCTTCGCCGTGATATAATGTGCCGTCCAGAGGCTCATCTTGTCATAATTATCCTGAATAACAACTCTCATGATTTTTCTCCTGTTCTATCTATTTATATTTCCTTCCGCCGGTCTCAGTCCGGAGCATCCGGCAGTATTTGTCCGGCCCTGAATCAGCCGTTCTTTTCGATGATCTCACCGCTGTTCTTGTAAATGGAGTTCTCCGGCACCACCCCGCGCACGCAGGAGGTGGGATAAACATTGGAATGACGGCCGATCACCGTGCCCGGGTTGCAGACACTGTTGCAGCCCACTTCCACGTAGTCGCCCAGCATGGCGCCGATCTTTTTGATGCCGGTCTCGATCTGTTCCGTTCCGTTGTGGATCACCACCAGCTTCTTGTCTGATTTAACGTTGGAGGTGATGGAACCTGCGCCCATGTGGCTGTAGTAGCCGAGAATGGAATCGCCCACGTAGTTGTAGTGCGGGACCTGGACATGGTCGAACAGGATCACGTTCTTCAGCTCCACGGAATTGCCCACCACACAGTTCGCGCCCACCAGGGCAGAGCCTCTGATAAACGCGCAGTGACGCACTTCAGTCTCCGGTCCGATGATGCAGGGAGCGCCCAGATACGCCGTCGGAAACACCTTCGCAGTCTTATGCACCCAGACTCCCGGCTCCCGCTCTTCATACTCCTCTCCCAGCGTCTTTCCCAGCGCCAGGATCATCTCCTTGATGCCCTTCAGCGCTTCCCAGGGATAAGTGAACTGGGAAAGATAGTCCTTTGCAAGGGTATGGTCAAGATCGTAAAGATCCTTAATTGTATACATATAGTACCTCTCTGTGCAGGCCGCCGTTTTCAGGACAGCCGTTTTCTGCACGGTCTGCCCTGAAAGGCAGCCGTTTCTTTTTGGCGACGGAAAAGTCTCTGTTGCAGTGTTGATTCTGTTTTTTACCCATTTCCTCTCGACCCGCCGTTCCAGAGGACCCGTTTTTCGGTTCCGTTCAGAGAACCCGGTTCCTCCGCATGGCCGTGGCAGCATCCGCCGAGTCTTTCGACAACTGCCATTCCTCGTCGACCGTCTCCGGTCCTGGCGCTAACAGTCTCCTTTTTCCTCCTCTCTGAAGGAAAACTGTTTTATCTGGTCTTCGGTTTACATAAAGATATAGTTACCCGAATTATAGGCATTATATCATGCCATGAGGAAATTGACTATATTAAAGAAGAAACCGGAATCCCCCTCCGGGGTTCCGGCTTACCTTCCATATTATTTTACCCCTCCATCAGATAAGAAAAGATCATATACGCAGTCCTCAGGGCATTGTGGCGGATCTTCTTCTCTTCATCCAGCTCAAAAATATCCCCCTCGATGATCCGGGCGCCCTGCCGTTCCACCAGCTCTCTGTCGAGCCGCACCAGGGTCTTATTCTCTGTGCGGAGATACCTTTCCGTAGTCTCCGGATCGATCTCTGCATTGTTCGAGAGGACAATATCCACCTTTCTTCCCTGCAGATGACGGTTCAGGACCTCCAGATGATCGCTGACGTTATAGCCGTCGGTCTCCCCGGGCTGGGTGACAAGGTTCGACACGTACATAATAGGCGCGGAAGACCGTCTGACCGCCTCGACGATATCGTCCACGATCAGATGCGGAAGAATGCTGGTATAAAGACTTCCGGGGCTGAAGATGATCAGGTCCGCGTCAGCGATCTTCTGCCGGACCTTGTTGCCGATGTGGACGTCGCGGTCATAGGACAGGCTGGCGATGCTGCGGATGTTCTGGCTCACGTCTTCTTCCCCGTAGAACTCCGCTCTTCCATCTTTGTCCCGGCCCACCAGCTCGACCTTCTCCTCGCAGAGGGGCAGCACTTCGCCCTTGATCTTCAGGAGCTTGCTCATGTATCTCGTCGCCTCTGTCAGGCTTCCCTTGAGGTCGATGAGGGCAGTGAGCAGGATGTTCCTCACCGGATGGTTGTCCAGGGAGCTCCCCTCCCTGTGGAAGCGGTACCGCAGCAGCTTCACGAAATCATCATCCACGTTCGCCATGGAAAGAAGGACCTTGCCCACGTCGCCCACCGCGGGGATATCGAATTCCTGCTTCAGCACGCCGGTGCTGCTGCCGTTGTCGCTCACTGTAATGACCGTCGTCACTTCCACCGGGAACAGCTTCATGCCGGAAAGCAGGCAGGAAAGCCCGGTTCCGCCGCCGAATACGATCACCTTCTTCATTTTGATACCTCCATATCTGAAACGGAAACTTACCTCACCCTCTTACTTCGCTTCTTTTTACTTCGTCTTCTTGCTGAACGCCTTCTCCTTACTTCACTTTCTTTGCCAGCGCTTTCTCCTCAAAGCGCTGCTTCTTCACCACCGCGCGCTCATGGGTGCCCTCGCCGATCAGCCCCGCCTCGTCCCGGGCCTCTACCCGGAAGGTCAGCATGCGGCCGTTGGGGGAAATGCCGGTGAGCTCCGTGTCCACCGTCACCTTCATGCCCTCCGGCGTCGCCGCCACATGGCTCACATTGATCAGCGTCCCCACCGTGGTGCAGCCCTCTTCCAAGGCTCCCTGCACGCTCTCCGCCGCCGTCTGCTCGATGGCTGCGATCATCATCGGCGTCGCGAACACCTTCACGAGGCCGCTGCCCACACGGGACGCCAGCTTCTCCTCCGTTACCACAAGTTCCAGATGACCCTTCATTCCCGCTGTAAGCATCGTTCTCTCCTCCATTGCCGGCATCAGCCCCGGCACTTCTCGCGTCCGGGCGCTGACTTTTTTCAAAGTATAACATGCCGTCCGACAAATGACTATTATTATATACTGAAGCCGGATACGCAGAATTCCGCACCGTGTTCGCAGAATTCCGCTTGGGATTCCTAAAATAGAATCGGATATGCTATCATAGATGTATGTTTGACATTCACTCCCACATTATTTACGGGGTCGATGACGGCTCCCGTTCCATAGAAGAATCCATTCAGATGATTGCAATGGATATAAAGCAAGGTGTCACGGACATTATCGCGACGCCTCATTACTATGTGGATCACCCCTCTGATCCGGACCGGATTCTCCGCCGTCTGGAAGCACTTCGGAAGCAGCTAAAGGAACAGGGCCTGGACGAAGGGATACGCCTGTACCCCGGCAACGAAGTCCTCTGGTTCGAAAGCATGGCAGAGAAGCTGAGCAGCGGGGAAATTCTGCCCCTCGGCGATACCCGCTTCACCCTGGTGGAATTCTATCCCGAGGAAAGCTGGGAGACTATTCTGCGGGCTGTAAGGAAGCTCCGGAACGCCGGCTGGCGCCCCATCATTGCCCACGCAGAGCGCTTTTTCGCCTTAAGAACTGCCCCAAAGGGAGAACAGAGCCGTTTCTCGGAACTCATCTCCCAGGGCGCTTACATCCAGCTCAGCACCGACCCCTTCGGCGGAGGCTTCTTCGACAGCACCTCCCGCTTCTGTAAAACCGCAGTCAAAAACGACGAAGTCCACTTCCTCGGCACCGACATGCACCGTCCGGACCGCCGACCGCCCGTATGGACCGCCGCAGTGAACTACATCGAGAAAAAAGCCGACCGCCCCAACGCCCTTCTTCAGAAGAACGCGGAGCGAATGATGAGGAATGAAGATTTTATCTGGTGATGAAAATCAGGCGGGGTTTCGGCCCCGCCTTAGTTTATAGGTTTTTACCGGTGCCTGACAGCTTTACAGTCTTATCACTCTGTCGCAGCAGCGGGCTGTGGTCCGGCGATGGGACACGATGACGACGGTGTGGTCCTGCATCTCACGGAGGTTTGAGAGGAGTTTCATTTCTGTCTGCTCGTCGAGGGCACTGGTGGCTTCGTCCAAAAGGAGGACGGGGGCGCCGGAGCAGACGGCCCTGGCAATGGCGAGGCGCTGCATCTGACCTTCGGACAGTCCCGTACCGCGTTCGCCCAGCACGGAATCCATCTCGTTTTCCAGATCTGAAACAAACTCTTCTGCGCAGGAGATACGCAGCGCTTCGCGAATCTTTGTATCATCAGAAGATATGCTTCCGGAGAAGGTCACCACATCCCGGATTGTTCCGCTGAGAAGCTGGTTCCCCTGGGGGACATAGGCGAACAGGCGGCGCATGCCGGAGTCCAGAACCTTCTCTTCCCCTTCCGCCGTCCTGTAATAGCGCTCTCCGCTTTCCGGATCATAGATACACATAAGGAGCTTCAAAAGCGTCGACTTTCCGCAGCCGCTTCTTCCCATCAGGGC
>JAFSYO010000107.1 GCA_017449925.1 Stomatobaculum sp.
AGGTAGCTGACCACATCAAGAAGTAAAGATTTATAGATTAAATCATTTGATAGTGCCGCAGGGCGGCCCGGATGGCGGCTTCTTTTTCCGGCGGACATTGTGGGATGACAGGGTTCGGGTTCTTCGGGTGGTAGTAGCACTCCCCGACGGACAGACCGCACTTGCGCTTGACCTGGGAGATGTAGAGGCTCGTGATTTTGAAGCCGTACCGGGCTTTTACGAAGGCCTTCAGCTCCTCATAGGTCGCCGCGGTCTCCGCAGCGGTCAGCGCGAAGTCCGCATCAGTCAGTTCCACCTCGATCTGATCGTCCGGCCGGTGTTGGCACAAAAAAATGACGCGTGAGACGGTTGTTCAACTTTCCAAGGGAGAGAGATCGAGTACGCCGCTGCGGGTAGAGCTGGACGGGTCGGACGTGGACTTCGCATCTTTACGTGAGGACGCGACTTATCCGCAGATCAAGAATTACGTCCTGGAGCGCTTCGGTCTCAAGGTGACGAGCCTGCAGATTGCGCAAACAAAACGTAAATACGGCCTGCAGGTGGGTACGAATCATAATGTATCCAAAAAGGTAAAGCCGGTCGTTCCTCAATGCCCGCTGGAGAAGGAGACCGCCATCCGGGAAGCTCTCTTGCATTTTCAAATGATTTGATTTTGCCATTTCATCATTTATATTGGACCTAACAGACCGCCGATGAGGGTGTTATACGCACCTTCACCGGCGGTAATTGTCAATGTCAAGCGTATGGACATGATTTGTAATTATCATTCAAGAAAAAAGCGGCATATTATGAAAGAATCTTATGACACCGTCAAGTTGTTGGCCGATTCCGGTCCCGAATTCGCCGGAGTTCTGCCTGCGGAAGCAAATAAGGACAGCTTTTGCAGAATGAGGGACATAATGCACGTGAAGGATTGTAATGGAATTAATCCTATGCTATATTGCAATTACAGTTGCATCACATGCTGATTTCGTCAGAATAAACAAGGAGGTGGCAGGATGCGATCTTATGTTTTGTCAATTCTGGAGCCTGACAAAGTGAATCTCTCTGCCTGGATCGCGCCCGTATTCCCGGATCCGGAACAGGTGGAAGCAGAACTGCGGCGTGTCGTTCTGCCCTACGTCCGGTGGGAACCGGCAGAGGAAGCGCAAGCCGGAGATCTGGCGGTCTGCCGGACGGAATCCGAACTTCCCCGTTTCCAAAAGAACCGGCTCAAGCTGCTGATCGGCAGCGGGATGTTTCATTCTGAGCTGGAGCAGGCCGTGATCGGCATGACGCCGGGGAACTGCAGGGCCGTCGCGCTCCCGGAGGGCGAGGTTCTCATCACCCTTTTGGAGCTTTCCCGGCAGAAGACCCCGGAGCCGGATGATGAGATGATCCACAGGCTCGGTCTCGACGGCATCGATACGGTGGAGGCCTATCGAGCCTATCTGTTCGGAAAGCTGCGGCGGGATAAGGCGGCAGAACTGCTGCCGGAGCCGTTGAGCAGGCTGATCCGGGAAGTGATCGGAGGCTCAGAATTTGTCCTCTGCAGGGAGGACTGGGAAAGCGTTGTCCGTATGCGCATCGAACGATCCCGGATCTTGTTCCGGCAAGATGGCATCGACATGGAGCGGGCCAAGCCCGAGGACTTTCGGGGCCGGATCCCTGTGCAAAGCTACTATGAGCTTTTGGCCTTGGAACAGTCAGAGGCCTGGCAAAATCTTTGCCTCTATCTGCTGGGGCGGAACTGGGCCGGAATCGACGGGTATGTACCGGAGAAGACACAGTACGAAGAGAACATAAAGAACTACTGTAAAACGTGGCACGCTTCCGAGGAGAACGCCAGGGAAGCGAACACCTGGGAGGCCTTTGTTTTTTCGGAATACGTCGCCCATGCGGTGAATCGTTTAAAAAAAACTGTTATGGAACAGCTTTTGCGGGAGGATGGATAAAATGGCAATTCAGAATGCGAACCAATCCAATTTCAAGGAGCTCATCTCTGAGGGCTTTGTCCTGGTGGATTTCTGGGGAACAACCTGCGGTCCCTGCAAGGCCTTCTCCCGAATCCTGGAGGATACGGCCGCGGAGCTTCCCATGATGGATATCGTAAAGGTCAACGTAGACGACAACCCCGAGCTGGCCGAAGAAAACGACGTTATGGCGGTGCCGACCGTCCAGTTCTACAAGGACGGCGCGCTGGTTTACGAGCACATCGGTGTCATGCAGCCGAATGAGATCAAGCAAGTGATCTCGGAATACCTGTATTCCTGAATCATACAACCATAACAATTAAAGGAGGAAACGATCATGCGAACCCTGAGAAAAATTCTTTGCCTAAGCCTTGCCCTTCTGATGGTGGCTGTCTGCTTCACCGCTTGCGGCGAGAAGGCCCCTGATCCTGTCAACACCAATACCTGCACCTACGAAGAGATGG
>JAFSYO010000108.1 GCA_017449925.1 Stomatobaculum sp.
CACCGCCCTGACCGCCTGCGCCGCCTACACCGCCGCGGCCGCGGCCGCCTCCGGATTCGCCCGGCAGGCGCACCTTCGCGCCGTCATACAGCTCGGAGCTCCAGCTCTTCACCACCATATCCTTCGCGGTCAGGCCGCTCTTCACTTCCATGCGGGTGCTGTCAAAAATACCTGTTTCAATATCCTTCCGCGCCACGGTCCCTTCATTGTACACGTACACATAGGGCTCCGAGTTTTCGTAGTAGACCGCGTCCACCGGGATCGTCATGACATGGTCGGCCTTCTGAGAGGTGATGATCAGCTTCACCCGGGAACCGGTGGGAAGCGACGTGTTCCCGGTCAGCCCCGCCTTGACCTTGTAAAGGCCTGTGGACTCTTCCGCCATGGTGCTGATCTCGTTCACCACGCCGCTGTAGGTATTTCCGTCCTTCTCCACATCCAGGGGATCGCCCTCCTGCATGTAGTTCCGGATCCGCTCCGTCGTGGAGAAGCTGACGACCCTGTTCCCCTGACCCGAGATCACGCAGATCTGGGTGTTCTGTCCCACGGTGTCGTACGTCTCGACATTGCAAAGCTCCACCACACCGGTGATAGGGGATTTGATCTCCGCGTTCTCCAGCTGTGTCTTGTAGGCGAGCTCCGCCTGACGGTACTGGATCTCCGCGGACTCCACGCTGTTTTTATACTGGGCGAAGGCCTGGTCCGAGATCCCGCCTCCGCTGTACACGATCTGCTGCCGTGCCAGTTCCTCCCTGGCATGGCTCAGATTCACCCTGGCAGACTCCAGGCTGTTCTTTGAGGATTCCACCTGCCGGGTGTCAATGGTGCAGATCACGTCTCCTTCTGTCACCACTTCTCCCGCCTTGATGTTCACGGAGGTAATGTCGCCGGCAGCTTTCGGGTAAATATATACCACGTCCGAGGGCTCCACCTTTCCGATCACGCTGGTGGTCAGGCGGATATCGCCCGTCACCGGAAGCTCTGTCTCCACTACCGGAAGAGACACCGGGGCCGCGAAGCGCTCCTGTTTCCGGAAGCGGGGAAGCACCAGAACCACAACAGCAGCCACGGCAGCTATCACTGCAGCAGCCGCAATCACCTTTTTTATCATATCCTGAGGACCTCCGTTCCTGTTTCCTCTGTACAGCACCTGCCGGCCCATCAGGTCAAAGGTGCTGATACCCCATAATGATCTATTTTACCGGGATAAGCTTAAATTTTACTGAAAAACGGTTATGGAACGCACGCACGGCCCGGCAGGACCTGCGGTCCTGCATCCCTCGCCTGGTGCCCCTCACAAAGCAGAAAAGAGACCGATCTCTCCGTCAGTCTCTTTCCGTCTGTCATTTCCCGGCTGTCTCTGTTCCCGTTCAGTAAAAACGGACAATCGCGATCCGCTTCAGTCCCTGGACATGGCGATGACGCCGGTCCGCTGGATCTCCAGGATCCCGTAGCTCCGCACCAGTTCGATGAAGTCGAGGATCACCTCCGGCGCGGCATGCAGTTCGATCACCATGCTTTTCGGGGACACCCGGAGAATCTTCGCGCCCATGACGCTGCAGAGCTCCACCAGGCTGGCGCGGTTCGTGACTGAGTAATTCACTTTGATCAGCATCATCTCCAGCATCACGCACTTGGTCTCTTCCAGACGGCGGACCTTGATGACGTCGATCTTCTTGTTCAGATGCTTTTCGATCTGGTCCACAGTGCGCTGGTCCCCGGTGGACACGATGGTCATGCTGGACACGTCCTTCCGCTCCGTCTCTCCCACTGCCAGGCTGTCGATGTTGAAGCCGCGGCGCGCGAAAAGGCCCGAAATGCCGGAGAGAACACCGTCTTTATTTTCCACAAGCACAGAAAAAATACCCTTCACGGTCCTCCCCTCCTTTACTTCGTGTTATTCTTGCTGTCAACGTAACAGACCATGAGGCTCGCCTTCGGGCACGCGAGGAAGCGGTCCAGCTCGTCGCTCAGGGAATCGTTGTCGCTGCACTCGAAATATTCCATATCATAGGCGCGGGCAATGCCTTCCTGTTTCGGGAAGTCGGAGAGCTCCACTGCCTTGTAGTGGGAGTGGTAGGTCTTCTCCTGATACTCTCTTACCAGGCCCAGGAAATGGTTCTTCACGATCAGGATCTTCAGCGGCAGTTCATTGGCCGCGATGGTCCCCAGCTCGCACATGGACATCTGGAAGGAACCGTCGCCGCAGACCGCCACGACCTGCCGCGCAGGACAGCACATCTTCGCGCCGATGGCGGCGGGGCTGGAGTAGCCCATGGTGCCCATGCCTCCCGTGGTGAGGAACCGGCCATGCTTCATGATATAACTGTCCGCGGACCAGAGCTGGTTCTGTCCCACGTCCGCCACGTAGATGGCATCGTCGTCCATCTTTGCGGAAAGCAG
>JAFSYO010000001.1 GCA_017449925.1 Stomatobaculum sp.
AGAAAGCGAACGCGGAGCGTGCGAAGGAGCTGATACTGGAGAAATGCCGGCGGTCATGAAGACGCCGGCATTCTTTTATTTGGCATCAGCGTTTTTTTCTCCGCTGACCGGAAGGTCCGAAGGGGCGGAACAGAGACTGAGGAAGCTCAAATACCAGCACGATTCCGAAGACGAGGGCGACAGCCAGCTTCAGGGCGTTAAAACCGGTTTCAGAAGCCAGTTGCAGCCGATTGGCCACCATGTGGTGGACGGTCCAGTAAACACCGCCGCCGGGAATCAGCGGAAACAGACCGGGGATCATGAGGATGATGCCGGGGCAGTGATGATGCATCGCGAGTATGCGGGCGGACAGCGCCACAAAGGCAGAAGAACAGAGACGCGCCATGGCCGGGGTACAGCCGCAGCGCTGCAGCAGGCTGTCCAGGGTCCAGCCAAGCCCGCCGATGAGGGCGCAGGTCAGATAGTGCCGGCGCTCCACAGCGAACAGCAGGGCGAAGGCCGCTGTGCCGGCCGCGGCGGCGAGGGCTCCGCAGAGAAGTTCAGGAAAGTATGTGTTCACAGCAAGGTACCTCCCGTAAAGATCTCAAAGACAGACAGCACAAGACCGGTGCCGAGGGCGATGCAGAAAAAGACCAGCAGGGCGTCCAGGAGGCGGATAAAGCCGGAAAGGTAGTCTCCGTTCACGATGTCCCGGATCGAGACCACAAACCCCACGCCGGGGATCAGGGGCATGATCGCCCCGATGATCATACTGTTCAGGTCCGCACCGAAGGTCCCGAGAAAAGAGAGACAGCAGATCGTCGTGACAAGCGTACTGCCGGCTATGATCCCGGTGGCTTTGGAAAGACAGGCGCCTGCCTTCCAGAGGAAGAGCTGCAGCAGAATACCTGCGAGGAAGGCGGTAACAGTGTCCGCGATCCCTCTTCCTGGCAGATAGCAGAAGGCTGCCGCGCCTACACCGGAGGCGAGGATCTGGTGAAACTGGGATTTCCCGGGCAGAACGGCAATGCGCTCCAGAACTTCTTCTGCCTGTTCCGGCGTGTGCCGGCCCTGTTCGATCTCTCTGGAAAGCTCATTCAGGGCTTCGATCCTGTCCATCCGGGTGGCGGCCAGAGGGATATGCTCCGCGCGTGCGTAGCAGTTTCCGGCAGCATCCTCCGCCGTCAGAAAGATACCATTGCTCAGCACATAGAAAGACTCCCCCTCCGCACCGTAGTAATGGCAGACCCGTTCCATGCTTTCCTCGACCCGCTCGATCTCCGCGCCGCTTTCCAGAAGCAGTTCGCCCATGCGGGTAGCAGTATCCAGTATGTCTTTCTGTGGATTTTTTGCAGATCGTCTTTTCATTTCGGGGTCCTTTCAGAAAGAGACAGAGATCTGTCTCCTTGTTCAGGCATCGAGTGCAGTAAGTCCGTAACAGAACAGAGACACGATCACGGAGCCCATGCTGAAGGCTTCGCAGGCCACACCGGAGACGGAGCCCACCAGGATGTCGTAGATGATCCAGCAGGGACTGGCGAAGCAGAGCCTGTTCAGGCGGATCACCTTTCCGTTCCGGGACCAGTTGGCGTGGGTATTGGCGACGGACGCTGTGCAGGGAAGAAGGCTTGCCGGCCCGTTCCAGGTGAGCGCCGTGGAAAAGATCAGAAGCCCGGATACGACATGGCGCCATCCCTGCCAGGAAGCCCAGCTGTGCTTTTTGTCGTTCAGAAGAAAAATGTTCAGGGCGTAAAGGATCTGTGAAAAAGCGCCGACTGCGCTGCCGAGCATGAAAAAATGCAGAGCGAAAAGAAGCGCTGCGAGGGCGTGGATGAACATCAGCTTCAGCGTGTCCTTCATCTGGAAAGAGGCGATGACCATGCCGGTGCTGACAAAGCCGATGAGCTGAGTGACGAAAGCATACATAGAACAGGCCTCCCTGTCATTCTCTCGTTTATAAATAATATTTTATCTGCCCGGCAGAGCGAGAACCAATCAGAGATATTGATAGGGTACATCAAAAGAGTGGAAGGACAGGAAAGGTGGAAGTGGTTTTTGCGGATAACTTTGTTGATTTTGTGGAAAAATCCGCGGATAAAATTAAGAAATTGTGGAAAGATGCCCTTTATGCACAGGAAAACGGCCCTTTTTTCGTCAAAGGGCCGTTTATGATGTACACGCGCGGTATGAGATCAGTCGGGATATGCAAAATTATTGCAGTGCAGGAGCTCGATCTGCTCCCCGGAGGGGCCGCGGAAGAAGCGGTTTTCCAGTCCGCCGAACAGCTCCGGAAGAACGGTCTTTTCGGGCTTCAGGAACGTATCGATCCCGAGGGCCTGAAGCTCTGCGGCGGCGGCGTCCACATCGTCCACGTAGAGCGCGAAGTGGGCCACCACGCCGTCCTCCTCCTTTTTCGGCTCCGCGGGGCAGATGAGTTCCAGGACGAAACCGGCGAGACTTAAGAGCGCCAGTTGTTTCCGTCCGCTGCCGTCCGGCAGGGACTCCAGCTGCAGGAGCCTTCCGCCGATCTTCTCATAGAACGTGATGCTTTCTTCCATATTGCAGGTCTTGACGGCGATATGCCCGCCTCCGATATAATGCTGTTTCATAAGCGACGCACCTCCTCTGAAACAAATGATTATGTCCGGGTTCTTTATTTCAATAATAAAACAAATAATTTGGGGGCGCAAGGAAGCTGTTACGTGCTATAATGGGTCTCAAATGATCATACGGGCGGTACAGACGTACGCCCGGAAAAAGGAGAGACTGTTATGAGGATCAGGATCGACCTTGTCAGGAAAGACGACAAAGGAAAGGAATTGAGCCGCAGCACTGTTGGTGAGTACGGATCGGACATCGAAGCTCTGGCAGCGCTGAAGAAGCAGGAGGAAGTGCTTCGGACCGTAGGAAACGACAACACCTGCGTGGAGATGATCAATCTTCACTGATAGTCCGGTGCCCGGGTATCAGCAGAACGCCGCTCCGGCTGGGGGACTTCGGCCGGGACGGCATCTTTTTATCTTAGTGGGAGAAGACTCCCGCTTTTTAAGTTCAGAGAAGAATTATAGGAGAATCCGCAATTATGGACAACAAGTCGTCACCAC
>JAFSYO010000109.1 GCA_017449925.1 Stomatobaculum sp.
GCATGTGAACCCGCACCATGTCAAAAGGTCGAAGGAGCTGGATGACAATAACCCGTCCAAGAACGACCGCAAGGACCCGAAGGTGATCGCGGCGCTGGTAAATGAAGGAAGGTATCTGTACCCCTACATACCGGACGGCGTGTATGCGGAGATTCGTGTACTGTCAGGGCTGCGGGTACGTGCGCAGAGCGAACTGACCAGGCTGAAGAACCAGCTGGCAAGATGGTTCAGCATTTATTTCCCGAATTACAAAGACGTTTACGGGAATGCTGGAGCGTCCAGCGGGCTGATGATCCTGAAGGCGGCACCGTTGCCGGAGGACATCGTAAAACTCGGCGTGGAGGGCGTGAACCGGATCTGGAGGGATGCGAAGCTGAGAGGCGTCGGACTGAAGAGGGCAAAGACCCTGGTAGTGGCGGCGGAGCACAGCATCGGGAACCGGGATGCGCAGGAAGCGGCAAGGATAGAGCTCAGGATCCTGCTCGCGGACTATGAGCTGCAGGCGGCGCGGGAAGCAGAACTGATGGCGGTGATCGAGGAAAAGATCACGGAAGTACCGTATATCGACAAGCTCCTGGAGATCAGGGGCGTCGGGATGAAGACGGTGATCGGATTCGTGGCGGAAGTCGGGGACATAAAGCGTTTTGATGACCCGAAACAGCTCCAGAAGCTGGCCGGATATGCAATCGTGAAGAACGAATCCGGCAAGCATAAGGGGGAGAGCCACATCAGTTACCGCGGCAGAAAGCGGCTGAGATATGTGTTGTATGAGGCGGCGGTCAGTGTAGTGAGCCACAGCCCTGAGTTCAAGGATATCCACAGGTATTACACGAGCAGGGAGAGGAACCCGCTGAAGAAGATGCAGTCGATGATTGCAGTAGCCTGCAAGCTGGTCAGGGTGTTCTATCTGATCCTCCGGACAGGAGCAAGCTACGATGCGGCAAAGATGATGGGAGATATCCAGAGACCGGCGGCAGCATAACTGAAGTTATCAACATAAGCAGCAAACGCCTGAGGCCGGAGCCGGGCAGCTGAAAGATCAGAGATCCGGCTGCGGTCCCAGGCAGGAGACCGGCTCCCGCAAGGGAGAGACGAAAGGGAAAGCTCATCGGGAAACGTCCGCCGAAAGGTGCCGAAGGGCCGGAACATGAGTCAGCAGACAATTACAAAGAATGAGCCAGTAGTCGGCAGGAATGATTTCCATAGGGCACGACCCTGTAAAGGAGCTAAGCTGACACCCTGGTTATGGGCAGGCGGGACGAAGGAAGTGAGGACCCGGAGGGGAACCGATGGTGATCCTGGTAGACACGGGAGGTGCGCTGCCATAGAGGGAAGGGTTACACAACGGCCATGCAGATCGGAAAACAAGACGTTCTGCTTCGTGTACCCAAACCACCTCTATTCTTGCACCAGATGCACAGAGATGCCCACGATCATGGCTCATTCCGATGAGAGTATCAATAAGAAATCCCTTATTTTATGGGAAAAATCGCTTGACATTATAGGGAGGAAACCAAGGTTGCTGACTTCAGTCAGGATGAAGCCTTTGCCGCTGCGAAAGCCCATGAGGATGAAC
>JAFSYO010000110.1 GCA_017449925.1 Stomatobaculum sp.
AATCCTCTGTTATTGATCCTTTTCTTCGGAAAAACAGGAGTGTCTTTTTCTTCATACGTCCGCAGCCGTTCCCGCAACTCCGCAGCCTGGATCGCGATGAAGTATGCCGTCCCGATCGGGCATCCGCTCATTGAGCATTCAAGTAGGCGATCTCCTGTATTGTCGATATCCTCTTCATCTATTTCGTTCGGTGTAATGTCGAAGAGGCAATCATGACTCGCGCACATCCGGTTGGTAAAATCGATCAGTGCGCAGTCTTCTCCGTCATCTCCTCCGCCACGGATCCAGACTTCCTTGTCCTTCACGTAAGCAAGGTTGAACATGACTTCGGTATTGGTCTGCGGATCGTCATTCACTAATCTGTCCATTCGATCAGCCCTCCGGCGCTTTGATGTCTCCAAAGAGCTCCGGCAAGTAAGCCTGCACTTCTCTCAGCAAGGGAACCGCGACCTCAGCCATCTGGGGATGCGGAGCGCCGGTCTCGCCGGCGGTTCTCAGCCGGAAGAAGTGACGCCATTCCCGCATGTTGGCGGTCATGATGACTTCCGTCTTCAGGCTGTTCGGAAGTACGCTTCTGGCTTCCTGCGGCGTCCTGTTCATCTGCAACATGGCCAAATAGGTGTTTTCCGCTTCCTGGCACATCTTCTTCCAGACCATATACTCAACACTGCCTGCTTCAAAGAAAAGCGGCTGAATGAACGTCACTTCGCCGTCAAACTTGTCCTTTGAATAATTGCAGTACCTGGTGCTCTCCTGGGCAAAGCTGGCAAGCCGGTGCCGCACCAGTTCATGCGATACGCCGCGATCCACAATGAACTTCACTGTCATGGATGCATGCTCCAGCATGGCCTCATGGTGATTCTTCACGATCTTCTGCACGAAAGCAGCCGCACTTTCCGGCGTGATGGCGGATTCGCTCTTGTAGCAGGTTCTCCCAGCCTGCTCGATCAGCTGATAGATCGCGTTCCTGGCTTCCGGCCCATCCATGTGGGGCCGAAGGATTTCATAACCTGCATTAATGATCTTCATGGGTTTCGTCTCCTTTCAGTTCCGGATGCCTGTCAAGGAATTCTGCAGAATACTCAATTCCCAGGACGGCAACCAGGTCGCTCGGCTCAAACGGCCTTCTCAGTGAGTTTTCAAAATGAAGTTCCCGGCGGTATTCCCACCATGGCCATGTCGTATCAACCCTGACCCAGTGGAAAGACATCTTCATGTGCCCGATCAGCAGATAGCACTGGTTGATCCACCATTCGATGTCGAACTTCTGGCCCAGAGCTTCGCAGTGGGCAATGCGGGAGATATCGTTCTCCGGCTGTTCATTCCAGCCTTTGAATACGCCGGCCTTCGTCAGCACCGCTTCCAGTTCCTCTCGGCCGATGTTGTTATACTTGCGTTCTTCCATCACTGCACCTCCGGATAAATCTTTTTCGGCTCTCCAAGGGCGATCCTGACAGTAATCTCTCCCTTTTCCAGATCGATATACATTCCGGTTTTCCACGGGAAGTTGTTGCAGCTGATTCCTGCTTCCTCAGCTGCTTCCGCAAGGATCTTGTCCGGACCATAATCCACCCAGATGCTCTGCCGCATCATCCGATACTTTGCAGTCATGATTTTCTCGGCCAGGATCTCTTCGAACCGCTCCAGGGCTCCAACCTTCGGCGGCTCGTTCATCGTGTCGGCCAGAATCCCGGCGAATACGCTGGCCAGATCACCGCCGCGGTTGTTGTGATGTGCAGTTCCATCCACTCTCTCAGCCCACCAGTGAGCAGCTGCCCGGGCCATTGCCTCGGGCACTTCGTTACGTACAGCTTCCATTTTCGTCTCCTTTCATCTCTCAGCCTGTTACGGCGCATAAGCATCCCCGGGGGAAAAAGGTTCTGGCCAGTAATCCCAAGCAACAACCTGGACACCTTCCGGACCAATCAGACCGTTCTGCAGATCACCGGCTTCAAAGTAATGATACTGTCTGTCCCGAGGATCCTTGAGGTAATAGCAGACCGTGGCCAAGGTTTCATTGTGCTTCTGCCAGTCCCGGTGGATCGTGACATGCAGCGGTTGGCCAACTGGTGGCGGCAGTCTCTTCGGGTCTCTCCATTCTGAATACATCTTTCGTCTCCTTTGCTTTTGTCTCCGGATAGCCTGTCCCGCAGAGCTTTAATCCGGAGGAAACGGTTTTTTATGACCACCAGGGCATAAGCGCCAGCCCTAAGAAGATCATCATCAGCACCGCCGATATGATGGCCATCACGACGTATAGCCACTTCTCCTGCCTGGTTCCGTCGGTCACTGCGTCCTTCACAGCCCCGAAGAACTCGGTCACGCAGCTGACGATCACCAACAGGAAGAATCCAGCCACCATCCAGACCAGGATCTTCAGCCCGATCTCCACCATCCGCGCTCCGTCAATCATTTCTCAGTCCTCCCATGTTGCCGCAGCCAGCGCCGCTTCTCTGGAAATCGTCTCCTCCATTGTCATACTCCTTTCAGCGCCCGGGCGCCGCGCTTGGCCATGCGCTCCTCCTCGGTCCGCAGATACTTCCGGCCATAGCGGGGAAGCTTCGCTGCGATCTTACGCCAGCTGTCCCGGATCCGGCTCTCTTTCTGTCCGGATGCACGGTTGGCGGCCTTCGCGATGCTCCGCGCCAGGCTGCGCGGATGAACCGTTCCGGCTTTCGCCGCCTCCCGCTGATTAAACTGCGTCTCTTTTTTCCTGTTATACGCTGCTGTAGCCATTGTTCTCTTTCTCCTTTTCGTGATGTTTATTTGTCTTCCCATTCCGCACGCCAGTACGGGCAGCTGACGGAATCATAGTTTTCCAGCGGTACCACCGCTTCCAGAATCTTGCACAGATCGCACTTCCGGTCTCCCTCAAAATCCGGTACGCATTCCCATCGGCATTTCGCCTGCGCTGCGTCCACCAGTTCTCTGGCTGTTTCCTCATCCAGCACGATACTGGCTTTCTGGGGGGTCAGCTTCGGAACAAGTCTCACTTCCATGTCCTGGGCCGTGTTCCGGATCTGCCGACGCTGCCTGTCGCTCACGGTGCCCAACACGTCCCGCAGCAGGCTTCCCAGCTGACCGATAGCCAGCCTCAGTCGCTGGTTTCCGCTCGGCACACATTCCAGCCGTTTCTTCAGATCCGTTTCCGCATACCGGAGGGTGCTCACCGCGTTCAGCAACCACTGCACGGAATGCATCTCCGTCCGCGTCAGCCGTTCACACTGATCGTCCGGAAGCTCAAACGGTGCTTTCGCCATGCTGCCGCCTCCGTTCTATTTCCTCTTGCAGCTTCCGTGCTTCCTCATTCAGCTCGTTGGCCACATGGAAATCCAGATGCTCGAGGGCAATTTTCACCGCGTTTCTCCTCTGACGGATCATCTCCTCCAGTTCGGCGATCTCCATCTCCTCAGACATCCCTGATCACCTCCAGTCCGTTCCTACCGTTCCGGCATTTCACCACTTCTCCGCCGACCTTTTTGGCTACGAAGGCTGCATCCCGTTCGCTCTGGTACCGGAAAGCCTTCTGCAGGTCCAGGTCCATCCGGAGAAATCCCTGCCCCCATTCGATCAGGTACAGCCGGTTCAGCGTCACCACCCAGCAAATCAGCTCTTGCATATAGGGCATATCTCTTCCTCCAGATCTTCCGTCCTGATCATGCCTCTGTTGGTTACGCAGTAATAC
>JAFSYO010000111.1 GCA_017449925.1 Stomatobaculum sp.
AATGTTCACTGTATCGCCGTCCTTTGCGGCCCGGTCCACTTCCTTCATGACCGGGTTGTAGGTCACGAGACTGTCGACATAGCTCTGCACCTCTTCATCCGTGACGTTCACGTCATGGACTTCCACTTCGACTCCTTTGTAGTCGCCAAGCGTCACACTGCCGTAGCTTTCGGGCGCGTCCAGGACCGGTGCCTGGGTCTCCGCCGCAGCGCTCTCGCCTGCAGCTGCGGAGGTCTCCGCTGCTGTTGTCTCAGCGGGCTTGCTTCCGCAGGATGCGAGGAGCAGTGCTCCCGCAATGATGCCTGCCGCTGCTGCTGCTTTTCTCATGGATCTTCTCATTTCTGTTTTCTCCTTCCTCTTTTGACTGCAGTCTTTTCAGGCGCTTTCTCCGCCTCGTTATAGAATGCCCTGAAGGCAAGATACGTATTGTACAGATCCAGCTTGCTCGTGATCTCAAAGGGCGCGTGCATGGACAGCACCGGGACGCCCAGGTCCACCACGTCGATGTTCATCATCGCCACGAACTGGGCGATGGTCCCGCCGCCGCCGGCATCGACCGCGCCAAGTTCTCCGATCTGCCAGTACACCTTCGCACGGTCCATGATGTCGATGACCTTCGCCATGAACTCCGCGCTGGCGTCCGAGCTTCCGGACTTTCCTCTCGCACCGGTGTATTTGGTAAGGACAACGCCGTGGTTCAGGTAACTGGCATTCTTCTTCTCGAACACGTCCGGGAAGGTGGGATCATAGGCCGCGTTCACATCCGCGGAAAGGCAGGCGGAGTTCGCGAACACTTCTTTCGGATCTGCCCCCTGATTATCGCACAAATATGTGATGTAATCGTGAACATAATTGGAATGAAGGCCGGTATTCCCCACGGAACCGATCTCTTCCTTGTCGGTCAGGATGGTGACCGTGGTGTACTTCGGATCCACCGTGTCAAGCTGCGCCATCAGCGCGGGATACGCGCATACCCGGTCGTCCTGGCCGTACGCGCCCACCATGGAGCGGTCAAAACCGATGTCCCGCGGCTTGTCCGCCGGCACCATCTCGATCTCGGCCCGGGCGAAATCCCGCTCAGTCATGCCGTACTTTTCATTGAGGATACGAAGCACTTCCAGACGGAAGGGCTCCTTCACGTCGCCGTCAGCATAGGGTGTGGAGCCGAGGATGATGTTCAGCTCCTCTCCTTTTAATCCCTCGGAAAGAGGGCGCTGGGACTGCTTCGCCGCCAGGTGCGGAAGCAGGTCCGAAATGCAGAACACCGGATCTCCGGGGTCCTCGCCGATGCTGAACTCCACCTTCGTAAGGTCCTTCCGGACAGCCACGCCGTGCATGGCCAGGGGGATGGTACCCCACTGATACTTCCGGATGCCGCCGTAATAATGGGTCTTGAAGTAGGCGATCTCGTCCTTTTCGTAAAGAGGATTCGGCTTCAGGTCCAGGCGGGGGGAATCGATGTGGGCGCCGTTGATGCGGACGCCTTCCCGGATATCCTTTTTCCCGAACACGGTCGCAAGGACCGCCTTGCCCCTGTTCACTTCATAGACCTTATCGCCTGCGGTGTACTTTTTCTTCGGGGAGAAGCGCTCGTAACCGGCGGCCAGCAGCGCCTGCTCCGCGAACGCCGCGCATTCCCGCTCCGTTTTGCAGCGGCTAAGGAAATCCTTGTAGCCTTCCGCAAACGCGGCCGCAGCGGCGATCTGCTCCGGCGCCTTCTCCGCTATATTCGGATAACTCCAGCAAAGTTCTTCTTCCAGCTTTTTCCCTTTTGGAAGCTTCTTCTCTTTTTCAGCCATAGCTGTCCCTTTCTGTGTACCTTGCCTGGTGCCCCTCACAACCAGCTGTTCTGTGGTGCTCCTCACAGCCAGTTGTTTAATTTAAATAGAAAGAACCATCAGCGGGAGGCTGACGGTTCTTTACTGCATCATATCTATTAGTTCAGCTTGATTCCCTTTAACAGATCGCCCAGGTTGGTGGTCGCTTTTTCCTTCGCGACGAACTTTCTGTAATCTTCCTGCGGCTCTTCGGAAGAGCTGCGCTCACTGCGGAAATCGCGGGCGCCCTGCTCCGGCTCCTCAAGTGCACGCATGGAAAGAGAGATCTTTCCATCGCCGACCTTGATGACCTTGACCTTGATCTCCTGGCCCTCCTGGAGGACGTCCGCCGGAGTCTTCACTCTCTTGCGGGAGATCTGGGAAACGTGAAGCAGACCGGTGGCGTCGCCGCCCAGGTCCACAAATGCGCCGTAGTCCTTGATGGTCTCGACCTTGCCGTCCAGGACGTCGCCGACCTTGATCTGCGCAAGTCTCTCCGCCTTCGCGGCATCCTTCTCAGCCTGCTCGATCGCGCGGTGAGAAAGAACGAGACGCTTCTTCTCCGGATCTGCGGTGATCACAACAACTTTGATATGCTTGCCCTGGAAATCCTCAAGCTTTTCAACATAAGAGGTGGAAAGCTGGCTGGCAGGGATAAACGCGCGCGTATCCTCAAGATAAGCGATGCAGCCCCCCTTGACAACCTCGATGATCTTAACGTCGAACTGTTCCTTCGTCTCGATCAGCTCCGCAAAGCGATCCCACTTGCCGTTGTCCTCGCTCTCGACCTTTTTCGCTGTCTTGAAAGAATCATTAATTTCCTGTTCAAAATCCTTCATGCTCTCTTCTGCCATGACAAAAACCTCCCCAACTAGCCGGCACAAGGCCGTTATTGTGAACCATTATATCACAGTTCCTTTAGTTTGGGAACTGTGGAAATCAGCAAATGTTTCCCGCCTCCGAAAGCGCTTTCTTTGTTGCGCTTGACTAACCCGGCACCTTCAACATACAATAATGGTAACAGTTCCTAATTTCTCAGGGGGAGGCGCCATGGGAGAATTGAAGTACAGCCGCCAGCGGGAAGCCATCCTGGAGGCACTGATCCTGCGCCATGACCACCCCACTGCCGATACCCTGTACCGCGCGCTGAGAGAGGATCTTCCCCATATCAGCCTGGGGACCGTGTACCGCAACCTGAACCTTCTTTCGGAGCTCGGAAAGATCCGTAAGATCCGTTCTGACAGCGGCATCGAGCACTACGACGCGGAGACCCACGAGCACTATCATCTGGTATGCAGATCCTGCGGAAGAGTCCTGGATCTTCCTATGGAAGCCATCCGGGATCTGGACCGTCTGGCCGAGCAGGGCGGGGTCGGAACTGTGGAAGGTCATGCGCTGGTGTTCTACGGCTGCTGCACAGAATGCCTGGACAGCCCGAAGGACACGCTGGCATGAATGTCGGAAGTAAAAGCTTCAGAATATCCGCACCTGTCAACCATTCATTCCACTTTCTGAAAAGGAGATCACTGTTATGAAGAAATGGAGATGCAAAATCTGTGGTTATATCTGGGAAGGCGAGACCGCTCCGGAGAAATGTCCTCAGTGCAAGCAGCCCTCTACCGTTTTTGAGGAGCTGAAGGAGGATGAGGAACTGGTCTGGGCATCCGAGCACGTTGTCGGCTGCGCCAAAGACGTCGACGAAGAGATCAAGGCCGGCCTGAGAGCAAACTTTGAAGGCGAGTGCTCTGAAGTCGGTATGTATCTGGCTATGTCCAGAGTCGCTTTCCGCGAGGGCTATCCGGAGATCGGCGAGTACTGGAAGACCGCAGCTTTTGAAGAAGCTGAGCACGCAGCGAAGTTCGCTGAGCTCCTGGGCGAAGTCCTGACTGACTCCACCAAGAAGAACCTTGAGATGAGAGTTGCCGCTGAGCACGGCGCGACCCAGGGCAAGACCGACCTGGCGAAAATGGCGAAGGCTCAGAACCTTGACGCGATCCACGACACCGTCCACGAGATGGCACGCGACGAGGCAAGACACGGAAAGGCATTCGCAGGCCTTCTGAAGAGGTACTTCAGCTAAAGAACACTATACTTGTTTATGACAGGCTTTTTCTTCTGGAACAAGCATATCGACTACAAGTCTGAAAAGTAAATACCGCTGAGCAGATATTTAAAAGAGGGAAAGGAGAAAATCTTTTCCCTCTTTTTTTGTGTCTGGTCTTTCTTTTTTTTGTGTGCGATTTCTGTGACGATGCGTATTCCATACTGACGCCATAACAAACAAAACGAACTGCCAAACGACAGCGACTTAACACAGCGTGTTTCAACATACTACAAAACAAAAAAGAGAGGACAAAACAATGATGAAGAAAATCGCAGGAACAATTTTAGCAGGAATCGCAGCAATGATGATCACCACCACCGCTTTCGCCGGCCAGTTTGTCGGCGGATATCATCTCGCAGTAACAGATGACTGCGCAGGAAATGTAAACGGCTGGGGCGCAGGTGATTTCCCGGTCGACGTCGATCTTGGCAACGGTTACGCCAGTGTACGGATCAACAACAGCGGTGCTCCGGTGTACATTAACTTCAACCGGCAGACCGGCAATGGAAAATACGTTTCCGATGAAGGATGGGAGCTGGATGCTTCTGACTGCAACAACATCCGCATGCTTACCTACGACGGTGTTTCCTACATCTGCCGCTGATCAGCTGAGCTGATCACCTGAAAGGATCATCTGAAAAGCACCTGAATAAAACATCTGGATAAAACATACCTCCGGCCACATATCGGCCGGAGGCTTTTTTCTGGTCACTTGCCATCCGCAAAGTTCGTAAAGTATTCGCTCTCAACTTCCGGATACCCGTACTTCTCCCTTGCGTCAGCAAAGGCCTTGATCATAAAGCTCATATTTCTCGCGAGGTTCCGCATGGTCTGCAGGCCTTCCAGATCTTTCTTCACATCCTCCGCTGACATCCCGTGGACCTGGTTCCAGTAGGTGGAGGATGCCACCGGCATGCCGCTGATCGTAAAGTATTTATTCAGCGCGTCAAAGCTTGCGCTGTTGCCGC
>JAFSYO010000015.1 GCA_017449925.1 Stomatobaculum sp.
GCTGTCCACGCTGCCGGACTGGGCGAACACGTCGATCATGCCGGCGTAGAAGCTGTTGAAGAGCCCGGCTGAGGAGACGGCTTCGGTAAAACGGTCTCCCTCCAGGAGACGCGTCCTGCATTCCTGCACCTTTTTTTCCACAGCCTCGTTTCCGACCAGGCGGGAGACAAGATCCAGGCTGGCATAGGGATCCAGGCCCGCGGAGGAGGTCATCTGCATGCCTTCGGCGAAGCGGGTCAGGGCCATGTCTTCGGTGAAGCGGCTGGTCAACGGGCACTTCTGAAGAAGGCGGGCGAACTGCTGCTGGCCGCGTTCTGTGCAGTAGAAATACAGGAACAGAAGGACCAGCACGGCGAAGATAACGATCAGCACCACATAGTATTTTGTGAGGGCATCGCTCAGGTCCATCAGCGCTTTGGTGACGCCGCTCACGGAGGTGCCGAGCTGGTTGAACACCTGGGCGAACACCGGCATCACCCGCGAGAGCAGCACCAGCACCACCACGAACATCATGCCGACCATGACGATGGGGTAGCTGACCGCGCCCCGGATGGCACTGCGGAGGTCGTCCTGGTCCTCGTAGTAACGGGCCAGAGCGCCGCAGACATCCTCCATTTTACCGGAGTGCTCCCCGAGGATCAGAAGTTCCGTGACGTAATCCGGGAAGACCCCGGAGGCCCGTACCGCTTCCGAAAGCTGACGGCCGTCCGCCACATAAGAGGAGAGACCGTCCAGCAGCGCGCTGATATCCGCGTTGTCCGTGTCCTTCTTCATGATCTGCAGCGCCGCGTAGGGCGTGATGCCCGCGCCCAGAAGGGCCCGGAGCTGCTCAAAGAAATGAAAGATCTGTGCGTAAGTCAGTTTTTTCTTTTTTCCGGATCGTTTTATGATCTTTTCCATGTATCCCCCTTTGTGGATGCGGGAAAATTACTGCGCCAGAATATTCAGTACATGTATACCGTCTTGTAGTTGCTTCCGTCCCCGATGAACTCCTTCAGCTTTTTGTCTTTCTTTTCATTGGAGGTCGAAGTGAAGGTCGGGTCCATCATGGACCAGTTCTTTCCGTCGAACTGGATGATGCCGTTCACCCAGCCGGTCTCCTTCAGATAGCAGGAGATCCAGGCGTGGTAGGCGGTGCCGGCGTAGCCGATCTCCATCCGGGTCGGAATGCCCTGGGTGCGGAGCATAGATGCCATGAGAGAGGAGTAATCCAGGCAGATGCCCTTTTTAGTCTCCAGGACCTCATCCACCTGCGGAAGATAGCCGCTCTCGATATGTTCCGCCTCGTCCCAGTCGTAGGAGATGTTGGAGACGACATAATTGAAGACGTTGGTAACGGCATCCAGGTCGCTGTTTGCGGGATTGCAGATTCGGGAACCTTCTGCCACTGCATTGGAGTCCGTGGCGAACCAGCAGTACTGATTCGGATAGAGGAAGGGACCGAACTCATTTTCCAGAAAGACGGGAAGCTCTGTACTGAAGACCTCGGTGTACATGGTCCCTTCAATGTTCCCGTAGATGCTGAGGATATAATCGTCTTCACCCAGGGAGAAGGGGAACACGCACCAGCTTCGGTCCGTGGTAAGGTTATAGCTGTAGGTCTTGTTGTCGGAAGACGTGATGCGGACCTTGGCTTTCGGGTACTGCCCGATATAACGGATGCTTACGTACCCCTGGGAGATGTTCGAGATGTCGACCTCCACCTCTTCGTTCCCGATCAGTGTCCCTGCCGGGCCGCCGCCCCGCACCAGTTCGCTTTCCTCCGGCGGTTTCCCTTCCTGGACCGGGATCATCACCCGCGGTGTGTTGTCCTGGGTGCCGGAAACAGAGTAGTCCACTTCCGGGATCTCAGGCTCCTTCTCCCCGCAGGAGAGTAAGAGCAGCGCGGCCCCGAGGCAGAAAAGCAGCAGTATGAAGTTTTGAAAAATGCTTCTGTTCCGCATGATATCTCCCCGGGACACCCCTGCTGCGCAGGCTGTGCCAGACCTTCCGTGTGTTAAACCGATATTCCTATTATAATATAACTTTCAGAAAGATAGGAAACTTTTCCCGGAAGGAGGGGGGGCTGTGGTACAATAAAAACGCGGTTTTGCCGAAAGGGCAGCAGCTTTTGGGTTTTGCTGCCAGAGCACCAGTCCCGCAGGCGGGACTTTATAAGAGAGGTATCATTTATGTATGATGTGATCATTATCGGAGCGGGTCCGGGAGGCATTTTCTCGGCCTATGAGCTTTCTGAAAAGAGACCGGATCTGAAGATCGCGGTATTTGACGCGGGGCATGAGCTTTCCAGGCGGAAATGTCCCATCGACGGGAAAAAGGTGAAGAGCTGCATCGGCTGCAGGCCCTGCTCCATCATGAACGGGTTTGGCGGCGCGGGTGCTTTTTCCGATGGGAAATACAACATTACCAACGATTTCGGCGGCACGCTGTACGAGTATATTGGCCGCGACAAGGCGATGGAGCTGATGCGCTATGTGGACGAGATCAACATGGCGAACGGCGGCGCAGGGACGAAGCTTTATTCCACTGCAGGCACGGAGCTGAAGAAGCTGTGCATGCAGAATGGACTGCAGCTTCTGGAGGCGTCGGTCCGGCACCTCGGCACGGACATCAACTATGTGGTGCTGGGGAATCTGTACACGAAGCTGAAGGAGAAGGTGGAGTTCTTCTTCGACACCAGAGTGCAGCACCTCACAAAAACGGAAGAGGGTACCTATATCGCAGAATATGACGGCGGGCAGGCGGAAGGCCGGAACTGCATTATCTCTGTGGGCCGCAGCGGCAGCAAATGGATGGAAAAGGTGAGCAGAGACCTGGACATCCGCACCCGCTCCAACCGGGTGGACCTGGGCGTGCGGGTCGAGATCCCGGCGCTGGTCTTCTCCCACATCACGGACGAGCTCTACGAGTCCA
>JAFSYO010000112.1 GCA_017449925.1 Stomatobaculum sp.
TCCGACGTAGACTGTGCTATACTTCATTTGATGACCTCCATTTGTATGCGGTAATTCCTGTTACATTTGTCTTTGCCGACTTGTAGTATACAGGTAAATCCACGAACCTACAAATCGGAGGTCATTACATATTGTCTAAACTCCTGACGGTCCTCCAAAACAAAACCGTCTCACGACAACTCGCGCGAAGTTTATTTAAATATTTTTGGTGCTGTGCTCAGACAAGTCGCGAGACGGTCCGGTCGGAACGCCACTCGTTAAGAACTTTCCGCTTATGCGTGCTTAACATATATATGCCCTTTCTGGCAGTGCGGATTGAATTAATGTTCTACATGTTGTATAATAAACGCAGACTCTCCGACGGCGCATCCGTGACGGCGCATTACAGTTCTGTATTTTAGTGTTGACATTTTCCGTGCATACTAGTATTATGTCAATTAAGACGAACGTATGTTCTTTCGGAGGAAGAATTATGATGGATAAAGAGACCAGAATGAAAGCGCTGGATGCGGCGCTGACCCAGATAGAAAAAGCCTATGGAAAGGGCGCAGTGATGAAGCTCGGCGACCCGGCAAATACCATGAACGTGGAGACGGTTCCTACGGGTTCCCTGAGCCTGGACCTGGCGCTGGGGCTCGGCGGGGTGCCGAAGGGCAGAGTCATCGAGATCTACGGACCGGAATCTTCCGGAAAGACGACGGTGGCGCTTCACATGGTCGCCGAAGTGCAGAAGCGCGGCGGCATCGCCGGTTTCATTGATGCCGAGCACGCTCTGGACCCGGTCTATGCGAAGAATATCGGCGTGGACATCGACAATCTGTATATCTCCCAGCCGGACAACGGCGAACAGGCGATGGAGATCACTGAGACCATGGTGCGGAGCGGCGCAGTGGATATCGTTATTGTGGACTCCGTGGCGGCGCTGGTCCCGAAGGCGGAGATCGACGGCGACATGGGTGACTCCCATGTCGGACTGCAGGCCAGACTGATGAGCCAGGCACTCCGGAAGCTCACCGGTGTCATGGCAAAGTCGAACTGTACTGTCATTTTTATAAACCAGCTCCGTGAGAAGATCGGCGTGATGTTCGGCAATCCGGAGACGACTACCGGCGGCCGGGCACTGAAGTTCTATGCCTCGGTTCGTCTGGATGTCCGCAGGATCGATTCCCTGAAACAGAGCGGCGAGGTCATCGGAAACCGCGTCCGCGTCAAGGTCGTGAAGAACAAGATCGCGCCGCCCTTTAAGGAGGCGGAGTTCGATATCATGTTCGGCAAAGGCATCTCCCGGGAGGGTGATATTCTGGATCTGGCGGCAAAGGAGGATATCATCGAGAAGAGCGGCGCCTGGTACGCCTATCAGGGCGCGAAGATCGGCCAGGGCAGAGAGAATGCGAAGAACTACCTCGCCCAGAATCCAGCTGTCATGGCGGAAGTCGAGGCGAAGGTTCGGGCAGCCCACGGTCTGCCGGCGGATCCCTTCTCTGCCGCGGCTGCGGAAGCATCCGGCGCTGCATCCTCGGAGGAAAAAGAATGATCATCACGGAAATCCTTCCGTACGGAAAAATGAAAAGCAGGGTCCTCACAGACGGGGACCTTGTTTTTTCTGTTTACAGGAGCGAACTCAGGGAATACGGACTGGAGGAAGGGAGAGAGCTTTCGGAAAAAATGCTGGAAGAGGTGCTGTTCCCGCTGCTTACGAAACGCGCCCGGGAAAGGATCGTCAGGCTCCTGAAGGATCGGGATTACCCGGAGGCGGAGCTTAGAAGAAAGCTGCAGCTTTCCTTCTGTCCGGAGCAGTGTGCTTCGGAAGCACTGAGGTGGGCCAGGGAAAAACACTATGTGGATGACAGACGATTTGCTGAGAACTATATCCGATGGAATGATGGAAAAAGCCGGCGCCGCCTGCTCTTTGATCTGACGCAGAAGGGGATCGGACGGGAACTGGCGGAGGAGCTTCTGGAGGAGATGCCGCCGGACGAGGAAGCGCAGATCAGAAGGGAACTGGAAAAACGGAACTACCGGCCGGACAGCGCGGATCCGAAGGAGCGTCAGAAGATCGCGGCGTTCTTAAGCCGCAGGGGCTACTCCTGGTCCAGGATCGAAAGTGCGATGCGCAGGGCGGAAGAAGTTTAGGAAGTATTATCTTGCGCATAGCTTTTTCATCTGCTAAAATAGCACTATTGCAGTGCAGTATTTTGCAGATCGTACAATGAAAACTAAATAAGGAGGTGCTCTGTGTCACAAATCATCATTGCAGTTGTTATCACAGCGGTGATTGTGGCTTTTCTGAGCTGGAACCTTGCAATCGCACATCGGAAAAAGACGTATGAAAGCAAGATCGGCA
>JAFSYO010000113.1 GCA_017449925.1 Stomatobaculum sp.
GAAGCAGGCGAAGCGGCTCACAAAGATGCTGCCCAAGTTTAAGACCGCAAAAGTAAAAGAACATCTGGCGCAGCTGGCGGATAACGCTTCCCGGACCAGAAGCTGGGAATACTGCACCGAGATCGCCGACACGGCGAAGGAAGAACTGGCGAAGCTGTGAACAAAGCCCCACTTCCGGGGAATGTGAAGAATGGAATACAGTATCAGGACAGTTACGATCGAAGACTATGATGCGCTTCTGGTCTGAAGAGGCCCCGGGCCGTCTGATGCGGAAAACCCCTCGAAACCGAGGGGTTTTTTCATGGAGAGGGCGGCAGGAGATCTTTCAAAAAAACTTGTTGTTTTCGCAAAAAAACGCTTGACTTTGACGCAGCGTAATAGTTTAAAGTAGAGGCATGAAGCGAAAGGAGGAAGCAGCCATGATGACAGTCCATGAGGTAAGCCGGCTGGCCGGGGTGAGCATACGCACCCTTCAGTACTACGACAGGATCGGTCTTCTGCCTCCGTCCGGGTACAGCGAGGCCGGATACCGGCTGTATGAGAAGGCGGATCTGGAGCGGCTGCAGCACATTTTGCTGTTCCGGGAGCTGGAGTTTCCCTTAAAGGACATCCGCTCGATCCTGGACAGTCCGGACTTTCATAAGGACAGGGCACTGGAGTAGCAGATCGAACTGCTGAGACTGAAGAAGGAACATCTGGAAAATCTGCTGGCCTTCGCACAGAGTCTCAAAGAAAAAGGAGCGGGAACGATGGATTTCAAAGCCTTTGACAAAAGCAAACTGGATGAGTGCGCAAAAAGGGCAAAAGAGCAGTACGGGAACACGCCGGAATACAGGGAATACGAGAAGAAGTCGGCGAAACGGAGCAAAGAAGAAGAAAAGCTCCTGACAGAGCGCTTCATGAAGCTCTTTCAGGAGGCGGGCGGGATCAAACAGAAGGGCCCTGATTCGCCCGAGGCGCAGGACCTCGTGAAGAGGATCCAGGACTTCATCACGGAAAACATGTATCCCTGCAGCGATCAGATCTTAAAGGGTCTGGGCAGCCTTTACGGCGCCGGCGGCGAGTTCACGCAGAACATTGACGCGTACGGCGGGGAAGGGACCGGCGCCTTTATGGAGAAGGCGATCCGGATCTACTGCGCCGGCAGGGCGTAAGAGAGCAGACGACGCCGGCCGGGCGTAAAAAACAGGATTTTCATCAAAGTGACAATTCTGTCATTGGTAAACGGGCGGCAAAAATGCTATGATGGAGTTCCGAAAGGGACTCCTTTTTGCGATTCCGGAAAGAGAGGCGGACTATGGAAAAGATCCTGCTGGTGGAAGACGATCCGGCGCTGGTACGGAGACTGACAGAGTATCTTCACACGGAAAACTTCCGTGTTCTTTCTGTGGACGGGCAGACGGCAGCCGTCGAAAATCTGGACCGGGAGCGGCCGGATCTGGCGCTCGTGGATATCACGCTGGCGGAGGGAAACGGCTTCGCCGTCTGTGCCTATGCCAAGAACAAAGGAATCCCCGTGATCTTTCTGACGGCTTCCGGTGATGAATACAGCACCGTGACCGGGCTGGAAATGGGAGCCGACGATTACATTGCCAAGCCCTTCCGTCCCCGTGAACTGGTGGCGCGGATCCGCAGCGTGCTCAGGCGTAGCACCTCCCGGACGGGAACGGTCCGCCTGGGCAATCTTTTGATCGATACAGGCAAGGCACAGATCACAAGAGATGAGACCCTCATTCATCTATCCGCTCTGGAATACCGCCTGCTGATGGTCTTCCTGAATCACCGGGGGCAGATCCTGAGCCGGGAGCGGCTGCTGGATGAGATCTGGGACTGCGCCGGTGAATATGTGACCGACAACACGTTGACAGTATATATCAAACGGCTCCGTGAAAAGCTGGAGACGGATCCTCAAAATCCGAAGCACATCCTGACCGTTCGCGGACTTGGCTACCGTCTGGAGGAATGAAATGATCCGCAATAACAAAGAACTGAGGCAGGGGCTGATCCTCTTTGCCGCCGTCACAGTCCTTCTTACGGCAACCGGATGGCTGCATTCCCCGCTGACGGCGCTCCTCGTTTTCCTCGGCGGAACAGCGGGCGGGCTCCTTTATTATCTGACGGAGCGGCATCGTTACCGGCGGCTGAAAACGCTCAGCACTCAGCTGGAACAGCTGCTGCAGGGCAGAACACCGCTCGCGATCGCCGACTATGAAGAAGGCGAACTCTCCGTTCTGGCTTCCCAGCTGCAGAAAGTTACGCTGCGTCTCAAGGAAAATGCGGAAGCTCTGACCCGGGACAAAAGCTTTTTAGCTGATTCCCTGGCCGACATTTCCCATCAGCTCCGCACGCCCTTAACGACCATGAATCTCACGCTCGGTCTGCTGAAGAACAATCCGTCGCCGGCCGAGCGTGAGGGACTTCTTCGGGAGCTTTCCGGACTGCTTGACCGCACCGAATGGC
>JAFSYO010000114.1 GCA_017449925.1 Stomatobaculum sp.
TCCGACGTAGACTGTGCTATACTTCATTTGATGACCTCCATTTGTATGCGGTAATTCCTGTTACATTTGTCTTTGCCGACTTGTAGTATACAGGTAAATCCACGAACCTACAAATCGGAGGTCATTACATATTGTCTAAACAGAGGCAGCATCCAAGCGGCAGGAGTGTTCAATTTGTGGTTTCTGCGAAGGTGATCCCGAGAGGTTTTCCCAGTGCCGCAAGCTCTTCGCAGACTTCCTCCGGGAGGTCGATGCCGCTTTCTGAGAGGGCAGCGGCGCTTCTCGCGGAGCGCTCGCCGGGCATCAGGATTTCCGTGAATCCGCCGGCCTTTTTAAGGGACTTCGCTTCTTCAGAGAAGGAGGAAACACCCTGGCGGAAAGTATCGACGTCGATGAAATGGGATACGTCGATCGCGCCAAGAAAGTGCCCGACCCCCTGGGGGGCGTCAAATTGATAGAGGTCATGCAGGTGGGAAGCAGTCCCGGCGCCGGAAAGAACGCCTGCCAGCAGTTCCACGATAATGGCGATGCCGCTGCCCTTTGGCCCGCCGATGGGGACAAGGGAGCCTTTTCTGCCTTCCGCCGGGTCTGTAGTAGGCTGGCCGTTCCGGTCCAGAGCCCAGCCCAGCGGAATCTCTTT
Source organism: Stomatobaculum sp. (assembly GCA_017449925.1). The sequence goes on from JAFSYO010000114.1 coordinate 641, forward strand.
CCCGAGTTTCTGGGCGAGGATCAGCTTTCCAAGAGCCACCACAGAGGGAGTCATGTCCAGCACCACCGGGAAATCCGCACTGGGAACAGCCACACAGACCGGATTCGTGCCCATAAAGGGCTCGGAGCTTCCGTAGGGTGCGATCTTCGCGGTCAGATTGGTGCAGCAGAAGCCGATCATGCCGGCAGCCGCTGCTTTTTTAGTGTAGAATGCCGCCGCGCCGAAGTGGTTCGAATTTTTGACGGTGGCAAAGCAGCATCCGGTCTCCCGGGCCTTTTCAATGCAGCGCTCCATGGCATATCCCGCGCTCATGGCACCGAAAGTATTGCCCGCATCGATCGCCAGGGCAGAGGGACTCTCCTTTATGATCCGGATGTTGTTTTTCTTTTCTACGAGGCCTTTGTCCAGGCGTTCCATGTAAATGGGAAGACGGCTCACGCCGTGGGTGCTGACACCTGTGAGGTCCGCGTCCACCAGCATGTCAGCGACCGCCGCGGCGCAAGATTCCTCCACGCCCTTCGCAGTCATGACCTTCCGGCAGTATTCGTTTAAGTATTCGGCAGAAAAATGTCTCATGTTATTTCCTCCCCCGTACTATTCGCTGCATTTAATCAAAGTGTATCGGTTGCCTTAAACAGAGTATACCATATGGGAATCTCCCCCTAATACTTAAAAAAGCCGCGCGGCGAAGTCTGACCGGAATTGGTGCAGACTTCGCCGAACGGCTTCATATTTTAAGGAGGAAAATATGAGTAAAAATTATAATAAATTGTAAAATGGCAGGTTGTTAAAGGCCCATTCGCCTTCCATCATCGCCGCGGCGGGAGTCAGAAGCTCAGATCCAGTGACCGATACGCCTCTGGCATCCACGAAAGTGACAGGCTTCTGTTCTCTCTGGAAAACGGCAATGTCTGCCACGGCGCCTGCTTTCAGGCAGCCGATCTGTCCGGTAAGGCCCAAAAGAGCAGCGGGCTTTTCGGTGACGGTGGCCAGCACATCCGGGAAAGACATGCCCATCGCCATGAACCTGTTCATCAGATAGGGCAGCGAAACCGCGGGAGTGTTCCCGAAGGTGTTCCTGGTCAGGTCTCCGGAAATGATGTCCGGCAGGAAACCTGCACGGATGGCTTTTCCGGCGATCTCATGGCCCAGGTGGCCTTTTCCGCAGGCGGACTCGAAAATGATTCCTTTCTCTCTGCCGCGGAACACTTCTTTGGAGATCCCGTCTCCGTCCTGGATGCCTTTCTGTGGCGTGAAGACGTGGCAGAAAATATCACCGGGACGAAGGATATCGATCAGTTCCGAAATATCTCCTTGGAAAGCCGGCATGTGCACGGAGACACGGAGACCTGCTTTTTCGGCGATCCGGACTGCCGCCCGCAGAGCTTCAAAGCTAGTGGTGTTGCTGATCTCGCAGATATCTTCACTGATACGCACTTTGATGCCGCAGATCAAGTCCGGATACCGCCTGCAGAGCTTCAGGATCTTCGCCTCGTTGTAATAGGCCGGATTGATATTTTCCGGGTGATCGCCGAGGCAGCTGAGGCCTTCGGAAGAAACATTCAGGAAGATTCCGGCGTGGCGCTTTTCCTTCAGGGAAAGGGTGCTGATGAAGGTCTCCACATTGGAATCCCCGGCGCTGCCGGCATCGACCGCGTAAGTGACGCCGGTGGCGGGATAAACTGCAAATTCCAGTGAAGTGTTGGTGCCGCCGCTGAAGAAATGAGCGTGGTAGTCGATCAGGCCGGGGGTAACAGTCAGTCCCCGGAGATCGATTTCATTTTTCGTTTCGCCTTTGACAGACGGGGCGATCTCTGCGATCACCCCATCCAGCACTGCGATATCCATCGGCGTGCCGTCCAGGCCGTTTGCCTTATCTGTCAGAATACCATTTCTGAGAATGTGGTCGTACATGGCGGGTCTCCTGTCTTCGAATGCAGGTGTTCAGGTCGTCAGGACTGGCTGATCTGGTGAGCTCTCGGTCTGTCGCTGTTGTTGAAGATGATATCTGTAAACTTACGCTCTTTGTGCCAGAAGAAGACTCTTGCGATGATGAAGAACACAAGCCACAGGCCTGCGCTGAAACCGAACATGACGATCGGGGCCACAACGAAAGCCAGGGCAGGTGCGAACATGATGTAGGGCAGGGACCAGGGATAGCAGAGGGCTGCGGATGCAGCGCCGGACTCGTGGCCGGTGGTCTCGAACTTCGGGTCAACGACGCGGAGCAGCATAAGACCTGTTGCAAGAACGCCGCTCTCAAGGCCGTAAGCAGTAACAGTACGCTCGAACCAGTCATCATCGAACATCTTGTAGCCGAAGTAGAAGTTCACAACGATGTTGCCAAGCATGACAGCGAGGATCGTTACGACCAGCGGAACAGTGTAAAGGGCAAAGACCTTCAGGGACAGGGTAGCGATAGCGGAGCAGACAAGGTAGTCGAGGGCCACGCCGGAGATGCGGTCCAGGGTGGGTCTGTCAAGATAGTCCTGCAGGCCGAGCTTGTTCATGACAAAGTTCAGAAGGGCGCCGACACACATTGCGCAGGCGAACAGCGGGACGTTGCTGAGGATCGGGTGCAGGGACACAAGGCCTTTGGAAAGAAGGGTTGCGCCGCCGTAAACGATACCGACAAAGGAGAGCTGCAGTGCCAGCGGATCAAGCGCGTCATTGTAAGTAACGGCCTTTCCGAGGGACACTCTCTTCTCCATCGGGACGATACCTTCCTTCAGGTCCTGCGGAACGTTCTGGGGCTCGTCGACCATCTTCGCGTAGCCTCTGCGGACTGCGATGTTGATGATGATCATACCGAAAATGATACCGGAAAGGATACCTGCAGTCGCCATGGTGTTTGCGACAGCCGGGCCATCCGCCCAGCCTGCCTGCGCCAGAGCCTCACCGGCTGCGTTCGCAGTGCCGTGTCCGCCGTGGAAGCCGAACACCGGGGTCAGACCGAAGCAGAAGGGAAGGTTGGAGTAAAGGGGCATCAGCAGCATGGTGATTCCAAGTCCAAGGCAGACCTGAGTCTGATGGACCAGTCCCCCCTGGGTCACAGCAGAGAACGCTGTTCTCCCAAAACTCTTGCTGGAAGATTTCTTTCCAAGGAAGGAAAGTCCGAGAACGATGTTGACCAGCTGGCCAGCCCAGCCGCCCATAGTATCAGTTACAGGGAAAGAGAAGGGCAGGACCTTGCCGAGGATCTGCGGCCCGAAGATCAGGCCAACGAAACCTGCCAGCAGGGATGCCGGAATATAAAGGTTCTGGAATGCTTTGACATTCTTTCTGAGGGTGATGCCGATGAGAAGCAAGGTGCTGAGAAGGGCAAGATCGGTCAAAACGGCTTTCATACATTTCCTCCTGTTTTTTAGTGCTTGGTTTACAGGTTCCCCCGGGTCTTTCTTATGTACAAAGTATAGAAAAAACAGTAAACAATGTGAAACAGTATTTTTTGTAGAAAACGACAATAAAAATGTTGTTTAACTATAGAGATTATAAGATACTGACACAGCGTTCCATTTGTAAGTATAATGATAGAAGAGAAGAATCTGCTGAGGCGAATGCCCGGGTATTATACTGGCGGATTGTGTGGAGACTTGCGGAGAATTGGGGAAGTTCATGGAGATTCATGGAAAGAGAGGAAAGGACATGGCGTTGACAGCAGCAGTTCTTGGAGCGGGAAGAATGGGTTCGGTGGCGGCGGAGCAGCTGCCGGGCGATGTGCGGAAACTGATCGTGGATATGGACGAGGCTGCCGCGAAGCGCATTGCGGAGAAGACCGGCGGCGAGGCGCACACGGATTATGAGAGCCTCTCTTTGGCTGATGTGGTTTTTCTGGTGCTGCCCGCGACGGTCATTCCCAAGGCAGCCGAAGAGGCTGCAAGTCATATGAAGACCGGGGCTGTGCTGGTGAACATGTCTACCAAGGGAGAATTTCCGGAAGACCTCGCAGCGCGGTACCCCTCGCTTTCCATTGTCTGCGCGAAGATCATTGGCCACGCTGATTCCATGCGGGAAGGCGCGCCGTCCCTGGTGGTGACGGACACAGAGGACGAAAAGGTGCTGGAGCTTCTTCGGTACCTGCTGCCGGGCTACGCAGGAGTGGTCCAGGGGGACGTGACCTTGGTCCCGAAGCTCAGCACCATCGCCTCCACGGAAGGAATCCGGGCAGCGGTCCGCGTGAAGAAACAGGCGGAAGCCCTGGGAATTCCGGAAGGGTGGTTCAGGCCGCTTATCTATACTGTCTGCGCAGGCACGGCCAGGGCATTCATCGACGGCAACATGGGAGAGTTCGCGCGGCAGCTGGCGGAGCAGTTCGCGAAGGAAGAATAACAATGAAAGACTGGGCTGTCGTACTAAGAAAAGTTAGTACGGCGGCCTGTTTTTTAAGAAATCCCGGGTATTATTTTTGGAAATTAGAAATGATTGAGGGGATCAAGAAGAACTGAAGGGATTGTGAAGATACAGGAATCGACGCTTTGGGGGCATATTCGTAACTACTCAAATGCACTCCTTTTTTCTGGCGGTGGATTCCGGGATTTCGCTCAATTCTTACTAGTTGTGGGGGCATAGAGGCCAAGTCCTCAACAGCACTCCATCACTTACAAATGACACAAGGGAGTGCAGGCGAAGACTTGGGCTCTATAGCCCCACGCTTCATTGAAAACAGAGTAAAAAGTGCTTAAATACAGCCAAATTGAAGGTAAAACCGGTTCAGGGAAGGGAGTGCAAAGAAGGACTTTTCGAGTATAGCCCCACGCAAGCTGTACAGAATAAGAGACTGCCGCATCAGATGATGCGGCAGCCACGCCGAGAAGTGGTTTATTAAACTAGACTTAGTTTATACCTTTTAATTGAGTCTGACCTAAGCTTATTTTCCTTCAATCAGTCTTACTTTATCCTTGAATGCAGCCCGCTCACTGGCTCCCGTGGTGCTGTCGACTGCATCGTCCGCTTTACCGATCAGCAGGACTGACACAGCTTTCAGAGAGCGGTCGATGCCGAACTCATCACAGAAGTGATCGTGCTTTTCTCCGTTCAGCGTCACCACCGGGCCGTAGACGATTTTCGCCCCGTATCCCAGGGAGACTGCCGCAATGTACATGTTCTGCACTGCCAGGCCGCAGTCGAAGGAGGGATCCGGCGAGCGGGAACCCTCGTCCATGTAAACAAGGATCGCAAGCGGCGAATCACCGAGGCCAGCCTTCGCGCCGTTCGCGGGTCTGGGCGGTGCGGTGCCATTCGTACCGGCGGGAGCAGCGCCATTTGCACCGGCGGGAGCGGCGCCCGGGGGCATCATGCCGGAACCGGCCACTTCTTTCATCATAGCTTTGTCAGTCAGCGCCACAAAAAGCCACGGCTGCTGATTCATTGCGCTCTCTGCCTTCAGTCCGGCGTTCAGAATAGTGTTGATATCCTTTGCCGGAACCGCTTCATCCGAGAAAGCCTGAGTGGTGCCTGCCCGCATGATAACATCGGCCCCGGTCTCTGCAAAGGCAGTGAAGGAAAGACAGTGGATCATCAGCAGCAATGCCACAGCAAAAGACAGTTTTTTCATAGTTTTAGACCTCCTTACAGCTGGTTCTGCATATAGTCTATTATACATCAAAAGCAGGCGGGCCGCCGGAAAGTTTCAGCCTGTCCTGTATCCGGCTTTCGTCATAGTATTCGGGGGAGACAAAGGCAGGAGCGGCAAGATATAATAAGATTATGGTAGAACATCCGGAACAGCAGAGACCGGCCTTGGCACAGGGACCGGCAGGATCGGCAGAAATCGTCCCCTTTCGAGTGGAACAGCGGGAAACAGAGGAAAAGAGATGAAAACAGAAGCGTGCGCGCGGCGTCTGATAGAAGAAACAGAAAAGATCATCATCGGAAAGCGGGATACGATCCGCCTGGTACTGGCGGCCATTCTTTCCGGCGGCCATGTACTTCTGGAGGATCTGCCGGGAAGCGGGAAGACGACCCTTGTGAAGAGTCTTTCCCTTGCCCTGGGATGCAGTATGCGGCGGGTGCAGTTCACGCCGGACCTGCTGCCGGCGGATGTGACGGGAATGATGGTGTTCAATCAGAAGACGGGGGAATTCCAGCTGCGGGAAGGTCCGGTCAACACGAACATCCTTCTGGCGGACGAGCTGAACCGGGCGATCCCCCGGACCCAGTCCGCCCTTCTGGAGGCAATGGAGGAGCGTCAGGTGACCATTGACGGGAATTCGCTCCCCCTCCCGGAGCCCTTCTTTGTGCTTGCCACCCAGAACCCGGTGGAGAAGGAGAGTACCTTCCCCCTTCCGGCGGCGCAGCTGGACCGCTTTTTCATGAAGCTTTCCATGGGCTATCCGGAGCGGGAAGAGGAGGAGTCGATGCTGGCCGCCCTGGGAGACAGCATCCCCTTTGCCGACATCACCCCCCAGGCCTCCCCGGAGATCCTGAAGGAGCTCCGGAAGGAGATCTCCGGCGTGTTCGTCAGTGAACATGTGAACCGCTATATCGTGGAGCTGGTGCACAGGACGAGAGAGCACGGAAGCCTGAAGAGCGGTGCCAGTCCCAGAGCTTCCCGCTGCCTGTACCAGGGCGGCAGGGCAGCGGCAGCGATGGCAGGCAGGGACTACGTGACGCCGGATGATATCCAGGGGCTGTTCCTGCCGGTTCTCTGCCACCGCGTCCAGCTGACGTCGGAGGCGAGATATGCCGGAACCACGGCGGAGCAGGTGCTTCAGGACATTCTTGAGAAAACGCCGGTGCCTCCGGAAAAATCGGAGAGGTTCGCGGAGAAATCATAGGTGTTCGTGGAATCAGCGCTATTGAACAGGGCGGGCGCAGTGAGGGAAACTGAGTTATGAAACAGGACAGGAACAAAGGGATAAGCAGCGCTGTGAAACAGGACAGGCGCAATGAGGAAAACGGAAGCAATTTCGTGACCCCGGGCGGCCTGCTGCTTCTTGTCGCTCTTTTTCTCCTGTCCGCCTGGCTGCACAGGCCGGAGCTTTCCATGGTATTTCTCGCGGCCTTTGTTTTTTTCCTGATTTCCCTCCTGTGGGGGAAGTATTCGCTGGAGGGGCTGGACCTGTCCTTCCGGGGCGAATCCTGCAGAGTGTTTCCGGGAGAGGAGCTTCGGTTTTCCGTAGAGGTGGAAAACCGGAAGTGGCTTCCTCTTTTCTGGATGACGCTGCTGTTTCCGGAGGACAAAAGCGGCGCGTTTCCCAATGAACCCGGATACTTCAACTGGATCCTGCCCTGGCAGTCGCTTCAGTGGGAGCAATGCTGGAAAACGGAAAAACGTGGTGTTTACGCCCTGGACCGGGCGGAGCTGGTCTCCGGGGACGGCTTCGGCCTGGCAGTTCAGAGCCGTATGATCCGCCCGGAGCGGGGGATGCTCTTTGTGGTCTATCCGAAGCTCCTTTCTGTGATCACGGATCCCCTTCCCTTCAACGCGGCGGATCTGGGCCGGGGAAAGGACGGGCTCCTGGAGGACGTCTCTCTGCTGAAGGGCACCCGGGAGTATCAGCCGGGAGACAGCGCGAGGCGGATCAACTGGCGGATGCTGGCCATGCAGGGGCGGATGGAAGTAAATCTGTATGAGCAGCTCCGGCCGAAAGCGGTCACTTTTCTGGTGGACCTTGCTTCTTTCGGGGATCATCGCGCCCTGGAGGGCAGGGACGGGAAGTCTTATTACTACGTGGACCGGTATCATGAGCAGGAGCTGGAGGAAATGATCTCCCTGGCGGCATCCCTCATCGTCCGCTTCGCTGAAAAACAATGCCGCCCGGCGCTGGTGCTCCCGAAGGTGCTGCCGGCGGAGGTGGAGGGCGATACTGTCACGATGAAACGCAGCGGGAGCGGAGGCGGGCTTTTACGGCCGGCGTCTCCCGAGGAGGCGGTACCGGAACTGCTGATGCAGCTCTCTGCGATCCTTTACTACGGGGGACCCGCAGTATTTCCGGCGGAGGAGACTCTCCGGGCATCCCACGCCTTGGGTCAGATCTTTGTGCTGACCATGTCTCCGGAACGTCTCACCTGCAGGAAACTTCTGGACCGCCTGCCGGAGAACCGGCTCTGCCTGATCGCCCACGGCGCGGCAGAGGCCCATCCCGTATACCGGGTGGTGGAAAGGAGGGCGCTCCTTGCGTGAAGAAATGCTGAAAAGAAGCGCGGTGCACATCTGCATGCTCTTTTCCGACGCTGTGCTGACCGGATTTTTCTTCTTCCTGGCGACATTGCACGCGCAGCAGGAAGTGTATCTCCGGTATGCACTCTGGATCCCGGAAGTCCTGTTCGTGTACGCGGTCAATGTCATCTTTCAGGCAAAGCGCTGCTCGCTGCGGCTCACTGTCGCGGTTGATGCGGTCCTTGTGCTTCTGACCGGCGCTTCCTGCATCCTGGTCGCCGTCGGCTGCTATGAAGATATTGACGCGGGATACCTGCTTCTGTTCTTTTTTCTTGTGGGGACCGCGCTTCATGCTGCCATGCTGCCGGCGGAAGAATTGAAGGAGGCCAGCCTGCCGCTTTATGCGGACGGCCTGCTGGTCACCCTGGTCCTGACCCTGGCAGTTTCCGGTTCCATGGAACTGCCCGGAGGAGCATGGCAAGTTCCCTGGAATATTGCGGCACTAGCAATGACTTTAGGTGCGCTGGTCCTACGGCGCACGCAAAGACTGAATCCCGGACTGTTCCTGATGCCGCTGCTTTTTCTGCTGATGACCGGCGCAGCGGCAGGCGCGGCGCTTCTTCTGCAGGGCGGCGGAGAAGCAGTGGTCGGCGGCATCCTGTTTCTCTGGAATGTGGCCGTGCGCATACTGTTCTTTTCTGCCCGCCTCCTGTACCGCTTCCTTCTGTGGCTCAATTCCTTCCTGCCGGTGCCGCAGTATGAGGAAGCTGCGCCCATACAAGAAGAGGAACTGATGCTCCCCGGAGAAGAAGAGGCCATGGAAATGCCTCTTTACGTCCTTGTGGTCGGAGGCATCGCGGCAGCAGTCCTCCTGTTCCTCCTCCTGAGACTCATCTACCGCGCCTTGAAAGGACTCCGCTGGAACGAAGCCGCTTTCGGGAAGCCCTCCGCCGGTACGGTGAGGACGAACAGACTGAAAGAAGCGCTGAAAGCCCTCTTCAACAGAATCGCAGCAGCCCTCTCCTTCGAGCTGGCCTATCTCCGGAACAGGAATACTGCAGAAGGACTTCTCACCTATGCAGAGCGGAGCTTTGCAGGCCCCGGGAAAAAGGAACTGAGAAGACGCACCGGGGAAAGCGATGCCGCATTCCTGCGGCGGATACGCAGCGCGGGAGTGCGGGGAGAGAAGTTTGAAAGTTCACGGGAGCCGGGAGAGTGTTTTGAGGCGCTGGCTTCCTTGCTGGAACGCCGCATCTACGGAAATGCCGCGGAGGAAGTATCGGCGGAATTCTGCCGAAGCTTTCGGGCTGCGCTGCGGGATGTGCTGCGGAATGTGCTGAAAGAAAGATACAGAACAGCGGAAAAAGGATAAACAGAAAATTGACAGATATAGCGCGGCGGGAAAAGGATAAACAAAAAAACTGGCAGGTACAGCTCGGCGGAAAATAGATAAAGAAGCGGGATGATTTGGCAACAGGAGGGGAAGAAGTCAGATGGAAACGGGAGAGAAGAGGACGATCATTTTTTTCGGCGATTCCAATACTTATGGTTATGACCCGCGGGACATGTTCGGGGGAAGGTATTCGGAGAACAGGATCTGGACATCTCTTACTGCCGCTGCACTGGGGGGCAGATGGAACGTGGTCAATGAAGGAATGAACGGCCGGGAGATCCCGGCGGGACAAAGGGAACTGCGGTACGTCGACAGCCTGCTCCGAAGGCTGAGGGGACAGGACATCTTCGCAGTCATGCTGGGGACCAACGACATTTTCCTTACCTCAGACCCGGACGCAGACAGAGCCGCAGAGAAAATGGAACAGTTCCTTCAATATCTCCTTCGGGAAGAAAAATATCCTCTTATTCAGGGAGAAAAGCATCCCCGGATCTGGCTCATCGCCCCGCCCTACGCAGCAGCGCAGCTTTCCAGGCATCCGATGTATGCAGTCTTCGCAAGGGAACATGACCTTATGAACCAGGAATTCAGACGCCTGGCGGAGAAATACGGAGTCCTGTTTGCGGATGCTTCCGAATGGGGGATTGGCATGGGATCCGACCTGGTCCACTTTTCGGAAGAAGGCCACAGGACCTTTGCGGAACATGTGATCCGGTTTCTTGCCGCCAAAGAATGACATGTTCATGTTGCCAGAGATTGACTGGGCGTTTTTCGGCAATTTTTGATTTTTAGTACCCCTTTTCAGCGAAAAAAGCTGGGTTTTTTCGACTATTTTGATGCGTTTCGGGCCTGATTGGGCGTTTTTGGTGATTTTTCCGTAATTGGTACCCCTGTTTTTCGAAAAACAGGGGTACCTAATTTTGAAAAAGTCAAAAAAACGCCCAAACCGAGCTTCAGACAGGCGAAAATCTCTTAAAAACGCTTGAAAATGCCGGCCAAAAGGGCAATGTCATTTAGATAATAAACATTGTGGATGAAGCCTATAAAAACTGGCACTCGATTCTGGGTGCCAGTTTTTGTATTTGAGCCATGATAGAAAAAAAGGGTACAAAAAACAAACAGATGATTTCATCTGAGGTGAA
>JAFSYO010000115.1 GCA_017449925.1 Stomatobaculum sp.
GGTCTTTATCTACCGCCCCTTCTGCAAGTATGTCTGTCCCCTGGGCGCTTTCTACGCGCTGTTCCGGAAGGTCAGCCTGGTCAGGATGGCGGTGGATGAAACGGCGTGCGTTCACTGCGGCGCCTGCGCGAAGATCTGCAAGATGAATGTGGACCCGGTGAAGGAGCCGGACAGCGCGGAGTGCATCCGCTGCGGCGAATGCATGAAAGCATGTCCGAAGAACGCGCTGCGGTGGTCGCGAAAGGGCGGCGCCGCTTCCCCGGAGGAAGTGAAGGTCTGAAAGCGGGACTTGAAAGCAAAATTTTGAAAAAAAGACAGCCGGCCTGTTCAGTTCAGGCCGGCTGTCTTTATGTGATTCCCCGGGTCTGCAGTTCCCGGGAGAGCATACGGTATTTACTTCAGGTTCTTGTCCAGGAACTTGATGCAGATGTCCATGATCTCGGGCTGGTAGAAGTCGATGCCGCCGTGGGTGCCGCCCTCGACATAGTAGAGATCTGCCGCGACGCCGGCATCCTTCAGACCCTGGTACAGGATCTTGGACTCGTAGGGAGCCACCAGGACATCCTCAGTGCCGTGGAAGATCAGGAAGGCCGGATCCTTCTTGTCGATGTACTTGATGGGGTTGGCAGCATCAGCCTTTTCCATGTTGGACATGACGCTTCCGCCGGGGTTGGTTCCGAAAGCGGTGCCGTTGACCAGCATTGCTTCCGTGGTGGAGGCGGACTCATGGCCTTTCTCGATCTCCTCGCCGAGGCCCTTGCCGATGGTGGTCAGGTCAGTCGGGCCGTAGAAGTCGATGCAGCAGGCGACGTCGCTGGACTGATCCAGGTTCGTGCCCTCTTCGAACTTCTTCTCGCCGTTGGAAGTCGCGACCATGGTGGCTGCGTATCCGCCGGAGGAATCGCCCCAGATGCCGATCTTATCGGTGTTCAGATTGTACTCTTTCGCGTGGGCGCGCAGGAAACGGATCGCTTCCTTGACGTCGATGATGGATGCCGGGAAGGTGGCTGCCGGGACCTGTCTGTGCTCGACGCTGACGACAGCATAGCCTGCCTCTGCCACAGCCATTCTCTGCTGCATGAAGCCGTCCAGGTTCATGGAGGTGAATCCGCCGCCCTTGACGAAGACAACGACCGGTGCCGGCTTGTTGTCCTCGAGACGCGGGATCAGCATGTCCATTTTCAGTTTCACGTTGGAACCCGGGGTGAAGACCTGCTTGTAGATGACGTCGCCCACGTAGTCCACTCTGTACTTCTCGTTCTTGATCTTGATGGTCTTAGCGTCGGCATCAGCCACCTTGGTCTCCTCGGCAAGCTTTGCGGCCGCGTCGTCCTTCTTGGTGTCTTCTTTCTTGGTGTCTTCCTTCTTGGTGTCTTCCTTGGTCGTTTCCGCTGCCTTGGTCTCGGTCTTCGTGGCTGCGCTGACGGACAGGAAAGATGCCGTCATGGCGATAGCCGCAAGAGCTGCGACTGCTGTTCTGGTGAAATACTTCTTCATGCTGTTTCCTCCTCTAAGTGCTGTACAACGAGCTGCCGTTACAGAAAATCTGTTTATATTTTAATACTGCGGCGCAGCAGAGGGAAGAAGCAATTCATGCAAAATAATGAATTGTTGACATAAGGCAATGAATATTATTCATAAGTAACGAAAAAAGGAGAAGAGGAAATCCGTGCTTTCACGGGGGCACCGGCATGATATAATGGGAACCGCCGGATGCGGAGCAGCATCCGCCGTTACATTTACGA